>NZ_CAWQUW010000012.1:0-422754 GCF_963898195.1 Vibrio sp. L3-7 | reverse complement strand
CATATTACGCAGGCCTGCGCCCATCTGCGGCGCTTTTTGCAATAGTGAAGGCAGCCACTCTTACGGTGATGCGGGTGTTGGTATGCAGATGGAATAAAAAGCCGACGAATGTGTTTTTCGACTTTGATCTCAAAGACTGCGATATCAACGTAGTCAGTATGAATCAACATCAATGGGGATGACAATGTTTGAAAGCATCAGCAACGCACAAGGGACTTGGTTTTCGACCTATCGTGAAAGAACGGGCCAAAAGGGTTTTCTGACGTACATGTTCTGATGTGTAAGGCGGGAATGGTTCGTTATCCCACAAGGGGACCTTGGTGGACCACTTTAAGTAAGTGATGCCACAAATGAGCAAAGAGTGTGGTTATCTTCTTTACTCCCGACGTGTTCGTTTTATGGACTCAAATAGGCTAAACCACGAGTATTAGTAAGAGCATCTTTTCGTTGTTGACTAAGGTAAGCTCCGTGATGTTTTTAGCTGAGCGCCTCACTAACCCGCTCGTGAGTATAACCATAATCTAAAGCCCAGCGATGGAGATCTTCAATCGACATAGGTTTAGCGTAATAGTAACCTTGATGTTGAAAGACGCCTCTTAATAAAAGCCCGTTAGCTTCAAGCTTATTTTCAACCCCTTCCGCTACTAGATTCATTTCTAACTGCTTAGCCATTTTAATATACCCATCGAGAACAGCGGATTTTCCTTCATCAATGGAGCGTGTAAACATTTTGTCTATTTTGATAGTGTCAATATCGAAATAATGCAAATAGGAGTTTCCGCCATAACCGGTACCTGCATCATCAAGGCTTATTTTAAGTCCTAATGTTTTGAGTAAGGCGAGGCGCTGACTGGCAAACGCCAAATTTTCAATCGGTTGGCGTTCTGTCAATTCAAGCGTCAGTTTTGAGTAGTCGTGCTGAAACCGCTTTAAATAGTGGTAAAAATCGTCATTTTGTAGGTGCAGAGGAGTGATGTTGACACTGCAATAAAACTCAGCGTTTTGACTCATCAAAGACGATAAGTCGCGGTAAATGGTTGTAATGAGATTTTCTGTTGTTGGAATGATATCCCCACTTTGCTCTAGATAATGGATGAACTTGCTTGGTTCTATGACGCGGCCATCAGAGGGAAGCCATCGGAGTAAAGCTTCGACACCGAGCATTTTACCTGTTTGTGCGTCTACAATGGGTTGATAATAGGGGAAAAACTGGGCGTCTCGAACCGCTTTTTGAAGAGCAATTTCTTTTTTTGCGTGCCAATAGGAAACACATAACCAAAGAATGGTGAGTGAAATCATAAAGAGTAAAGTGGTGACCGGCCACAAGTTTTGCTTAAACTTCGAAAGCACTCGTGAGGCAGAGACGGAGGATTCAAAGGTAAGAGGAAGATAGTTTGAAGCAACTGAGTTCGAGTACAGGCGATCAGCATTGGGCAAACTGCCTATTTCAAGGATAGTGTAATTTTCTTTTGGTAAAGATAAACGAATAGAGCGTTGATGGTCTAAATCATTTTCAAGAAAAAGGTATTCCGTGCGTAATGGAAAGAGGAAGCCATATTGTCCATTCGAACCGTATAAATAGGGGGGATGTTTTGGGGTTGTGGAGAGAGAATAAATCGCTAAACGCCACATTTCCCCTTTTAATTGTGTACTGAGTAAGTTCTTAAAATTACGTTGTTCAAATTGCTCAACGCCGAAAGGAGAGCAATAGGTATAAGGTTTCTGCTTATCAAGATTAACGATGGGTATCGACATAAGTAGATGCGACACATAAAGCTTCTCTAACTGCTCTATAGTGTCAGTGGAGCATTCACCGCTAGCGACGCTGGCTTCAGAAAGAATGGGTTTTTCAAGCCCATATTTAATCGCAACAGAAACGATTTGATCGAGGTAGTCGACGTCATGCTTAATTTCATTATGAACTTGATAAAGACTGGTTGCTAATGAAGCCAATAAGCTAAACAACAGGGCCAATAACATAACACCAGTCTTATAGACCCATTGAGGGTGGGGACTGAATAAGCGGTCTAACCAAGGGTGTCTGGAGCGCATACTTAACTCTTTATAATTATAAATCCAACGAATTGTGTTGAGCTGTGAAATGTTATTATGCGGTTTAATTAACGTTAATTTCTATAAAACCTTTTAATCTGAAAGGGTAAGATCATAAAAGTGGAAAGCCGATCACTCTTTGTTAGGAAGTTTCAATTTTTAGGTTCTAAATCAAGCCTTAAAGAAAACACTGACCGTAATCTTGGGCCGCATTAAACATATGGCTTAAATGTAAGGCTTTCTTTGTTAAAGGGTCATATTTATGACAAGCAAAACAGCCCCTATCTTCTTTAGGATGCACTAAAGCAAACCATTGAGGGTTTTGGACATAGGTCTCCATTGTACTGTTTGATAATAACTTCGAACCCCCTATTTCATTTTTCCAAGAGGGAGGCACCTCTCCTTTATTTAAATCACTCTCGTTTGAGACTGTCCAAGATGTGCCCACAAGGAAGTAGTTAGACCAAACAGATTTACGTGATTGGTAATAATCTGACATTGCCTCGTTAAGCGCTTTTATATCTTTAGCTACTTCAGTTTTCGTTAAAACACCAACCCCATAGGGTGTTTCTCTACAGACTTGAGTAGGTTTACCAGGGAAGTAAGTATTCACTTTCTGAAAGGACATTGGGTTGAAAAATGTCCATTTACCTGATTTTTCAAAATTTGATAGGTTAGGAACATCAGCACAATCAGGAGCGTTTTCCTTGTGTTCAAATGTGGTCCAAATGAATTCAGGATGATTCCTTGTTTTTCGCACTACATGAATCCCGACCAAGCCCATTAGAACATTACTCCTTACTGCCCCGTCGATCTCAACATCTCTATGAATAGTGAAAAATTTTTCAGGGTTGTCGTTATTAGATATTAATTTCCATGAGGTTTTTACTTCAGTGGAGCCTGGGGATATTTCAAACGGTGTTTTCCCACTGTCAATATCGGCGACACATTGGCTATTGTTTAATCCGTGTTTGACGATGTCATTGTAGAATTTTTTATTGACACTTTGTTGATAGAAGACCGGATTGCCTTCTTGATCGTTCAATGGGAAATTAGAGCCGGCTTGAAGGATCTCACTTTGTACTAATCCTTGATCACCTTTATTGTCCCAACTATCGGGTATCTCTTTAAATATTCTGTCTTTCGGCATCATATTCAAGAATAAATCCGGTGTCTTGTCACTGGTATAATAAGCAAAAGATTGCCATGCAAACTGCATAAAACTGCAATTAATATCGGATTTACTCGTTTCTGTAGGCTCTTGAGGTAAGGAAGGGTAATCAATCCAAGAGGAGTTGCCAGTACAGTCAGGGGCTTCTAACTCTAACGATTTTTTATCTCTAATCTTATTTTCGTAAGAGTCATTCGATTGAAAAGCTTCCCCTATAATTTCTGTAGAATAACAATGTATTGGTGAGAGGAAAAATGAGGAAACTATTATTTTCTTTAAACAATTCATGATAATTCTTATCATTCGTATTTGTATGGGTGGCTAAAATTACAATAGTTACAAATAAAATGAATCTAAATTAGTTAATAATTTAGTGTGACTCTGGAACTGCGTGTGTGCTCTGGAGTTGTTTTTGTCTCGATTCTGTCTACGTTCATAGGTGAGGCAAACTGATTATAAGAACCGCGCTCTATACAATATGCAACGTTATTAAACGTTTGACACCGATCTTCCACATCGTTAATCTGTAACGGCACTGGCAAAATCCAGTGTCGGGATTAGTCCCCCGCAATATACACCCAAGGCGCATAGACGCTAGCTTTTGCTGGTTTTTTTATGTGCAGCTTCAGCACACCTGAACATAGTCGTTTTACTTATAAAACGTACTATCAGCATTATGGTGGGCTGGGCGAGGCAGCTTCGGCTGGCCGTAACCTTGGGAGCGGTAGGACTAACCTTGTTCAGCTCACCACCCGAAGATTAGTCCCTTTGTGTGGTGATTTAAAGATCATCCCCAAGGAGGCAACCATGCCAAATTTAACAATCTTTTCAAAAGATATCCGCGTGCTAGATGACTTGTACTCATTAAATGATCTACATAAAGTGAGTGGTGGGCATCAAAATCATAAGCCTGTTCATTTTCTTAAGAACAAGCAAACTCAAGACATAATTGAAGAAATTGAGCAAAGTAAGAATTCTTACTTTGACCAAAATACTAATTCTCACTTTGCTGTAAAAACTAAACGTGGCGGCAACAGTGCAGGGACGTGGGTATGCAAAGAATTGGTCTACTCATACGCAATGTGGATTAGTCCAAAGTTCCATCTTAATGTCATTCGTGCTTTTGACAGTATGACAACAAACCAAGATCCAGCATTTCCTATTCCAACCGTTCCACAAGACCTCTCCTTAAACGACTTAATCTTTGAACTGGCCAAGGCGAAAAACGTAACAACGCAAATTGTACATGTGCACTACAATTCTGTATTCAATACTAATGCTTGGTCACAAGAGCATGGCTTTGAACATGCATTGGCAAAAAGAGTACTTAAACAAGACTTAGAAAATGAATTGCGTAGTCAAACCCCAGAACTGCAGTTACTTAAGCAGCAAGCGCGAGAACACGACCTAGCATTAGTGGATGAAAGTGAATACCAAAGCTTTCAAGGCCGAATGCAAATGCAGCAAAAGCAAATCGAGAAGTTGGTAGATGATGTAATGGCGTTAAGTCGAAATCATAGTGCGCTAACAAGACATATTTTGTGATAAGTATTACTAATATTTAGTAACTCAATGGGAGAGTGATGAGTTACTTGAAATCTACTATAAATAACGCATAGAGACTGTAATTCTTATGGTTGGTTAGAAGCGGCATTAAAGCAATCGTTAATGTATAACTTTAACCAATCAACTAAATAGTATGGGCAATCAAAGTTATCTGATGTCGATACGTGCGTATATTTACTGAAAGCCACTAAATCGAACATAGACAAAAGGTTCATCGCGGATTAGCGGGAACCTTATTTTTTAGGTTTCTGGTTTTTATCTGATAGCTCAAAATATGTCGCCATTTTGTCGCCATTGTCAATTTTGATTTTTTTTAAGCTTTTGTTTTTAAATGACTTAATTCGCCATTGTCTATAATGGCTTCTTTGATTCAATCTGGCCTAGATCTAACACCAATCATTACTCACCATTACAAAGTGGACGACTTCCAGAAAGGCTTCGACATGATGCGCTCTGGTATGTCTGGTAAAGTAATTCTAGATTGGGAATAAGCTAAAGGAGTAACTACTCCCGAGCTTCCTGATTAATTAAAAATGCCTCAAAGCGATTTGGGGCATTTTTGTATCCATACTTTGTCTGTTTCTTTATCTAGGCTTCGCTAATTCCCTTCTGTCACTTAATGGCCATTTTACTGTCCAGTAATCTCTAAAATACTCAATAAGCAGTTACACCTTATTGTTTTACTATTGAAGAGAGGGCTCATGGATTGTAAACCACTTGCACTGATAATAACTGGAATATTATTAACGCCGAATTTTGCTAGCGCTAATGTCGACATTTCGAAAGCCGAAAGTGATCAAGCAGCAGAACAGGCAGCAAAGGAACTTGCAAACCCAAACACAGCTTACGCTAGCCTCAATCTAAAGCTTCAGTATTCAGGTGGTTACGATGGAGGAGGAGATGCTTTCGCGACCGTCTTACAGCCGACATTGCCGTTTCCAATGGATAATGGTGATAAAGTGATTTTCCGCCCGGCTATCTCTTATGTACAGAACGATTTCCATATGGATACACCAGCAAGCTCGCAGCATATGGATCAGTCCGGCGTTACAGACATCTCATTTGATTTAGCTTATGCGCCTAAAATGGAGGGCGGTACTATTGTCGCTTTCGGTCTCTTTGCTTCTTTGCCAACGGGTAGTAATGACTTAACGGCTGATCAATTTGCTGTCGGGCCTGAATTTATGTTCGGGAAGGCGAGTAGTGAGCGAGTTGTTGGTATGTTTCCCAACCACTTGTATGGTATTTCTGGAGACGGAGCCGACCATTCTGATACTCGAATCAACAAGACATCGACACAAGTCTTTTGGGTGGAGATATTAGGAGGAGGTTGGACGATAGGTTCTGCGCCGACATTCTCGTATGACTGGAATAAGGATCAGGCGGAAATTCCGTTAAATATAAGTGTCAGTAAAACAACGGTGTTGAATGGGCGTCCTTGGAAGTTTGGAATTGAAGCGAATTATTACCTTGAGAAAGAGGAAGAAACGCGTCCAGATTTCATGTTGAGCTTTAATATTAGCCCTGTCGTGGAAAACAAACTTACAGGTTTATTTGAATAAGGCGATGTTTGATTCAGGGCTGTGGAAACGAAAAGGCTGAACTATCGTCGTTCAGCCTTTCTTGTTGTTGCTTTAGCCATCTTTGTTTTAGAGGCTTATTAACCTAGTGCAGCAGCCTGCATGATTAGGCCACAGATGTAAGCGCCGTATGTACCCAGTGCATAACCAAGTACAGCCATTAGAATACCTACTGGCGCTAATGCTGGATGGAATGCAGCAGCTACGATAGGAGCCGATGCAGCACCGCCTACGTTCGCTTGGCTACCTACTGCCATGAAGAACAGTGGTGCACGGATTAGCTTTGCCATCACAATCATGATAATCGCGTGAATAGTTAACCAAGTGATACCGATGAAGAAGTAACCAGGGTTATCCAAAATAGCCGTGATATCCATTTGCATACCAATGGTTGCAACTAAGATGTAGATGAATGCTGAGCCTACTTTAGATGCACCACTGTGCTCAAGGCTACGTGTTGATTTGAAGCATGAAGCGATCAGCGCAAACGTAGTCACCATTACGATTAACCAAAAGAACCCAGAAGTCAGGCTGTATTGCGCTAGCTCAGGAGCGTTAGTTGAGATCCATGGTGCGATCATGTCACTGAAAAAGTGTGCTAAGCCCGTAAGACCGAATGCAATGCCCGTGATCTTCATTAGATCAGTCGTCGTCGTGGGGCGAGCGTTTTCTTCTTGGTACTTAGAAACGGTTTCTTTTAGGTCTTCGATAGATGAAGTATCGGCTTTTAACCACGCATCAATCTTCTTCTGACGGCCAGCCATAATAAGTAATATTGCCATCCAAATGTTGGCACAGATTACGTCTACAGTAATCATCGCAGAGAACAGTTGATCGTCTACTTCAAACACTTCTTTCATTGCGGCTTGGTTTGCACCACCGCCAATCCAAGAGCCTGCAACCGTTGTTAGGCCACGCCATACATCACCAGATACAAGGTCAGGGTTTATTTGGTCGATGATCAAGATAGCCAATGGGCCACCAATGATAATACCGACAGTACCTGTCAGGAACATGATGACGGCTTTTGAACCTAACCCAAAGATTTTACGCAGGTCCGCAGAGATGATCAGTAAAACGAGTGCACTCGGAAGCAAGTAACGGCTTGCAACAAAGTACAGTTTAGAATTCGACGCATCGATTATGCCGAAGCTGTTTAGTAAGGAGGGAATGAAGTAGCAAAGTAATAGACCCGGAACGAACGAGTAGAACTTTTTTAAAGCGCTATTTTGGCTGCTTTCAGAAACGAAAACGGCGCCAAGAATAACGGCTAACATGCCCATTATTACAGCATCATTGGTAATCATTATTATTTTCTCCTTTAAGGTGAGCGTAAACGCCTCACTTTTTGAAGTGCAGGACTATACCGATAAGCTCGATCCGTTACAAATTGTAACGATAGACATGTTTTGAAACGTTTATGTTAATTTTTACGAGTTGAATTTGTAAGTATGATGTCTTATTTATTCGGGAGATGAATGATTGTGTGGCAAGTTGTAAGCTGGGGTTCGATATATGCAATGTAACTCAACCCATAGAAAATGGACGTTATGAATTAGCCAGATCTTTAGGTGGTTAAATTTACCGCATAATACCCACTTAACCTGTGTGGTTTATGCGTCGGTGGAATGTTTCAATAATGTAAAAAATGAATTCATTTTTGCAGAGTGATTAGAAATTAAAAATAATGGGTAGATCACATAAATTCTAGGGATTACCTATCTAGAATGCGCTGTCTAGGCCCATAAGGTGTTTTGTTCGGGCTTCGGGAAAGGTATGGGGAAAGAAAAAGCGGCTCAAGAGCCGCTTTTTAAATTGTGGCTAGGAACGAATGCTTAAGAGTCTTCTTCTTCAAAGCCGTCAGCATAACCTTTTGGTGGTGGTGTCCAACCACGTTCGGAGCGAGAATGTTTGTCTGAACGGTCTTTTTTCATGTCTTCTTTCATCGCTTCTTCCAGATGAATGAAGATTTGTCGGTAGTTATTGTCGTAACGCGGGTTCTCTTCCGCTTCAGCCCAAGCTTGATAGAGCTTTTCAGACTTACGGCTTTCAACACGTTGATAAGTCGATTTTTGCTGCTCAACAAAAAACGGATGATGCCCAAGAGATCGCAAGGCTTGTGCGCCCATTTCAAGTGCTGAATGGTACGTTTCAGATTCCACAAAATCGGCGCCAGCTTCTCTTAAGCGATAGCTATGACCACGGTCAAATGCACGCGCCAAGATTTTCACCTTTGGATACGTGTGTTTTACGTATTTAACTAATTCGACGCTGGAATCTTGATTGTCGATAGCGACAACAAGCATCGCAGCTTCTTCGATACCTGCGGTATGCAGTAAGTCGTGACGAGTTGCATCACCAAAGTAAGACTTGATATTGATGGAGCGCAACAAGTCCACTTGGTTTGCTTGATGATCCAATACTACCGTATTGACGTCATTTGATACTAACAAGCGGTTTACGATCTGACCAAATCGACCGATACCGGCAATGATGACTGTACCTTTCTCTTCGATTTTGTCTTCTTCTCGGCCGTTCGATTTTTGCTCGTAACGGGGCAGGATGACTTTATCAAACAGAATGAAGAGACCTGGAGTTAAGAACATGGAGAGGGCTACAACCAGTGATAGCGTTTGAACAATATCCGCAGGCAACACATGGTTCTGTGCTGAGAAGCTCAGTAGTACAAAACCAAATTCACCCGCTTGAGCCAAGCTCAATGTAAATAGCCAACGGTCGCTGTTTTTGATTTTAAAGATCAGCGCCAGTGTGAACAGCACCAATGCTTTAAGTGTCATTACGCCGAGTGTTAAACCAATGA
This sequence comes from Vibrio sp. L3-7, assembly GCF_963898195.1. NCBI lineage: Bacteria > Pseudomonadati > Pseudomonadota > Gammaproteobacteria > Vibrionales > Vibrionaceae > Vibrio > Vibrio sp. L3-7. Next base: position 413,564 of record NZ_CAWQUW010000012.1, on the reverse strand, counting down.
TGAGCGCAAAATCGTTAAACAAAACGCCAAAGTTGATACCTGCGCCTACTGTGATAAAGAACAATCCAAGTAATAACCCTTTAAACGGGTCAATGTTAGATTCCAGTTCGTGTCTGAACTCACTGTTGGCAAGCACCACTCCTGCCAGGAAAGTACCTAGCGCAGGCGACAGGCCAACGAGACTCATCAACGCGGCAATACCAATCACCAACATCAGTGCTGTTGCAGTGAAGATCTCGCGCAAGCCAGAACTCGCAACAAAACGAAATAATGGGCGACTTAAATAATGGCCCCCCACAACCACGATTGCGATGGAAGCCGTAATAACAAGGCCATATGCCCAGCTTGGTAAGCCTGCAACCAAACTTAGCTCATCGTGATGTGCTGCGGTTTGGGCGGCACTTTCTGCCAAGGCAACCAATTCAGGAAGAGCTAACAAGGGGATGAACGCCAGCATTGGGATAACGGCAATATCTTGGAATAAAAGTACTGAGAATGCGTTTTTGCCGCCTTCTGTTTTAGATAGGCCTTTCTCATTGAACGTTTGTAGAACAATGGCTGTCGATGAAAGCGCAAAGATCAAACCAATAGTCAGAGCGATCGTCCAAGGTTGTTCGAAGAACAGTGCAATCCCCATCACGATAGCGGTCGTTCCGCCAACTTGCAGACCACCAAGACCCATAAGGCGGTTTCTCATTGCCCAAAGCATCTTAGGTTCAAGTTCAAGCCCGACTAAGAACAGCATCATCACTACACCGAATTCGGCAAAGTGTTGAATGGTCGTGGTCTCTTCGCCAACTAATCCAATAATTGGACCAATCACCACACCAGCAATCAGGTAGCCAAGCACAGAACCAAGACCAAGCCTCTTGGCGATAGGGACCGCGATGACTGCGGCAAGCAAATAGATAAATGCTTGTAGAAAATATCCTGTCATGATTTAACCTCTGCTCATCAGTTCATCAACGTAATGGTTTAGCTTTTCAGCCTTGCTTGCCTTTTTAAGGTCGACTTCGCCCGCAACAAAAGCCTCTAAAAGCGTTTTATAGCTGTTTACGTGATCTTGAATTCGGCCTTCTTCCAACGCAGTACGTGAACCAAATAAAGCCAATGGAGCCAAGTAGTTCATGCCGCACAAAGAAGCGGTTTGTTCGATTGGGTGAAGCAGTTCACGTATGGTGAAGTGGTTATAGCCATCAGTTTGATAAGCATCTTTCTTGCCGCCAGCGGTGATACTGCATAACAAGCTTTTACCTTGCAGTTCATTACCGTCGGTGCCGTAGGCAAAACCGTACTCGAGAACAAGGTCTTGCCATTCTTTAAGAATCGCGGGTGTTGAGTACCAATATAGTGGGAACTGAAAAATGATGATGTCATGGTCCAACAGGCGTTTCTGTTCACGGTCGATGTTGATCTTGAAGGTTGGGTACTCAGCATAGAGGTCGACACAGGTAACCCCGTTAATGCGTTTGGCTTGTTCAAATAAGGGTTTGTTAGCTTCAGAGCGATGCTGAGAAGGGTGGGCGAATAGCACCAAGACTCGATTTTTCGACATATAGCCCTCTTTGTCCATTAACGAATAATATTTATTGGAATTATAGATATACAATAATAGAAGAATGGTTGAACAACAACGAATTAGCCCATACTTATCTATTTAGATGCGTGTGTTTTTAGGTACTTAATTATATAAAACATCCGTCAATTTGAGTATTTCCGGCACAAGCCGCCGATGACTGAGTAAAACTAATTATTCACGAATAGTAAAAGCGAATATGGGCATTTTATGTCACCGTTGGTGGGTAACGTAAATAATCCAATAACCCTACATAGAACAACAATGAATAAAGGAAAAACTATGAGCATGGACTTGCGTCAACAATGTGATTTGTTGCTTTCCGGTCACCTAGAACCGACTCCAGCACAAACATTCGCTCAGATGGCTGAATGGTGTGAGACACACAATGTGAGCCATGATAGCTACGGCGATGGTGAGTTTATCGAGAGCTTCGAAAACAAAGTCGCGGAACTGCTAGGTTATGAAGCGGCTGTATTTGTGATTACCGGCACCATGAATCAACCCACAGCATTAGAAATTGCGTGCCAAGAGAAAAGAAACCCTGTAGTGGCGATGCATGAATCGAGTCATATTATGCGTCATGAACGCCAAGGGTATCAGCTCCAAAACCGCTTCAATGTACTTCCAGTCGGCAACGTATTTCGCACTTGGAATGTTGATGACTTAAAGGCGTGGCCTGATGAGATTGCAGCCGCTCTATATGAATTACCGATGCGTGAAATCGGCGGCCAATTACCAGAATGGGATGAGCTTGAAGCGATCAAGCAGTACTGCAAAGAACAATCAATTCACCTTCATATGGACGGTGCGCGTTTGTGGGAATGCGGCGCGTATTACCAAAAACCATACAGCGAAATTGCTAAGGGTTTTGATAGTGCCTATGTTTCGCTTTATAAGGGGCTGAACGGCCTCGGTGGTTCACTGTTACTGGGTGATAAAGCCTTTGTGGCGAAAGCATCTGCGTGGATGAAGCGTCAGGGCGGCAATGTTTATCACCGAACGCCTTATGTGGTTTCAGCTGCAATGCAGTTTGATGAGCGATTAGAGTTGATGCCATCGCTGTTTGAGCGAACAAAACAGATCTACCAAATCTTATTAGATTATCCTCAGTTTACTGTTAATCCGCAGCAACCGCAGGTCAACATGCTTCACCTATATTTACCTGTGAGCTATGAATACGGCATTATTGTGAGAGATAACATAGCGAAGAAACACAAGATTTGGATAGGAAACCCAGCTATTAGCGAATTACCAAACCAATGTAAGATTGAATGGTATGTTGGTGATAACTTATTAAATTTGCCTGATCATGAGCTGATCGATGTACTGGATTTGATTAACGAAGAGCTGATTTGATTACGGAGAGTTGATTTGATTGCGGAAGGGTTGGGTTGATTACAGAAGAGCTGACTGAAGAAGAACTGATCTAATTGGAACTGAGAAATGGATACAGGAAAGGGTTCTTATATCCATTTATATAGTTAGGATGTCCGGCTCTGTTACATATACTGGTTGATGTACACGTCAACTAAGAACATGAATACAGGAACCGTACTGAGAAGTCCGAAGAAGACGATTGGCACCCAGTTTTTTATTTTCTTTTTAGGTTGCTCAGTGTTGTTCATAAATTCGGCCTTCAATTAGTTGTTGAGTCGCACTGCTTGCTACAATTTCCTATACGCTATGAATAGATGAGCGTGGGGAACTGTTTAACAGCAGGTTCCAGTTACGTTTATGGTATCAAATAAAATGGTTGAGCCCTATGCGGATTTGACGTTTCGTGGCGTACATCAATTACAGAAAATGTAGACGATTCATTAGCGGTTCATAAAGACTCAACAATAATGAACCTATTAGAACAAATATTGCCTTACTCGGCATATAAATAAACAGCATTCAAAGATTTGGAGAAGACAACATGAGAACAATAGGAAACATCATTTGGTTTCTATTTGGTGGTGTATTTATGGGACTGGCTTGGTGGTTCTTCGGACTGCTCGCATTCCTCACCATCGTTGGTATTCCATGGGGTAGAGCGTGTTTTGTAATGGGTAATTTCTCATTCTTCCCATTCGGCCAAGAAGCGATTTCACGTGATGAACTGACGAATGAAACTGACATTGGCACCAGTCCACTCGGTATGATCGGGAACATCATTTGGTTCTTATTTGCGGGAATCTGGCTTGCGATTGGTCACATCATGTCAGCAGTAGCGTGTTTCATTACTATCATTGGTATTCCGTTTGCAATTCAGCACCTTAAATTAGCGGTTATCTCATTGGCGCCAATCGGTAAAACGGTTGTCGACAAGCGTGAAGCCGAAGCTGCACGAGTAAGAAACTACAAAGGTTAATTCCTACATCTACGTTTGTTATTTCCAATTAAGAAGCACATTGTAATGATGTGCTTCTTTTGGTTCTCTGGTCTGTGAATTTACAAGGGAATTAGGGATTAAACGTTATTGAACAAAACTTCTAACCTAAGCGTGATATTGGCTTCTTCAATGTGTTTCTCGTAAGGTTCACGCTCCCATTGGTAACGAGGGGTGAGTTCATAAAATAACCACTCTTTCCACACGTTTTCCCGGTAAGTAATCGACACTTGTGAGTATTCATAATGATTGTAAGGTTCATTGGTTGCTGTAATCGTCGCGCTATATTGCAGAGCTTGATCTTGAGAAAGGTAATGATATAAGGTCAAGCCTGAGCCATATTCCCATCCTTTTAAGTCATCGTTATAACCTGCAAAGTTCGACCATCGAGCCAAGAAATCATCACTTAGTGAAAGATCAAAATCGATATCGGTGATCTCTCCAGTTTTCTGTTTTTCTTGGTAAACACGTTGTGTAAATCTGAACACAGCATCTGTGGTCAAAGGGTAGGTAAAACGGTAGCGGGCTTCAATTCGTGGACGTAATGTCGCTTTTATATTGAAGCTACTATAGCCTTTTGCATAAGCGTCATAGCGTAAACCTAAAGCACTTTCTAATTCTTCTGAGTCGTTAGGAAAAAAATCCAAGAATTCTTCATCACTAACAGATTCATATATTAATTTAAGACGTTTACTCACAAAAGGAAGGTGTAAACGAGCTTTAAGCTTAGTGGAGTATTCGACTTCGCCACCCTCGGAGTAAATGAAATCGTTGTACCAACGGACAGACGTACCAGCTCTTGCATCTTCGGTAATGCGGTCATCGACAAAAAAATTGTCAAACCACAGTGCAGGTTGGCAAAATTTACTGTTTAGGAAGTGGTAGGCTTTTTCGACAGGCACGTCTTCTAACGGCTGGCTGTGGCACTCGTTTTGTTCCTCTGCCTGAGCAGAGTAGGAGACGAGTGAAGCCAATAATGAAGTGTTAACTATCCAACGACTCAATGGAACCTGTTTGTTATTTGACATATCAATAGGTTAACTATAACCAAGCGATAGAAATAATGCGACTTTTTAGTGGTTTATAACGGTTATCAAAATAAAGACGGGCAAAAGAAAACGGACTCAAAAGATGAGTCCGTTTGTGTTTATATTGATTTGTGTCTAGAACCACATTGAACTGAAAAAGGCCAACAGATCCTAGGATCTAGATTACATTGCTGCTTCAAAGATCGCTGAAATTTCTTCGTGAGTCGCTTGTTTAGGGTTAGTAAAACCACAAGCGTCTTTTAGCGCATTGTCTGAAAGTGTTGGGATGTCTTCCAGTTTAGCGCCAAGCTGTGCGATGCCTGTTGGAATGTTCACGTCGTTTGCTAGTTGAACAATTGAATTGATAGCGGCTTCTGCACCTTGTTCTGGTGTCATACCTTCAACATTTACGCCCATAGCTTTGGCTACGTCACGTAGGCGCTCAGGACAAACCTGCGCGTTGTAACGTTGAACGTGTGGAAGCAAGATAGCGTTACATACACCGTGTGGAAGGTCGTAGAAACCACCTAGTTGGTGAGCCATTGCATGAACGTAACCCAGTGAAGCATTGTTGAACGCCATACCCGCCATGAACTGCGCGTAAGCCATTTGCTCACGAGCTTCAATATCATCGCCGTGCGCAACTGCTGTTCTCAGGTGAGCTTGTACAAGTTCAATCGCTTTGATTGCTACGGCATCTGTAATTGGGGTTGCTGCGATAGAGACGTAAGCTTCAATTGCGTGTGTTAATGCATCCATACCCGTAGCTGCAGTTAATGATGCAGGCTTAGCAAGCATTAACTCAGGATCGTTTACAGAGATAAGTGGTGTTGTATGCTTGTCAACGATAGCCATTTTAATGTGGCGAGCTTCATCTGTAATGATACAGAAGCGAGTCATTTCAGATGCTGTACCTGCTGTAGTATTAATAGCAATTAATGGCATCATTGGCTTTTCAGACTGATCAACGCCTTCATAATCTGAAATTTTTCCGCCGTTAGAAGCAACCAGCGCAATACCTTTTGCACAATCGTGCGGAGAGCCACCACCTAGAGAAACAACAAAGTCACAATCATTGTCAGTAAGCAGCTCAAGACCGTCTTTAACGTTGGTGGTGGTTGGGTTTGGTTGAGTGCCATCGAAGATAACGGCTTCAACGCCACGTTGACTAAGAAGGTCTTGTACCTGTTTTACTACACCAATTTGGTTAAGGATCTTATCCGTAACGATCAGACCTTTTTTGAAGCCTTGAGACTGAATGCTATCAGCAGCATCTTTCAAACAGCCAGTACCCATGAAGTTGATTGTAGGGATATAAAATGCAGTAGACATTGGAAAACTCCGTTAATTATGATTTTTTAATTTCCTATATGTTGTCGGCAATCAAGTGGTCGACCATTGATCTGGAACAACTTTGATTCCGAACTACCACTTTGTGGCTATGCGTTGTGATAGGGCTCATATAGCAATCGTTTTTATGGTTTTCTTATGTGTTTATTGTCACTAATGGATATCGAACCATTGATTAATTTAAGAGCGGAATGGCGCTCTATAACCATGAAAAGTAAAGATTATTCACTCAAAATCGGTTCAAGTTCAGTTTGTGTCGATGGTTTGCTTGAGTCATCGTTACCTTCAATTTGAGGTTGTTGAGGCTCATTGGTATCTAAGGCGTCAGGGGTGTCTTCTGGTTCTTCATCATAATATTTAACAAGGAATGGAGTGAGCATTACGGATGACGGTAAGAAGTGCTTCATGGTACCTCCCGGTACTTAGGTGTATTTCTTGTATGGTATTGGTTTAATATGTGGCAAAATTTGCGATACATCATGACTTGCTGCTTGTTTTCTATAAATTCGTAGAACTATATTCAGGCTCACAAAATTGATAGTAGAATGCACATCTGGCCCTTGAGGCAACGAGAAAATAAATACAAGCACTGCTCAACAGCGCGAATAATAGGAAATAGAATGAAGTACGATTGGATATTTTTTGATGCGGATGAAACCTTGTTCCACTTTGATGCTTTTCAAGGAATGAAGTTGATGTTTTCACGCTTTGGCGTGACGTTCAATGAGCAAGATTATTCGGATTATCAAAAAGTTAATTTGCCACTTTGGGTTGATTACCAAGATGGGAGAATTACCGCTGCTCAGCTTAAACATACGCGCTTCGAAGGTTGGGCTGAAAAGCTAGACACAACGACCGCGACTCTCAACAGTGCATTTTTAAATGCAATGGCTGATATTTGTACCTTGCTTCCTGGCGCGAAAGAGTTGATGGAGTCTTTAAAAGGCAAAGTGAACATGGGGATCATTACTAATGGTTTCACCGAGCTACAGTCAATCCGTTTAGAGCGAACTGGGATGACTGAATATTTCGACCACGTCATCATTTCTGAAGAAGTGGGTGTCGCTAAGCCTGATGCCGAGATCTTCGAACATGCACACAAGCTTATTGGATTGCCATCGAAACAAAGAATACTGATGGTAGGGGATAACCCACACTCTGATATTTTAGGTGGATTAGATTTTGGTATTGAAACTTGTTGGTTAAATAGCCAAGAAAAAGCAACGCCAGATGGAATTGATCCTCACTACCAAGTTAAGTCTCTGTCTGACCTACAAGCCCTTCTGTTCGCATAGTCGTTAGTGATTTTTGACTTCATAAGCGACTCATCGATAGCCAGATGCAACACTGTGTTTGGCTAGTTATGTCGAATTTGATTAGCTACTAAAACTAAAACTAAAACTAAAAAAGGAAGAGTTGTGCTGAAAACTCATCGCTATAGCTGCTATGGCATTGCTGCCATTTTATTGTGGAGCTGCTTAATCGCGCTGTCTCGCAGCGTTTCAGAACAACTGGGCCCAATTGGTGGCGCGGCCAGTCTTTATACAGTGAGCGCACTGTTGTTGGTCTGCGTTATGGGTTTACCTAAGCTATCACGCTTCTCTAAATCGTACTTGATGATAGGTGGTGCATTATTCGTTTGCTACGAGATCTTCTTGGCTTTGGCTTTAGGAATGGCAAACAACCGACATCAAGCTTTAGAGATGGCCGTTATCAATTACCTTTGGCCTGCACTGACGGTGTTGTTCGCGGTACTGCTGAGCGACAAAAAGATTAATTGGTTGGTTTATCCAAGTATCTTTTTGGCATTTTTTGGTGTGGCTTGGAGCATCAGTGGTGATCAAGGTCTTTCTGTCGATCAAATTGCTGCGAATATTGCGACGAATCCCAAAACGTATTCTATGGCGTTCTTTGGTGCGATTATTTGGGCGGTATATTGTAATTACACCCAGCGTGTTGCCAAAGGGCAGAATGCGATCGTGCTTTTCTTTATCGCTACGGCGATCACTCTGTGGATCAAATACGCATTGAGTGATGAAACCGGCATGGTAATGACAACAGGTGCAGCTATTGACTTAGTGCTTGCTGGAGTTTGTATGGGCGCAGGCTACGCGCTTTGGAATACGGCAATACTGGGAGGCAATATGGTTTTTCTCGCGACTATGTCTTACTTTACGCCAATCTTTGCGACCTTACTTTCTTCTGTTATTTTAGGTTTGTCATTGAGTATGACTTTTTGGCAGGGTGTTTGTATGGTTACCGTTGGTTCACTGGCTTGCTGGTGGGTAACCAGAGAAAAGCCGACGGCAAAGGCATCGGCTTCTGAAAAGGCTTCATCTCAGTCTTAATTTGAGTTTATGTTCTAGCGTGAGGACTGTCCTCATTTGTTAGGTGGAAGTTTAACTCGCTATATTGAGATTTAGTTGAAGCTCATAAGGCATGTTAGATAGGCGTCGCTTAAGTTGGCGGCGCGTACGTTCAATATCATCGACGGCAATAGCTTGTTGATCGTTGCTATGGATATCAACGTTAATTCTTAGTTCAGGCCCAACCTTCGTTACACCCATTAACTCTAAATCTTGCTCAGCATCTTTGTCTACTGCGATAACATTCTTATCTACTGCGTCACAAATATCTTTGGTTGCTGACATCATTAACAATTCGCGCATTGCTTCTCTTAGCATGTCGAAAGGTACTTTGATGAAGTAGAAAGACATAAGTAACATCATCATTGGATCTGCATATACTGCATATTCTGCCAACGGAGAAAATGTAATTACCCAAGCCGCCACGAAACCTGCTGTTACCGCTACACTCAGCAGCGTATCCATTTGCCACTGTTTAGACTCAGCTTGAATCAGTCCTGAAGATATACGCTTACTCTTATTGGCGATGTACCACCAAGCGTAACCACAACCCAACACGTTAAAAATACCAAACAGAGTGGCGATAGAAGCGTCTACTTCACGACCGCCTGTCATTAAGGCACCAATCGCTGAGTAAAGTGAATAACCAACCACAAGCAGAATAACAACAGCTTTAATTGCGATAACAATCGGTTCGATGATTGCTCGACCAAATGGGAACTCAGTGTCTGAAGGGCGGTTAATGTATTTCGAAGCAGCTAGTGACAATAAAGTTAACAGTAGGCTGATAAGAGAATAAACACCGTCAAATACTATGACTATCGAGCCAACGAGAAGACCCAACACCAATCCGCCAACTGCGAAGCCTGATGCTAAAAGGGCTGAGAACAATAGTACTCGATTTTCGTTTTGGCTTTTCCTGTCACACATAATATTTTCCAGATGTTTTTGATAACTTCATTGTTCTAATATTGAGCTAACTTTACAAACCTTATCTGGTTACGTTTATCAGTCTTATTTGAGGCTTCCATTTAATTCGTTGTAATTCAAATGTTTAAGTTTAATTCTTGGTGCCAATAAAACTGGCGTTGACTGTTTTTTGGGGATTATGTGCAAGTGAAATTAGATCGTTTATGATTAATAAAACATATCAGTTGCAAGCATCCTATGGTTTGTGGAATTGGGCTGTGATTACAAAGGAGTGGATAAATATGAAGTTTGACGATGTCAGCGATAACGAGTTGTGGGTGATTGTTAACCCAATTATGGATAACTTGATGGAAGGTTCAACTAAGGTTGATCATGCTCAGCATTGCCGAGATTTTACTCAGCGAATGAAGGATATTGTTACGCCTGAATACTTAGAAAAAGTGTGCCACCATTATCAGCACAGCAATGGCTTTTTTGCTGAACGTGAGTCTGTCGCGCTGTTTAGGCGTTCTGACTCAATCGCCTTTGTGTGGAAGCAAGCCTACACAATTGCTAAAGGTGAGTTTGTGGCTGAAATGGTATTGGTTGAAGAAGACGGTCGTTACTTAGTTGATCATGTAATGGTTTTCTAGCTTCTAGCTTCTAGCTTTGGATATGGAAAATATAGACTTATAAATCAAAAGTATAATTAGAAATCAAATAGATAGTCGCTTATCTTATCTGCTAACCAATTCATTCCTGGATGTTCCGCCATACCCGCAGCAGTGAACATACAGTAATCTTCTTGTGTTAGACCGTAAGTGTGCTTGATAACAGCTAGCTCCTGATCACGCAGTAAATGGCGAATTAATGGTTCAGGCATTACGCCCCAAGCTTCTTCACGTAGAATCGTATCTAACATAAAGTCGAAGCTAGAAAAGCCGATATGACGGCGAGAGAAGGGCTCAAGCTCCGGATTATCTTTTTCATTGAGGTAAACCATGGTCGCTTGCATCGAATTTCTCAATACCTCATCAGAGACTCGTCGCATCGCACTTAAATCATGTCCTTTCTTACACACAGACATCATTCGAATCTTACCGAGCGGGTTGTAGATAATTCGAGGGTCGTCTACTCGTTCATAATCGACCCCAAATGCAAAATCCACTTGCTGAGTTTCAACAAGGTTTGCCAAGTCTCCACTGGACGCCAGAACGAAGTTGAATGAAGTCGAAGGGTACTTGTTATTGAGTGCATGAGATAAATTCTGCCACATTTCATCGGGTAATGAGTCGTCGCGGGCAATCCATATTTCTGCGTTGAACTCGCCAGATACGTGGAGGCAAGTTTGTTTAATTCGTGCGGCTGTCACCAACATGCCTTCACAGTCTTTGTAGATGGCTTTACCTGCTTCGGAAAGCTCGACGTGATTTCCGCTGCGTACGAACAATTCAACATCTAACTCTTTTTCCAAGGCTTTGATCGACATGCTAAGTTTGGTTCGGTTGCATTCAAGCTGGCGGGCAGCTTCAGAGACTGATCCTAAATCAGCAACAGAACAAAAGGCTTGGACTTGAGAAAGGTTCATTTCATTTCCATATTGAGCGGGTGTCGGTGCATATTATCTGAATATTGTGCTGACTATCTTAGAAATAGTCCATCATTGCATGATAACTCTATGACGAATTGACTAATTTGGTTTATTCTGGGCAAGTTCCGAACCTACAAGAAGTAAAGATGGAGGCCATGATGGCGAAACAATGGGACGAATACGCCGTTGATTGGGATAAAGATCCCGCGACCGCAGTATTCGCACAGTCCGTATTTGACCAGTTAACACAGCTCGTTGATTTAAACGGAACCCGTGTCCTTGATTTTGGTTGTGGTACAGGACTACTCAGCCAAAAAATATCTCCTTTAGCAAAAGAGATCATCGCACTTGATATCTCCGAGGGGATGATTGAAGAGTTAGATAAGAAAGAGTTACCTAACGTTGAACCGGTTGTTGATATTTTATCGCGCGGGCTTGCAGCACTGCATCCAGCATTCAGAAACCAGTTTGACCTTGTGGTAGCCTCTTCGGTGTGTGGTTTTATCCCGAACCTACAAGACACAGTCAGCCTTATTTACACGCTGCTTGAAAACGATGGCACGTTTGTACACTGGGATTGGTATCTAGAGAACGACAGTGAAGACTATGGTGTAAGCCAACAGCGCTCAGAGAATGTATTGAGTGCAGCCGGTTTCTCTGTTGTTGAGGTATCGACTCCGTTCTCGATTGACACGCCACAAGGTACTTTAAAAGTATTGATGGGTGTTGGGCGCAAGCAAGTGCTTCCTTATCTGTAATCCTGTGTATGCCTAGAGCTAGCCTCGGTAATGCTCATCTAAAATAACGAAACCCACATCAACGATCTAAAGGTCAGTTATGTGGGTTTTCTATTTTTAGTCGTTTGTGTTTCAAACAGGCGAGCCAGTGAGTGCTTTTCAGTATCTTCACTATCACTATCAACATCAACATCAACACTAACGCTGGCTTCTTCCTTCCCATTTCGTTCATAGATAAACTAATTTCAGGCAATTAACAAATCACTCATTTCCATTTTGGAAATATAGTGTTGCATACATTTCATTAGTGGAAACATAAGCGTGAGATATAAAATAAGCCCATAATAAAGTAAAGGGTTTAATCATGAGCCATCAATCTTCGTCATCTACTTCCTCACCACTTTCAGAGCAACAACAGCGCTTTAGCAATATCATTTCAGATGCTCACCTGTCACCAAAACAGAAGTCGAGCTATCTTGCCTTAGAAGCTGAAGCGAGCCTACCGTATATGCCGGTTAGCAATGAAGTAGAGCAAGCCCTACAACAAGGTGTGCTATGTGACATGTTTGAAGGGCACGCCCCATTTAAGCCGCGCTATGTACTTCCCGACTATTCTAAATACTTACATCAAGGCTCAGAGTATTTAGAGCTTAGCGCGGCAACCAATTTCGATGAAGCATTGAACATGCTAACCATTATCTACCATCACGTTCCTTCAGTGACGTCGATTCCGGTTTACTTAGGTCAATTGGATGATGTGTTGATGCCATTTGTTGGTGATTTAACTGACGAGCAGGTATACCAAAAGCTCAAGCTTTTCTGGATCATGCTGGATCGCACGCTCCCTGATGCGTTTATGCACGTCAATATTGGCCCGACCGATAACATTGTGTGCCGTACAATTTTGCGTGTAGACGCTGAACTGAAGCAGATCGCACCAAACCTAACCTTTATGTACGACCCTGCTGCGACACCTGATGATCTACTTCGTCATGCGGCAAGTAATATTTGTGAGTGCAGTAAACCACATATCGCTAACTATCCAGCGCACGCCGAGGCTTACGGCGATAAGCGTTTTGGTATTGTAAGCTGTTATAACTCGCTTCCTTTAGCGGGGGGTTCTAACACCTTAGTTCGAATGAATTTAAAAGAGGCAGCATTGCAATCTCACAGTAGCGATGACTTCTTAAACCAAGTGTTGCCAAACTACAGTGGCATCATGATTGAACTGATGAACGCACGTAGTCGTTTTTTACATGAAGAATCTAACTTTTTTGAAGGCTTCCTGACCAAAGAAGGCCTGATTGAAGAAGATCGCTTTGCGCCAATGTTTGGTATTTACGGCATGGCGGAAGCGGTTAACATCTTAATGGAAAAAGAAGGTCAAGCAGGGCGCTATGGCCACGATGAACAAGCTAATCAACTCGGTCACCGTATCTCTGAAAAGCTGGCTGAGATCGTCGAAAGCTCTGAAGTGAAATATGGGCTGGAAGGTAAAGCTCTGCTGCATGCTCAAGGCGGTATTAGTTTAGATGAAGATGTGACTCCGGGTGTCCGTATTCCTTATGGCACCGAACCGGATCCAGTCTCTTACGTTCGTGCTACCGCTGGTCACCATAAGTTCTACACCTCTGGTATCAGTGATATTCTGACCATCGACGAAACGGTTAAATCCAACCCAGAAGCGATGTTCAACTTGTGTAAAGGGGCGATTCAAGCGGGTTACCGAGAGTTCACCGCTAACGTAGCGTCAAATGATCTGGTACGCGTAACAGGGTACATGGTTAAGTTATCTGATATTGCAAAATACGACGAACAAGGTTCACGTACCAATACCACGTTCTTAGGTGCTGAGGCTGCGAAGAACACGGGCATACTAGAGCGTAAACCACGCGTGGCAAGCTTAGAGATGTCGCCGACATACGAATAGCTTTAACGTGCGTGTGTTATGTGTGTGAGGCGTTTCGAATACGAACAATGTGAATTATGAAAATTTCTGATCTAACAACTCAAATGGCTAGGGTTAAAAATAATAAGACAGAAAAACAAGCGAAGGTCAGCCGTGTGCTGACCTTTTCTTGTGTTGACGGTCCGGGAAACCGCTTGGTGCTGTTTCTTCAGGGCTGCAATTTTGACTGCATTACTTGCCATAACCCGCATACAATCAATCACTGTAACCATTGTGGAGACTGCGTTAGCGGCTGTCCAAGCCGTGCTTTAAGCATGGTTGATGGCAAAGTGAAGTGGGATCCGGTAGCGTGTACCAACTGCGATCAGTGCATCGATATCTGTGATCATAAGTCGAGCCCTAAAATCACCACGATGACGGTATCAGGTTTGCTTGAACTGGTTAGGCACAATCAATTCTTCCTGAGCGGTATTACCATTTCGGGTGGCGAGGCGACCATGCAATTGCCGTTTATCATCGAGCTATTTCAAGCGATCAAAAGCGATCCGCAATTGGCACACTTAACGTGTTTTATTGATAGTAATGGTTCCTTACCTAAACAAGGTTGGGATAGGGTATTACCTTACCTTGATGGTGCGATGATCGACCTAAAATCGTGGCAATCTGAAACGCATCAATGGTTAGTGGGAAGAGGCAACCATCGAGTGTTCGAAACCATTAACTACTTGGCTGAGAAAGGTAAGTTACATGAAGTCCGCTTGCTGCATATTCCAAATAGAAGTGATCTCGAAGACGAAATTGAACAGGTTGGAAATTACCTGAAGGCGCTGCCAAGTGATGTACGAATTCGCCTAAATGCGTTTCAGCATCATGGTGTGGTTGGCGAGGCGTTGGAATGGCCTAAATGTACGAAGAAACAGATGCAGAGCTTTCACGACAAGCTCTACACGATCGTTCAAAGGCCAATGCAAACCCCAGAGGTTTATAGCTAGTCTTTACGTTTGTGGTGTTTAAACAGACCATCAGGCTTCTAAGAACGTTAAGTTTCTAAAGATATTAAGCTACTAAAAATATTAAGCCTCTAAAAACAGGTCACACAACCATTTGATCGCTTGATCATTCATATTGGGTTTATTCCACACCAAACTATACGCCACTTTTCCGTAGTCAAAAGGAAGCGGCTTACTCACTAATCCTTGTGCTTGTTTTGCTTGTTCAGCCCATTGTTTAGAACAAGTGAACAAGAAGGACGTATGGTGACACAATACGGCGGCCGCACCAAAATCCGCTACTGATATCGCCATATCTCTTGGCTTATGACATTGCACTAAGTTTTGCTCAAAGTAAGGTTTGGAGAGCTCGTTATCTAAGATCCCAATATGTTTATAGTCTAAATAACCTTCAACAGTCAGTTCTTGTTGGGCAAGAGGGTGCTGTGATCCCATTAAGCAAACCATCTCATCGGGAAGAATAGTTTCCCAAACCAGCTCTTTGTTATCTGTCGGAGGTTGGGAAATATCATGAGGTAACAAGATCAAGTTGACCTTACCGCTGAGCAAAGCATCAAAGCCGAGTTGCTGCTTGGAATAGATATTGAGCTTAGCTTTTGGGGCGAGTTCGGTGGTGATTCTACTGATTTTAGAAGCGAATACTTCAAAAGTGCTTTCACGCATCGAAAGTGAAAAACTGCCTTGGTATTTTTGAGGCGAAAAGCTCTTTTGATGAAGCAACCCATTCATGCTTGAAAGAATCGCGTGAACAGTGGGTGCTATCTCCAAGGCAAAGGGAGTAGGGATCAGCTTAGTGCCATCTCGATAAAAGAGCTCATCATTGAGGATGTCACGCAGCTGAGACAATGTCTTACTCACACTCGAAGGGCTTACACACAGTTGCTCTGAGGTTTGAGTAACGCTGTGGGTGTTTAGCATAATATGAAGCGCAGTGAGGTGTTTAAGGCTCACTCTAGATAAGTGTAAGTAATCCATTTATGACTCACGCATTCAGAGTGGCTTGTGCAATCCACAAAATCTCACAAGCCAAATTGGATAAAGGTTATTAACGAGCTAATTTGTGATGAGCTCGCGAAAAGTGACCGGCGCAAAACGCGCCTACAATCGATAGTTCACCCGCTAAACATAATGCAGCACATACCTCAGCTAAGGCTTGCGATTTACCATTGCCGTGAAGGCCAAGTAAATCTAGACATGCCTTTTGGCTTGGCAGACCAGTGCCGCCGCCTACTGTACCTAGCATTAAATTAGGCAGTGTTACGCTAGCGTATAGGCCACCTTCTTTGTTGAGCTCCATACGAGTCATACCAATCGCCGATTCAGCCACACAAGCCGCATCTTGGCCGCACGCAATGTAGAGCGCAGCCAATGCATTAGCATAGTGGGCATTAATGCCGATAGTACCACTCAAAGCGCCACCTACAGTGGTCATCTGCCCAAACTGAACCATCTTTTCAGGCGTGGTATGCAGGTACTTAGCAACAAGCTCTGGGGATATATTCACTTCAGCGGTGACTTTTTTACCACGAACGCTACGCAGGGTTTGGGTATTGGCCTTCTTGTCGCCCGATAAGTTGCCATCAAGAAAAGCATGATCGGGCTTCACTGGGGTATTTTCTATGATGAACTCAAACACCGCATTGGTCGCGATGGTCACCATATTCTGACCTGAGGCATCTCCAGTTAGAAATTCAAACACCAAGTAAACATGGTTGCCTTCGATGTTGATATTGATGTCGGTAAGTTTGCCGTGTGAAGTAGTAGATTCAGCTAAGGTTTTAAACTGTTCATATTGGGTCACGGCCCACGCTACAAATTGACCGGCTTCAACTAACCCTTGGAATGCGAAACCAGGGGTACGTGTCACACCTTCATTCAGCAGCATTGCACTCGCACCACCGCAAGCGGTAAGCAGCTTAGAACCACGGTTATAAGACGCGACAAGCGCAGCTTCCGTAGTAGCTAACGGTACTAGGTAATCGCCTTTAGCAAATAGGCCATTGACTCTTAGCGGACCAGACACTCCGACTGGAACCTTCACCGTCCCAATAAAGTGCTCAATGTTCTTTTCGTACGCTTGGATCTGACTTTGCGTATGAGGATCGAGCAGTTCTTGTTGTGATTCTAGGTTATCGAGAGCAGCCCAACGACGCGTTAGATTCTTTTCTGTCAGGTACGGGCTAGGCGTCAGCTTATTCACTGGCTTTTCAAAATGAGGCTGAAGCTTTTGTTCTAATTCGTCTGCGGAGATGTCGCCTCCTAAAATAGAAACATAGTCACGGCGATGCAGATTTAGTTTTGGCATAAATAGTATGAAGTATAGTTTGTGCAGCAAAATTGGTTTGCGCTGATTCTACCGAGTAAAAAACCAGAAACAAGCGCCTGATATAATGAGTTACAGTTTGTGTGGTTGTAATGACAAAAAGGAGCGAATGATTCCTAAAAAGTGGTTATTTGAGGTGGTGTTCTAAATATGGATGTCGAGAAGACTGCCGATGGCTTCGTTTTGACGATCAACCACACTGGCACCCACGCGGTTGTAATTTGCGCTTTGTGTCAGTTTTATCAAGGCATCACTTGAGGGTGAGGCAGGTTCAGGTTCTTTGTCTTTAAACGAAATGGATTGTTCAGGTTCTATTTGATTAAAGCTGAAGTCGCTAGTTTGGAAAGAGTTGTCAGATTCGAGAGATTGCTTAGAGGCTTGGTTGAGCTCGATTGCTGCTTCTTCAGCCATGTTGGTTGATTGCTGAATAATGGCGTAACCAGATTGAATACCAGATATCGACATAACAGAACCTTTTATTGACGTATGGGCTGAGTCTAGGTGGACGATATATTGAGCGCAATGATGATTTGGTAAAACTTACTATGAAACGGTGAACTTAAGCTAAAATAGTGACGTCTGTCTATTAATTAAACAGTTCATTTAATGCGTTTAACTCTTCATCGGTAAGAAGAGATGGCTTGTCGGTTATAAGATTGCCGTCGATCTCGCCTTGAAGTGCCTTAAGCTGCTGAGGGTTAAGAAGTTGTATTTGCTCCTTAAACGCTTCAAATTGTTGTGTATTCATAGTGTGACCTTTGTTCAAATCCATATGCCCTATAGAGCATAGCCTACTGATTCGGAAAATCAAACAAGATTAAGTGAATATTAAATGAAGTTTGAGTGTTCCTAAAACTAAGACAACTATAAATTGCTCTGGTTGTTTTTTGTCCGAGAAATGTTAGGCAAAGTTATGGTTTGGTAAATCAAAGTCAGAAAATTCTTACAATGTAAAAATCGCTTAGCCCTTGCAGAACAAGGGTAGGCAAGAAGTTGCTCTATCTTATTTGGGATATTGATAGAGCAAACTATAATTACAGGTGATGATAAAAATGTGATCGATTTGGGTTATCTTTTTGTTTTTACAGTATTTTGTTTGTTGTTCAAGAAGCTTCTTTGTCGATCGATTTATCTATCTTAACCTTGACCGCAAATTTGGTCGCTAAAGTATGCAGTTCTGGAAGCATTCGGTAAATCAAATGCAGCTGTTGTAGGACCATTCTGACAGAGCTTTCATCCTCTTCTCGCCATTCGCTTAAACGCTTATCAAGTTCAGGGTCATAAGAATTTTTAACTTCACACTGCTCTTGATGGGAATAGAGTTGGTCATTGAGAGCGTCGAGGTGCTCATGTATGACACGGTGGGCGTCCAACACTAGCTTGTGTGTGGATTCATCATCGATACGAGTACGATGCGCTCCTAAGGCAGAAATATAGCTCAGCAGGGCATGATTGAGCGTGAGGAATCGAAAACTTTCATCTTCTGAAGTACGATATTTACCAGGCTCAACCAACATACTGCTGATGGCAACGGTAAGGTTTGCATCGTTATTGTGTGCGCTACGACGGGCAATACGGTAATTAAGGGTGTCTTTTTTACCGACTCGATATTGGCCAATGATTTGTGCCAGATAATTTTTATTAGAATCGAGAGCATCCGCCATGACTTTATGTAATCGCTTAGATTGCCAATCTGGTAATACGTATATCACCGCGAGTACGGCGAGAGCACAACCAATAAAGGTATCTGCCAGCCTTGGTAGTACGACAGCGTAGCCTTCTCCAAGCTGATTAAAACAGAACAGTACCAACAAGGTAATGAAGCCTGTTGCGAAGCCGTAGTTGTTGATGCGGAATGCAAAGAACATAACGCCACTGATAACAATGAAGACTAGCTGGCTCTCTTGGGAAGGGAAGAAGGTCAGTAACGGAACCCCAATCAATAAGCCTGCCACTGTACCAATGACACGCGCTGTCAGCTTTTGTCGCGTTGCGCTGTAGTTTGGCTGACAAACGAACAGCGTAGTCAGTAGGATCCAATAGCCACGCTCGATATTAAAACCTTGGATGATCCCGTAACCGAGCGTTAACGTGATTGCCATACGAATCGCGTGTCGAAACAACATTGAATCAGTATGAAAATTAGCTCTAATCTTTTGCCACATTGCCTTTAAGGTGTGCGGATTAGTATCGTCCAAGACACCTTCTTCTAGCTTCTCAGCATCTGGGTTACTGATATTCGAGAGCTGTTTTTCAACGGTGGCTAGGTTATTGAATAGGTAATTTAATTGATTCAGCAGCGACTTCCATTCGGGTTTGTTCTGTTGCTGAAGGTGGTTCAGTGAAGA
Source organism: Vibrio sp. L3-7 (assembly GCF_963898195.1). Classification (NCBI taxonomy): domain Bacteria; kingdom Pseudomonadati; phylum Pseudomonadota; class Gammaproteobacteria; order Vibrionales; family Vibrionaceae; genus Vibrio; species Vibrio sp. L3-7. Next base: position 394,043 of record NZ_CAWQUW010000012.1, on the reverse strand, counting down.
CATTAACTCATCAAGCGCCAGTACAGATTTATCACCATGTTGATATTCCGCACCCACTTTAAGTGAGCTCGCCACTTCTTTACAGGCGGTTGCTTGTGCTTCTAACAGATACTTAAAGCGAAACAGTACATCAGAACGTTCGAAGTGTTTAGCTAACTCTTGATAGCGGTAATGGCTCGAACTCACACGTTCGTGAATATCTTGCGCGATGAAATAGGTGTTTAGGAATCGGTCACTCGGGCCATCAATATGTCCGCGTTTGGAGCGGTTAAGCAGCGTCGCTTTACACATGTTGAGTGCATTAACGGTGCTAGCATTCAATTTGGCTTCAATAATTCGGTGTGGTTGTGGGATAAGGTCAGAGACAGGATAGAACAGCTCTGCCTTAGACCCCATATAGGTGCCGATTTGGTCGAATACGGTAGCAAGGTTTTGCTGTACGGGTTGCATTGGCCAGACAATCTGCCAAATCATCGACATGAAGTAGTACCAAGCCGCACCAGTCAATAGCAGTAGTGGTTGAAACCATAAGTTGGTGCTTTCGTGGGCACCAAGCATGGTATAGATAGCAACTAAGAGAGAACCGAATGCAATGCTCGCGTATTTCGGTCCAATCGCGCCTAGCATTATGAATGAAAAAGTTGAGGCGAAAAGACCTAATGCGAACAGCCAAGGTGTGTTGAATAGCAACTCAATGGAAAAGGCAGCGATAGCAAAACAGATGAACGTAAGGGTGAGAGCTTTTAAACGGCCAGTAAAGCTGTCGTCACTTTCTGCAAGAGCAGCAGCGATGACACCTAAAATGAGTGGGGTGATGAGCGTGTTTTGCCCATAATACCAAGCAGGGACCACAACACCGAGTAGGGTGATGAGTATTAATATGCTGTAATTTATGGTTTTATTCGCCCAATAGAGGCGCAATTTGGCAGAAAAGTCCACAGTCGCTCACTTGACACACTAAAACCATAATCCTAACAGAAATCAAGCACAAGAATTTGATACTTATCCATAATTGTCCCTAGATGGTCATGAAAGCGTCGATAAGATGTGAGATATTATTAATTCTCATTGCATCATGATATAAATTCAATATTCCTAATTAAGAGCACGCTCCAATGCAGCTAAGCGCTAACAAGACTGCACAGTTTTTTATTCAAAATGAATATCATCAGGTCGAACTTGATGGTCCACGTCTACTGTTGTCTTCAGTAGGCAGTGAAGAACGTATCCCGTTTACTATTTGGAGTGGCAAGATCGCGATAAAGCGCGGTTTGTTTTGGGGATCGTTGCAGTTTTTTGCTAATCAACAAGATGGCAAACAACGCAGTTGGTTAGTACAAGGCTTGCCTTGGGATCAGTGTCGTCAATTTGCACGTGCCTCGGTTGGTGCGTATCAGAAATGGCATGACACACAGTGTGAACAACTCGCAGAGCACGTCCCTCAATGGGAAGCCGAATTGACGCGTCTGGAGCAACTTCCTGCTTTCTTACCGCATTCTAAAGTCAATACTTGGGTCGATATGGTCAACTCAAGTTTAGACAATATGACAATGACGCTAGAAGAAGCAGCACAACGCATGCCAAACCGCTTTGCTCGAATGCAACCATGGTTGTCGGAAACTGAGATTAAACAAGCTGAACGAAACCAACAATGGCTAGAGACCGAAAGAAAAAACTGGGAAGTGTTGTTTGCACAATGTGAGTCGTCTCCGTTGAACTTGTCTCAGCAATACGCGGTTTTGATGAACGATGACCATAACCTCATCCTTGCTGGTGCAGGATCAGGGAAAACCAGCGTTCTGACGGCTCGCGTCGCCTATTTATTGCAAAGCCATCAGGCGCAAGCTGAAGAGCTGCTATTACTTGCATTTGGTCGTGAAGCCGCTGAAGAAATGAAACAGCGCCTCGACAGCAAAATTGGCTTATCAGCAGAAAAGGTTCAAGTCAGTACTTTCCACCAATTAGGTTTGAAGATACTTAATCAAGTAGAAACCGAACGCGTTGTTATCTCTCCTCTAGCGCTGGACAATAATCAACGCCAAGCATGGTGTATTGATTGGTTGAAGAAGCATTGGATGACACCGACCAACTTCAAGCGTTGGCAAAAGCACCTGTCTAAATGGCCAATCGCGTACCTGACCGGTGATGACGAGCTTGGCAGCCACGTTTCAAACCTCAAATTGATTGGTTGGCTCGAAAAACAACTTGAGCAGTTGAACGCGTCGGGCTTATCGAAAAAAGAAGTACAACAACAACTAATCGACCATCGAGATTACACACGTTTAAATAGTGAGCTTTCACTATGTTGGCCATGTGTTACCGCGTGGCAGAAAGCGTTAAAAGAAGAGAATCATATCGACTTCTCGACCATGATCAGCCGTGCGACTCAATATGTCGAGAAGGGTAAGTTTGTCTCTCCTTGGAAGTTCATCATGATTGATGAATACCAAGATATATCTCCTGATCGCCTTGCTCTGGTTGAAGCGCTTTGTAATCAATCGAAGGCGCAGCACCAAGCTTCTATCTTTGCTGTGGGCGATGACTGGCAGTCCATTTACCAGTTTGCGGGCGCTGATGTGGATTTGACGACCGGCTTCAAAGACCGTTTTGAGAGTTCGACCATTCATCATCTAGACACCACATATCGTTTTAACAATCAGTTAGGTGCGGTCGCTAATCGCTTTGTACAAGAAAACCCGATTCAATTGCCGAAGGACCTGAACAGCTTTAAGCAACAGAAGCAGAAGGCGGTGTACAGTGCGCCAAGCAAAGAAGTAGAGAAGATTCTCGATCAATTGAACCGACAGTCGAAAGGTAAAGCCAATAAGTCGGTGATGTTGCTTGGGCGTAACCATTACCACAAACCTGAATTACTGGAAGATTGGAAAAAGATCTTCACTTCGATCGATCTCAGATTTATGACTTGTCACGCCAGTAAAGGTAAAGAAGCGGACTTTGTAATTATACTTTGCGTTGACGAAGGGCAGTTCCCTGCTAAGAAGAAGCAGCTTCATATTGATGGCGCGTTGACTGAATCGTCAGATGTATTCCCTTATGCTGAAGAGCGACGGTTATTCTATGTGGCAATGACGCGAGCGAAAGAAAAAGTATGGATTACACACAGCGGTGATGGTTCTGGCTTCGTACAAGAACTTCATGGTTCTGATTACCCGGTCGTTCGCAAAAAGTAATGTTATTTGAGGTGACGGTCTAAGCTTAGATCTTCAACTCTCCCTCCCTATTATTAGTAGGGAAAGGCATAAGAATATGAATATGGAACATGGTTCAATCAATTACATTGAATTCGCAGCGCGAGACATTTCGGCGACTAAGGCATTTTTTAGCCAAGTATTCGACTGGGTTTTTGAAGACTATGGCCCTGAGTATTCTGCTTTTGAAGGTAAAGGTTTAATGGGTGGGTTTTATCTAGCAGATTTGGCTTCTGATACTAGCAATGGTGCGGCGCTGATGGTTTTTTACAGTAAAGATCTTGAGCAAACTAAGCGCGACGTTATCACTGCTGGTGGACAAGTAAATCGAGAGATTTTTAGCTTTCCTGGTGGGCGTCGTTTCCACTTTAAAGAACCGAGTGGTAATGAGATGGCGGTGTGGAGCGATAACTAGCTTCGTTCCAAAGCATACAGCTACTTTTACCAAGCGTTACAAATAATTAAGCCTGCGATAAAGCAGGCTTTTTTAGTTCTCGCGTATTGCCGCATCTATATCCAATCTAAGAGTGAATACAGATGAAGGCGGTTAAGTACGCTCAGCTAAATACGCTTCGTAATCTGGTATTTCGATGATGACTTCTTCTTCAAGTAGTGAAGAGTTGAATAGGAAATTTGCGGTAGCACGGTTGGTTGCGACAGGAATGTTCCATACGCTCGCAATACGAAGTAATGCTTTTACATCGGGGTCATGAGGCACTGCATTCAGTGGATCCCAGAAGAAAATCATCATGTCGATTTTTCCTTCAGAGATAAGTGCACCCAGTTGTTGGTCACCCCCCATAGGGCCGCTGATCATACTCTTAATCGCTAAGCCCGTTTCTTTACTTAGTAGAGAACCCGTAGTGCCCGTTGCATAAAGGAAGTGCTTCTGTAGTTTTTCTTTGTTTTCTTTGACCCATCTTAGTAGCTCAGGTTTGAAGTGGTCATGAGCGACCAAAGCAATGTTCTTATGCGTTGGCATAGTACGCGTAGTTTTTTGCATGAATGTTCCCTAAATTATTGTTTCGTTTTTATTGTTTTGAGTTCTTTAGCGAATATAGCATTAAGGATTCACACTGAATACCGGACGAAACTCAGAAGGTGACAAAGAGTCGGCGATAACTTGATCTTTTAACGTTGCAGGAGTGAGAGCCTCTATAGTTGGCGCACTGTGTATCTCATAGGGCTGTCCACGTAAGTAACTGACGGCTTGTTTTACGGATAAACGACCTTGCTCGACCATTTTATCTGTGGGCGCAAAGAGAACCTTATTACGCAATAAGCCTCGGTAAGTTCCGTGACTCAAATAACTTGAAATCAACCCAATTTCTTTGGTTTTACCTGCCGCTCGTAGTTCACTGATCGCCGCTTCTATTGCGACCGCGCTGCCTACAATATATTTGATATCGGGTTGCTCGATGACTTGTTGGACGAGGTTTCTTTGCAGTTCTTTGTCATTATCTGCCCAGTAACTGATGGCAATCGTCACATCACTTGAACTTATCGCGTCGTAGAAACCGAGTGCCACGGGTTTAGTGCCGCCACTGGATTGAGGTCCAAGTAATAGCGCAATAGGGGTCTTACCCGATCCTTTGGGGTGTAATTTTGCTAAGTATTCACCGACTTGGAAGCCCATCTGATACCAATCAACGCCCACAGTGCCTTTCAATACCTTTTGTTGTTCTTTACTCACCGTTAATTCATTTACGGTCGCGAAAACGGGCGTTGAGCCGACCCAATTTGTGAGGTTATCGTGATAAGCGTCAGGTGAAACCGTGCCCAAAATAATGGCGTCAGCCCTCCATTTTGTACAAAGCACCAATTGAGAGGCTTGCTTGGCAACGTTGGGGTAACCGCCAGCTTCCAATACTCTGAATTCTACTTGTTGCTTCTCTGCTTCGGAAACCATGCCGTAATTGACAGACAACCAATATGAATCTTTAAGATGAGGATAAATCGCGCAAATTTTCTCTTTTTGCGATGTAGCCGTGGCCGGTTTTATCGGACTTAAAGGTTCGTTGGGATTATTCAAAGGCTCGTTGGTATTATTCAGAAGTTCGCTGTCACTACTCAGAGGCTTGTTAGCATCACTTAAAGTTTCACTAGCACGAGTCGAAGCACTCATCACAACAAGTAAAGATAGAAGAAATTTTGAAGCAAAGTGTTTAGAAAGCATGAATTGCCATTTTGTTGGTTTTAGATAAGAAACACTGCAAAATATAGCGTATTCTGCATGGGTAAAGAAGAACGTTTTTAAGGTTTAGGAATATATGTTGTTAGCTTCAGCAAGTATTGGACGCAAGCTGCTGGCCTCATTTTTAGTGATGGCGATGCTCGTTCTTTTGTCTGCATTGATCGGTGTTTCTGGATTTAGCTTTGTTGCAAAAACAGAGAGAAATGTTGTCGATTCGGCACTGCCTGCAATGATTGAAGCTCGTCAGGTTTCTGAATTGAGTAATCGTATCATCTCGTCGGTACAAACACTCTCTAACGCTAGAAATGAAGCGGAGAGAAAAGAAGCGGGCACTGTTTTGTTCGGCCAACTCGAGGCATTGCTCCAACATATTAAAGAGTTGGGTGTTGATAGCTTTGACTCTGAACTTCTAAATAAACTCGAAAACAATGTCCAGAGTGTTATCAATACACTGGCTGAACTGGGTGTTTCTGTTGAGCGTAAGCTTTGGCTAAACAAAGAGCTATCTACTCGTGTCGAAGAGATGCGTTTACTTGCCGAAGAGCTTGAACAACTGACTCGCACGCAAGTTCTGAATACTGCCACCATTGCCGTTGCCAATGTTACACATATTTATGATCTGCTAGAAACCAAAGAGACAGAGAAAGCCTACCAAGCGCTAGACGCATTGGTTGAAGTTGATCTCGACCTATCTGAACGTCTGCATGAATTGCATCTTTTAGCCTTTAAGATGCTTAACCAAATTGAAGAAACTCAAACGGTGACCAATGTTGAGCGTATTCATCAGATCCAAACTGAATTCGAATCCAATCTCAGAATTATGGTGCGCCGCGTAAAAGCGGTTGAGGATCCCACCCGCTCTGCGCAGATGTCGCAGCTTCTCGAAGAGCTTAGAAAGCGCCAAGTGGTGTTTGATATATCACTAGAGCAATATGAAAACACCAAGAAGTCAGAGTTTCTGATGCAGAATACTCTGCAGTTGTTTTCGCAATTGAATACCACCGTCAACCAACTTATTGATGACTCAAATTTGAGTACAAAGAAGGCGGTGGATGAGCTGACATCAACGCTGAGTTTGGCTCAATGGTCGCTCTCTGTTATTTCGATTATCGGCCTCGTTATTGTTGCCTTTATTGTGTGGCGTGTCGTTTATATTTCAGTAGTGAAACGCCTCACGGAGTACTCCTCTGCGTTAATGTCGATCGCACAAGGGCGACTTAATATTGATATCTCAGTAAAAGGTAATGATGAACTCGCGCATATGGGCGAAGCCATTATTACTGCAAGAAACACGGCTCAGGCTCTGCAAGTGGTGGCGGTAGGTGAAGCTAAAGCAAAACGAGAACTTGAAGAGCACAAAGAGCACCTTGAAGAACTGATCACTGACCGTACTTGCCAACTGCAAGAGACCAATGAAAAGCTGAATGTCGAGGTGAGTAATCACGCCAAGGCTCGCAATGCGGCAGAGCAAGCTAGCCGTGCCAAGTCCGCTTTTCTTGCGACCATGAGCCACGAAATCAGAACACCAATGAACGGAGTGTTGGGTACTGCTAGGCTGCTCAAAGATACGGGGTTAGATCCGTTGCAGTCAGGCTATGCCGATATCATCAACCGCAGTGGTAAGAACCTATTAGCTATTTTGAATGATGTTCTTGATTATTCGAAGATTGAAGCCGGTCATCTAGAGATCCGAATTGCTTCATTCGATCTTCATCAAATGGTTCAAGATACATATCAGTTGATGGAAGGTCGCGCTGCTGAGAAGAAGCTTGAATTTAACTTCCATATTGAGAGTGATGTTCAACGCTATTGGCGTGGCGACGTGACTCGAATTAGTCAAATATTGAATAATTTAGTTGGCAATGCCATCAAGTTTACCGATAGCGGTGCAGTGGATATCTTTATCAATCTAGATGTACAAGATGAAAATCGTGTGATGTTTGAGGTGTCAGATACGGGTGTCGGCATCCGAGCCAGTGAACAGAAGTGTTTGTTTGATGCATTTAGTCAAACGGATAGCGGTCGCAATAAAATGGGCGGCACGGGCTTAGGTTTGGCAATCAGCAAAAGCATTATGTTAGCCATGAACGGCGACATCGGTGTTCATTCCGAAGAAGGTGAGGGTAGTCAATTCTGGTTCTCCGTTCCGCTCGAAGTAGGTGAGAAAATTGAAACAAAAGTGACAGTAGTCGAAACCTGTATTCGTGCGAAAGTACTTTTGATTGAAGATAATCCGGTGAACTGCATTGTTGCAGAAGGTTTCTTACATAACCTTGGTCATGAAGTTGTGATTGCGACGACAGGTAAAGAAGCTCGTACTATTTTTGCCACTCAAGCGTTTGATATTGCGCTAGTTGATATTAACCTTCCTGATTGCGATGGAGTGGAGTTAATCCAACAACTGAAAGAGATTGTTGTGATTTCATCAGATGTCCCAGAACAGTACACACCGCCGATGGTGGCGGTGTCGGCTCATGTGTTCAATGAGGAAGTTGAAAACTATTTAGCGTCTGGGTTCGATGGTTTTTTACCTAAGCCGTTAGAAAAAGAGGCACTTGCTCAACTCATTGTGACTCAGTTGGATGGTAAGACTTTGCTACTGCCACAACCTGACCCAGATGATGCAATATGCAAAGGTGTAAATAAAACCAATAGATTGCACAAAGCCAGCGAACAATGCCAAGGCAATGATCTTTATTCATCTCAGATGGCCAGTGTGGTATCTGATTCAGCCTCGGGAATGAACCCTCGCAAACCAGACGAAGGAGAAATGACAGTGACACTCATTGATAGCAAAGTAATAGAAGGCGACTTGTCTATTCTTGGTTTGGAGAAAATGAAGCAAATCGTTGGGCTATTTGAAGACAGTAGCCAGCAGACTTTACATGAATTGATTCAAGCAAGTGAGGCCAATAATGGGCGAGAAGTCAAATCACTGGCTCATAAGTTGAAAGGCTCTGCGGGTAGCTTAGGTTTATCTGCGTTATTGAATCTCTGTCATAGCATTGAAGCAAGCGAGGACCCATTGCAGGAATACAGAGACTGTAGAGAGTCTTTGACTCAACTGACGAGAGACTCTTTAGAGGCACTGAAGCAACACGTTTTATAACGCTCATTTATAAGCTTTAAACCGTTAACTGTGATTAGTTGGCGATGATATAAAAAATCCGCTGAACGAGACCTCGTTCAGCGGATTTGTCTTTTAGACGTCCAAAGGTTAAATGGAGCCTGTTTGAGATAAATTATCTATTCTCAAAGCGGTTGTAATCGAGCAAACCAAACTCAACGGACTGGTCTTGTTGATACCAACGATGAACACGGTCACTAAACGGCCAGAATTCACTAGAGCTGCGTCTGACGGCAAACTTATCAAGTAAAGCTACATAGTCTTCTTCTGAATTAAGCTTTTGTAACGTCGATACTAGAGTGGGTATCTGTTCTTCTGTTAAGGATAGATAAGCGGCTGGGTAACTTCCTACAACGCCTCGCACTAACGTTAAATCATCGTTGGCGTAGTCTCTATTGCCTTCTTCATTGAACAAGCTTGAAATGTTGCTGTGCGCATTATTGTGAATGAGCGTAAATAACTGCTCTTCACCGTTTTTCCCCTCAATCATGATCATAATTAATTGAGGTACATGGCGTAAGGCTTCCCCTCGAATTAAATTGACTTGATTCAGTAAGGCTTCATTTTTCTTGCCAAAGCCTGTCTCGACGAGATCGAATCGGTTATCGAGTACGGGTGCTAACTTTTCTTTAATCATGTTAAACAGTTCGCGTTTAGGATCTGCTGTTTTGTAAACGACACTGGTGGGTTGATCGAAAGGCGCGATGTTGCGTTGTAAGAAGTCACTCAATTGGCCGCTTTGGTTTTGGTACCAACTTGAATGTTCAATGTGTCGGACATCTTTAGGTAGAAGGGTTAAGAAGTTACTTTCACCTTCCAAACGTAAGAAATCCATAAACATGCGGGTAATGAGCTGATGGCCAAAGTTACCGTAAACATCGAACCCAGCGACAAGAAGGTAGTGGATACGTTCTAATAAAGCATAGTCAAGAATCCAAGCTGTTTTAGGTTGCGGGCCTACTAACCCTTGTACGACAGAGGCACTATCAAAGTGTCTAAATACAGTAAGTGCGGCATTATGGTTAGTTCCATCGCCATCCCAAATGATGTTGGTGTCTAGGTGTACACCGCTCTCAAACCACTGATTAGTGAAATCAGATTTAGCATTTAAGTAGCGTGCTTGTTGTTTCGAGAATTTTACCCAATTTTTCATAGGAACAGTGTTGCTCGTTAGTTCGCTAGGTAATTTTAGGTTCTTCTTTTGGCTTGCATAGAACTGGTTAATTTCCGGTAAGTTTGCTTTTTCCGGGTCAATGAAGACAACCCAGAACCGGTCGTTAATTACGTTGAGTGCGAGTTGACCACGGCATACAGGGCCTTTGATAAACGCCATAATTGTATTCTGAGCGTTATCCAACATGAAGTTAAAGCGAGAGTTAACGGGTATCGCCTCGAATGAAGTCATAGGGTTTGCGGATACATCTATATCGTAGCTAGGCAGTTGTTTTACTTTGTATTCCGTATCAATAAACCATGTTTTCCAGTTTTGTAAACGCTCTTTGTTAAGTGCGAAAGGCATGTGTGTTTTGTCGACAATCGTGCCTTGTTCGGGAATGAGTCGGTAGTAAACGCGGTCAACCTTTGGGTCACCGTAAGGGCGACGAGTGCTGATTCGTTGAACGACTTGGCCTGGTGGCGTTGTAGAACGAACAAGCGTAAAGAAGCGAGTTGGCTGCGATAGGTCAGAGAAATACAAGTGTGATAGAAATAAGTGTTCGTAGATGTAACGAGCGGAAAGTTGGCTTTTAAGGTCACTTTTGTTGAAAAGGTCTTCATAGGTATCGACCAACTTTTGTTCGCTATCATTGAGGGGAACATGGTCATTCATCAGTGCACCATTTTCCAACCAACTCATCAAGGTAGCGTATTCCGCTTTATCTAGGTTAGGCATACCATAAGGCATTCCCCAGGTAGGGTAATCTCTTTCATATTGAGCATATTCTTCAATAGTTGGACATTGTTGATCGCGATCTGTCGAAAAGTCGAAGCCTTCTAATTGTGTTTGATCTGGAAGAGGGTGATTTTCTTTCTGGATTAACATACGAGAGACAAGACCTGCATCGAGGTTTGCTGTTGAATTCTGCATACGTTCGTTAAGCACTGGGTGGAAACGCGCGTCGCGCCACTCTTGTGTGGTTATTGCATCTTCAAATAAACGAGTCGGGGCTGAGGCCGTTAAACGAGTGCCTTGGTAGACGAGTGCTTTGCTCGCACCTCTGTCTATTCCTTCGACTGAAGATATTTTGAGTTGGCACGGTGCATCGTAACACGCGTGACAAACTACACAGCGGCTATCAATGATGGGCTTCACTTCGTCAATGAAATGTTGTGCTTGAGCCGAGAGAATAGGGGCTTGGCGGTCACGAACTTGCTGCTTACCAAACAGCTGGTCGAAGTTTAAACCCGCGTAGACGGCACAACCTGAGAAGATACTAACAAAAGCTAAAATGAAGAGTTTTTTCAAATTCATACGTATTTAAATATTAGACATTTTCTTTAATTATATCGAAAATGATTGAAAATGCTCATGATCTAATGATTTTGTAGACAAGATTCGAATAGGATGGAATAGCCAATCAATATGAATCTCTCGCTGTCATGCGTATTCAGTGGGTTATTGATTGACGTAGCAAACCGAAAACGGCACTTCAAGGCGCGCAAATTCTTTTATCCATCGCCACTGGTTGTCTTGCAGCTTATCTCCTGGCCCTTTGACCTCAATCCAATGAAATTGATCATCCTTGAACGCAATCAAATCCGGCATCCCCGTTCGGAACAACTTAAGGTCACTTAGAATTACTTTGAAGAGATCGACAACTAGTGCATTTGAAATTGAATCTATGCTGTGTTCGATAAGAGGCTTAGGAAAATGACTCCAGTGAACAAATGGGTTAGCAATACCGTGTTTTTGGTCGTAGATATCAAGCAACTGGTTTAGCCCGTGCTCGGATATGGCTTGGAACACGGCTTCTACTTGGGCGGCTCGTTTTTCGACAAAATCTGAATGGTACAGATCCAGCGGTCGATGTTGGTAACGGTTGATAAACGCGCCTTCAACATCTGAGAAAATCACATCCCAGAAAGCCAAACCGAACAAGCCACATAAAAAACTGTTCTCAGAAAAATAGACATCCCAACCTTGGCTCTCAAAATGCTGCTTTACTGCAAGCTCAACTCGTATTTGGCTTAGGTCTAGATCCAGCTTTATCTGATCGCAATTTGGTTTTGAAGGGCGGGGAACCTTGTGGCCTTTCTTTGTAGATAACATTTGTCTGCGCAATAACCTCTGCTCAAGCTTAACAGCGACCTCCAACTCTGACACATCCGATGGAGTAGTTTGCATTTGCGTGACAATGTCACACATTGAGTCTAACTCATCTTGCTTGTCATAGATGCGTGCAAGTCGCTCTCTGCTCGGAGGAAGTACAGATTGTTTGAACCAAAAGACAGCTTTGTCGTTTTGGTTAAGCCTTTCAAGATCGCGTGCAATATCGTTGATCAACCGAGATCTTTTTCTGGCTATGCTTTTGTGATCCGATTCAGCGGGTATCGACTGTAAAAGATGTTCAAGAAACTCAGAGTCTTTGCGATCGCCCTCAAAATACAAGCGTTGTACATCGCGCATTTGGAGTAGCTGGTTGAGTTGTTCTCTAGAGGTGAAAAAGCGGCGTTGCTTGCTTAATGTGTAGTTTTCGAAGGTATTGAGCCCAAGGTCGCTTAACACGAACTGGCTTAAGTCTTGATATGTATTGGCGAAGAACAGTAACAATAAGACATCGATAACTTGAGATTCAACAACGTAAATGCAGTCAAACGACAAGCTTTGGAACTGTTCAAAAGGTTGGTGTTCAAGCAAAGCTAAGAGCTCATCTTTCTTCGCTGTCTTATTGTTCTTAAGAGACGGGAATGCGCTGAACAGCTCTGGCTTAGTCAGTAGATGCAATCCTAATTCAAGATCACTAATGACGAGGTTATGTTGTTCAGTTGGGTGACTTAACGTAACGAAGCTCGACGCGTTTAGCTCTTGCAGGGCGCTTTTCAGATTTAGGATCTCAACGTAGTCGAGTTTGTCGTTTCGAAACCAACAGCCTTTACGAGAGAGCAGGCGAACCATCAAACATTGGCTTGGAATAGAAAGGCGCTGGTATTCTGACAGCCAACGGTTTTCATCGTCACTCGTAAGATCTGGGTAGAGCGTTTGGGCGTGTTCAACCAGTCGATTGAAGTTGTCGAGATAATAAGTAGGGGAGAGCTGAGGAGTGGTTTCTATTGTCACTTAATAAGTCACTTGATACAAAAAGAGCCTAACCCTAAGGTTAAGCTCTTCAGTAACAAATTCAATCTTTTCTGTTGATTAAGCTTGTGATGCTTTTAGTTCAGCAACTTTAGCTTCAGTGATTGGCTTAGTGATGATTGCAAGAACAATACACACTGCCATCATAACTGCAGAGATTGTGTAAGCTAGGCCGTAACCTTCGCCATTTGCCATTGAGAAACCAACAATTGCTGCGCCGATAGCGCCGCCGATACCCCATGCCGTGTAAAGCACGCCGTAGTTAGTACCGTAGTTTTTCAGGCCGTAGAATTCAGCAGTTAGTGTTGGGAATACTGCTAGAAGCGTACCGTAACCAACAGCTGCGATAGCCGTACCGATGATTAGCGTGAACTCAGAGTTGAACGTAGCGAATAGAGCCATGTTCGCGCCTTGTAGGATGAACGCTAGAAGTAGAGTACGTACGCCACCGATCTTATCTGCAAGCATACCTGCAGCAACACGGCCGCCTGAATTGAATACTGCAAGGATAGACGCTAGGTACACTGCGTTTGGCAGGTTAGCTTGAACACTAGCAATCGTAGTGATGTTACCAATGATCATCAAGCCAACAGATGCAGCAAATGCGTACATTACCCATAGAGAGTAGAACTGAGGAGTCTTCAGCATTACTTTCCACGTTAGATCTTCAGTCTTCTTAACCGCTTTAGGAGCTTGGCCTGCTTTAACTTTAGGCTCGGCTGGCGTGTAGTCTGCTGGTGGATTGTTGATCGTTGCTGCTAGAGGGACCGCAATCGCAAGTACACCAACACCAAGAATCATAAAGCTTGTTTGGATACCCATGCTATCGATTAGCGCAGATGTTAATGGTGCCAGGTAAATAGCTGCAAGACCAAAGCCTGCTGCGATTAGACCGTTAACCATACCTTTCTTAGAAGAGTGGAACCACTTCATTGCTGATGGAGAAAGACATGCGTAACCGAAGCCGATACCAGCACCTGTCATCACACCGAACGTTAGGTTTAGCATCATAGGAGTCGTAGCGAAACCAGAAGCAATCATACCTAGGCCAGTAAGTGCTGTACCTAGAATAAGGATCTTACGTGGACCCATACGGTCTTGTAGGATGCCTGCAACAAGAAGACAAACTGAGAATGTGATAGTTGCAATAGCGTAAGGTGAAGATGCTTCAGCAGCACTCCAACCAGCTTCAGTCACTAGCGCTTTGTTAAATACACTCCAAGCATACAGGATGCCAAGACAAAGGTTGATACAGAAGCCTGCCAGCAGGATACGTGATGCTTTATCAATCTTGCTCATTTTTATTCTCAGTTCTGTCATAAGTTAAGTGAGAGCCACTTAACTAAAGACGGGTTATTGTGATTATTTCTTCAAAATTAGTTTGCGTTTATCAACAGATAGCGCAAAAGAGCGCGGATTATAACCAATAAAAATGTGATTGGAATCTCTTTTTCCATTTTTGATAAATAAAACAGATATTGTTAATGGGTTGTTTTTTATTGGTTTTGCAGTTGTGCCTAATACCTTTCAGTTTTGTGATTTTTGAGCGTTATCGTTCTATTCTCAAGGGGATTTTTAAAAGAGGTACTACCAGTTTGTGCGTATACCGTTCGGATATCACAGAGTTACAAATAATTTTAATTAATTTCTAAGGTTAATTTTGTGTAACAAAATAAATCAAAATAGAGCTTTGCCTATATGAGACAAGGGGTAGCGGAGTTTTATTAAAAACAAAATGTTAACTAATTGTTAAGGTGTGTTTTTGTTGGCACCTTTGCTTACATTTTGTTCAATCTGAGGGGTTGTGTTGTTGAGAAAAAGTGGGAAAATGACACGCAAACTGAGATTCCAAATTTGAAAGGATGCGTTTCCAACTAATGGCGAGGCGAGTATTATGAAACTGTTTTTAATTCTATTGATGTCAATTTCTGGTGGTTTAGCGGCAGCTGACCATATTCACTCTTTCTTGTTCGGCTTCTATATCGCTGCATTGGCAGTGGGCAGTTGCTACTGGCTTGCATTCCGCAGCACCCGTTTCCCACAGTTAGCTTTAATGCTACTGATGTGTGGCTTTTTTGCGAAAATTGCCGTGACGGTTGTTGGTGTTTCTTGGGGAATCTCGAACGATATTATTCAATCGCCGTTCATTTTCTCATTGTCATACCTGTTCTTCTTAGTCGTTGTTACTTACGTTTGGTTTGCATACCGCGACAAGTTAACTCTAAAAAAACGCGCTAAGCAGGTAGAAGACTCTCGCAAACAAGCAGCGGTATAATTGCAAAATTAATACAGAATTCTATAAAGAGCCTTCTTCGGAAGGCTCTTTTTGATCCTGCCTCCCTTAACTCTATTTTTAGTTATGACGGCAGATAAAAGAAACCCCAGTATGGTGACATACTGGGGTTTCTTTGTTATTCGAGCAACTCGTTTTACAAAGAAGGAAGCACTTACTTCTTCATCAATTTTGCTAGATCGGCAAATGGATTGTGCGTTGCTGATTGATGATCATCTAAACGGGCCTTTGCATCAACGCCGTAGCGGTCATGGTCCGTGTATTTTGAGTGCTCATGATCGTGACAGTACAGGCACAATAGTTCCCAGTTACTGCCGTCTTCAGGGTTGTTTGTATGGTCGTGGTCCACGTGGTGAACGGTAAGTTCTCTTAAGTTTGAGTAAACAAATTCACGTGCACATTTACCACAAACCCATGGGTACAGTTTTAGAGCCTTTTCGCGGTAGCCTTTCTCTTGGCGAGCGTACGCTGCACTCGATCCTGTAAAATCTGAAGACATTGTCAAATTCCTATTTATTGTAATACGTCGATTTTATCACAGCTTTCTTGAAGCTGTAGAAATGTCGTCACTAAATCAAGCTTTGCACTAACCAACATTTGAGTAGGCTTTTGAACGCTCACTTACCTTTTGCATAAGACTCCTTTGAAAGCGGGTTATGACTTTCTGGAATAAGCCATGCTTAACAGTTTGAAAATAAATCGTATTTAGGGGTTTTAACTCAGAGTCGGTGACCTAATATCAATTAAAGCTACCCCCTATCAATAAGGAAATATCATGTCAGAACAATACACTCCGCCAAAAGTCTGGGTTAACGACACCGATGGTGGAAATAAATGGGCGAATATCAACAGTCCAGAATCTGGCGCTCGGTTTGATAAAGCTCTTTCCGTTGGTGAACATGCTTTACAGCTGTATTCTCTGGGAACACCTAATGGCCAGAAAGTGACTATTCTGTTGGAAGAGTTATTAGCGCTAGGTGTAAAAGAAGCTGAATATGATGCGTACTTGATCAATATTGGTGAGTCGGACCAGTTTTCTTCTGGCTTTGTTGGCGTAAACCCAAACTCGAAGATTCCAGCTCTTGTTGATAAATCTGGCGATGAAGATGTCAATGTTTTTGAATCCGCGTCTATCTTGATGCACTTAGCTGAAAAATTTGGTCACTTCTTACCTAAAGAGGGGGCGACTAGAACGCAAACTATCAACTGGTTGTTTTGGGCGCAAGGTTCAGCACCATTCCTCGGCGGTGGCTTCGGTCATTTTTATTCCTACGCTGATGAGAAGCAAGAGTACCCCATTAACCGCTTTGCGATGGAAGCGAAGCGCCAACTAGACGTGTTAGACAAACAACTGGCAAATAACACCTTTGTTGCCGGTGAAGAGTTAAGTATTGCTGATATCGCTATCTGGCCTTGGTATGGCAACCTTGTACTAGGCAATATATATGATGCAGCAGAGTTTCTACAGGTTGAGTCTTACACCAACGTGGTACGCTGGGCTAAGCAATTAGAGGCGCGTGAAGGCTTCCAACGCGGCCGAGTGGTTAACCGCTCATGGGGCGAAGAATGGGAACAAGTACCCGAGCGTCATAGCGCTGAAGATATTGATCGTGTTTTAAAGCTACGCCCGTAGTTATTTAAAGCAATAGTTACAATACATCGCTAGAGTTTGTTTTCGGTTGATTCGGATAGCAAACTCTAGTTTTCAGTTCGATCGTTTCTTGTAATTCCTATTCTCTAATTCCTTTTTCTATAAATATCCTCTTCGACAGTTCTCAATCCCGAACCAATATTTTTCATTTTCAACTCATTTATCTTATTGATTAATAAGTACTTAGCTTGTTATCTCTCGATTAGTTGCTTTGCTTTCTAATACTTTGTTACATTTCAGAGATTAACAAATTATTGTTATGTTATAACATAGCAATAATTGTTCGATAATGTACTTTTAAAAGGAAGATGTTGTGAATAAGAAATTGGTTTCTCTAGCGGTTGGTAGCATTCTTGTTTCCCCTGTTTTTGCCGACACGCTGTCGAATCCTCAGATTGGTGTCGTACTTGATGGTTATTATCAAGATGGGCAGCGTAATAACTCTGAACGAGAAGAAGGTTTCGGCCTTGGTCATACTGAACTTAATATGTCCGCCAATATTGATGATAAGTTTTATGGCTCGTTAACGACGGTAATTGAAACTCATGATGATGAAACGGAGTTGTTATTAGAAGAAGCTTTCATTGAAACACTGACGATGCCTTATGGTTTAAGCATTCGAGGCGGACGTTTCTTGTCTGATTTTGGTTACCTGAATAACCAACACATGCATACCGATAGCTTTGTTGAGCGTCCTGCGGCTTACCGTACTTTCTTGGGTTCGCATTATTACGATGATGGTGTTCGTGCGAACATCGTTCTTCCTACAGATCTGTATGTGAAGCTTGGTATTGAAGCGCTAAGTGGTAGCAAGGTGTCTTCTGTTGATGATGGCTCTGACGTTGGTGTTTACACTACAACTCTTAAGCTGGGTGACGACTTTTCAGAGTCATCAAGCTGGCAGTTTGGTTTGAGCTACTTACGCAATGAAAATGGTAAAGTTCGTGAGTTTGGAGACCATGATCACGGGCATGACCATGACCACGATCATAGCCACGGCGCTGCTGTAACTGGCTCAAACCTATACGGTGCTGATTTTGTATGGAAGTGGGCTCCAAACGGTAACTACAAGTACCAAAACTTCACGCTTGCTGCTGAATACATGTTGTTAGATGGCATCGTCGATGACAAATTCAAAAATGATGCGGAATCACCAGATACGCTCGCAGGCTACTATGTATCGGGTGTCTACCGATTCAGCCCTAGTTGGTCAGCAGGCATGCGCTACGGTGAAGCGGAAAGCTATGATGGTCATGCACATGGTGACCACATGCACTTTACTGCGATGAACGACAAAGAAGCGGACGTAATGGTCGCTTGGGATTCGTCTCATTTTGGTACAGTTAGAGCACAATACTCTCGCGTTGAAAACCAAAGTAAAGATACAGACAACGTATTTACGCTTCAGTATGTGATGACCTTTGGGGCGCACGGTGCTCATGCATTTTAGGAAACCCCTACTTACAATGGCAACAGGTGTTGCCATTGTATCCTCATCTATAGTTGTATCTTCGCCTGCGATGGCGTTGAACATCTTCGTCTGTGAGCCAGAGTGGAAGGCTCTGATACATAACCACGCTCCTGACGCCAACATCTACTCGGCGACTACAGCTAAGCAAGACCCGCACTATGTTCAGGCAAGACCGTCACTTATTGCCAAGATGCGCCAAGCCGATTTGGCGATGTGTTCTGGTGCTGAGTTGGAAGTGGGTTGGTTGCCGATGTTACAAATACGAAGTGGTAACCCAGCCGTACAAAATAACGCATCGAGCATGCTGTATGCGAGTGACTTTGTACGCATGTTGGATACTCATGATCATGTCGATCGCAGTATGGGCGACATTCATGCACACGGTAATCCTCACGTACATTTTGCCGCTAACGACATTATTCCTATTTCCAGAGAAGTAACCAAACGCCTGCAAGCTATCGACCCCAAGAATGCGCATATTTATATGCGAAATGGCATGAAGTTTCGAGCCCATTGGCGTCAAAAGATCGCAGATTGGGAAAGCAAAATTGAACCGTTACAAGGAAAGAAGGTAGTTGGTTACCATGCTACCTACCGCTATCTATTTGATTGGTTAAAGATGGAGCAGGTTGCTGACTTAGAACCTAAACCGGGGATATCGCCGACGACATCACACCTCCAGTCACTGACGAAGTTAGACCCGGCCTCGTTTGATGCGATTGTGTATTCATCACATCAAGATCAGCGTCCAGCCAATTGGTTTAACCAACAAACCGGTAAACCTGTGATTCAGTTACCTCTTACGGTTTCAGAAGGTCAGAGCCTAGATGAGATGTACGAGCAAGTGATCGATGAATTGTTGGATATGTTGGTCGATTCAGATATGTCTCAGAGATCGTGATGTTGATGGAATATAGTTGGCTGGAACCTGCAGTTTTGTGTGGCTTAATCGCGTTAGTCGGTAACATTGTACTTGGGGAGCAAGTTCTCAAGCGACAAATTATTTTTATCGATTTAGCGGTCGCACAAGTCGCGGCTTTAGGTGCCGCTTTGAGTCAGTATTGGCTGAGCCGTTATGCGTTGTTTAGCGGCTCTTGGCTTGGCGAAATGATTGGCCCGTGGGTTATGTCATTACTGCTTTGCGGACTAATCGCACTAATGGAAAAGCGTTACAAACAACACTTAGAACCTATGATAGGCAGTTTGTTTGTGGTGTCTGCTTCGCTGGCTATTCTATTGGTCAGTAAAGATCCTCATGGTGCCGATTTTATCCAAGGCATTCTCAACGGGCAGTTATTGTGGTCTACCTGGGATGATGTGTGGCCGTTGGCAATAATCACGACTGCAATGTTGGTGTTGATTCGCGTAAAGCCTGAGTTTATGCAGGGTAGTGGTTTCTATCTCATCTTTGCTATTCTGATGCCGATCACCGTGAAGCTCACAGGGATTTATTTGGAGTTCGCTTTGTTGGTTATCCCGGCATTGTGCGCGGCCGCATTAAAAGGATTCCGTTTTTTCATCGCGAGTATTGGGATTGGAACGGTTGGCATTTTATCGGGATTAGCTATGTCGGCTTATTACGATTTGCCGAGTGGTGCGAGTATTGTCATCACGTTGTTTTTGGCGGGGCTAATCTTTAATATTGTGTCCCAGTTGATTAGACGTAAGTGCATGGCTAGTTCGACAAAAAATTGCTTTTAGCTGAAGGTTTTACTTGGTAGTGATTGCGAGTGTATACGTGGACATGGAGTATTATTTAGAACCAGAAGCGTTGGCATATTATATTTAGATTTAGCTATTAAAGGCGGTTTAGGTATAAAATCGCAACATCATAATTCTAAAGGATGGTGCCATGTACCACGGTCATATCTATTTCCCTCTGCGCTTTGCAGAGCAAGCAGAAACACTGCGTCAGAAAATCCTCTCAGAGCGCAAAGATGTGTTAGAGACTTTCCCATTAATACAGCGTTTGGTTGGCCCACATAAGATGCCAATGTTTGAGATTCACTTTGTGAACAAAGAGTCGGGTATTATTGAGTGGCTTGAAAAAGAGCGCGGTGATATGTCGGTTCTAATTCACCCAGTAACAGGTGGTGAAGAAACTTTGGATCACACAGTGCGAGCGACATGGCTTGGTCGTGAGCTGGGTGTATTTGAAGATACGCTAAGTAGCTAATTTAATTCGCCGCCCGACAGTACGTACCTAATCAACGTACTTAGTAAATATCGTTGCTGTCGGGTGTGCCAGATTCACTAACTTTTTGAACTATATTCTTCTTTAAATAACTAGCTTCTCCAGCTATTCCCTAGTAACAGCGATACCGCTACTGAAACACCTAATGCGATTAAGATATTAGGTAAGTAAAGTCCCCAAATCGCGACACAAACTGCCACCGTTACAATAGCCCACAATAGCGTTTCTAATACCCAAGTGCCCATAAAATTACTCCTAACTAGATTGTGCAACTAGCATAACCAAGTAAGGGTAAACTTTTGGTCACCATCAATTAACCATCTAGAAAATCACGACAGCATGATTTTGACGATGAACTCATTGTTGTGAGTTTCATGAGTAAACTGCCAACCTTGGTTCTGACAAACGCGATCAATGAGTTCTAGGCCGATACCAAAAGAGGTTTGCTGTTCAGAATCGTTTGCCATATTTGGATCTTCCAAGCGGTTGATTACCTCGAATTGCTTTTCTGTCAGTGTAATGCTGATAGATCCGCTACCACCATGTTGAAACGCATTTCGGACTAAGTTGGTGAGCACGACGTCAGTCAGCTCGTGGGGTAGGGCATGTTCTTGTTGAGCAACGTTGATTTGGATATCTACTTCTTTGTTTTTTAAAAGGTAACGTTGACTTTCGATAATGTTATTGAGCAGGGGCTCTAGCTTGATTTGCTCATAGTTCGTTTCCATTTCGCTATTACGACTCATCCACAACAGAGTTGTTACCAAGGCTTTCATGTTGGTGGCTGAGCGTTGGATTCGCGCTACCGCCCGTTGACCACTATTAGGAATGCTTTCAGACAACCGAACCAACATATCGCCACTGGCTGAAATAGTAGCAATAGGTGTTCTTAACTCGTGGCTCGCGGCTCTTAAGAAGAAGCTCTCACGTTCATTGGCTTGACGTTCACCTTGTACGCTTTTGACGAGTTGAGAGGCTAACTGGTCGATTTCTTTATAGCGAAATTGAGTTAGCCTTTGGGTGTTGTTCACATCAAGAGATTCAGACCATTTAGATAAGGTAATGATCGGTTTGGTGACTCGGTGTATCAGAAGGCGAATGATCAAAAACACCAAGAGTAAAAGGGCGCCTATAGCGATAAAAGCGTTGTTAACTTGAGCTACAGAATCAGGCGGGTTTAGCTCGAATAGATTCAAGTAAATCGCTTCATCGTATTCAGAAACGATGTACAAAACTTCTTCTCCACCTGAAATCTTATGCTTGGCGGCGTAGAGATATTGCCCTGACTCATTGTTCGATGAAGGCGCGTAGTGTTCATAAATAGCGTCATTCTGAAATGCTTTCCAGTCAAAGGCTTGCTGAAACTTAGTTGGCACATCTGAGTTGTTTAGAAACGCTTGAAACGTTGGGTTTTGATAGTGCGGTAGTTGCCCTGTTTCGAGGTAATGTTGTTCTGCGACTTCTAATTCATACAGAAATCCATACTTTGCCGATTCATTGAGGCCAATTTGGTAGCTTTGAGACACCATCAAGCTGTAGATGGCTGTGAGTAATACGACGATGCCAAATAAGTAGAGGTAGATATCACGCTTGATACTGACTCGATTCATGTCCGCGTGTTTCATGATGGTTCCTCGTGCAAGACAACACCAATACCATGAACCGTGTGAATTAGTTTTGAGTCAAAGGGCGCATCAACCACTTGTCGAAGCTTAAACAGGTGCGCTTTCATGCTATCAGAGCTTGGCATTTCGTCTTCCCATGCTTCTTCAAGCTTGGCTTTGCTCACCACGTTAGGGCTGTTTCTTACTAACATCACGAGCATTCGCCAACACACTGGGGAGAGCTTCAACAGCTTGTCGCCTCTAACAGCTTGGTGCTTGTCCAAGTCCAGTTTGAGATCCGCCACCGACAGAGAAGTCACCGAACCTTGAGAACGACGCACTAGCGCCATGAGCCGTACTTTTAGCTCTTCCATTGCAAAAGGCTTCACTAAATAGATCGTCCGATCCAACCTCGAAGCCAGCGATCTTGTCTTGCAACGTATCTCTCGCCGTTAACATCAGAATGGGTGTAGTAACGCCTTGCTGTCGAAGTGACTGACACACATCGAGTCCATCCATTTTAGGCATGTTGATGTCGGTGAGGATAATGTCATATTGCCCCTCTAAGGCGAGGTTAAGCCCTGCTGCGCCGTTATAGGCAAAGTCGAATTCAACCCCATCGAGTTCCATATAATCTGCAATGGCTTCTGCTAAGTCACTGTCGTCTTCAATCAACAAGGCGTTAATGCTCATAAGTATCCTTACTTTGTTTCTCGTTCTCTTTTCCAAGCCCAAATAGGCGGCTGAATAAGAAGTTGTAATCGGTAGTTCCAATTTGGCGCATGCCATAATTGTTGGCACAGTTTAACGTAGCCGTGGAAATATACCTTAAATGGGTTCACAGAGTTGATTCGAGGAATGACGCCATAGGTGACTTCTTGCTCTTCTTTGGCAAAAGTACCGAACATGCGATCCCAAATGATCAGTATTCCCGCATAGTTTTTATCAAGATACTGTTTGTTGGTCGCATGATGGACTCTGTGGTGTGAAGGCGTATTAAACACCGCTTCGACAGGGCGAGGCAGTCGTCTAACGGTTTCAGTGTGCAATAGCGTTTGGAACAGCTGAACAAATGTTTCACACATCAGTACAACAAATGGGTTAAAGCCAAGCAAAATGAGTGGCAGATAAAAGAAGAATGGGAATAACCAATCTAACGGCCCAAAGCGATAGGCGACCGAGATATTAAAGTAAGGTGAGCTATGGTGAACTGAGTGGGTTCCCCATGCGAAACCGTTGCTGTGTAGGAAGCGATGCTCCCAATAGTATGCTAAATCAGCCAAGATCAAACAACCAAGAATAGTCCAACCTGTTATCGGCAGTTGAGTCAGACTAAAGTTCTCGAAAGCGTAAACAAAAGCGCCGATATAGGCTAACCCGACAAAGAAAACAGTCACCAACAAGAAAAATAGTGTGGCTAAGTTCGTCGCACTATCACCCAGCATGTTCCAGCTGAGTTTTTTCTTAAACGCATAGCGGATAAGTTCAAAGATAAACAGACCCAAAGCAAGCAATAGAAAATTATCATCTACCCAACTCTCGGTAAAGATGATGCTCGTTTCTGTGAATGTTTGAGAGAGAAAATTCCCAATGCTATCCATAGTGAAATCCATAACTAAATCCTTTACTTGTTGTTCTTATAATAGACGTATAACTCACTAGAATCCGGCAACCCGTGCTGATTCAATTGGTGGCGTTCTATCACCATGTCCACTTCTTTTAAAATCGCGATACCTTCCCAAGCTTGTGCTAATTCTAGTTCTGTATGTTCACCTTTACTGAGTAGCAGAGTGCCTTTTGTTTTACTTGGAATCTCTATCAAAGATTTGTTTTTATTTGATTTCTTTAGCTTGGTAGGAAAGCCAATAGTGACCGTCGCTTCGCTGAAATCGGAGTTGATGTCTTGATAGATCACAACGACTTGCTGTTGCTGACCCTGTTGCTTTGCGACGTCTTCGTTATTTGCTGCGTTCGTTTCAAGGTTCTGATAGAAAGTCCCCCATAACTCTGGCACGTCATCTAATGAAATAGTCTTGCTTAAGCCTTGTAGATAGGTCGTTTGTGTAGCTTGAGAAGCAATAGGCTGCGTGTTTGTAGTGATCTGTGGCTTTATCTTTACTGGCTTAGTTATAGAAGGTTCAATCGTTGATGCTTCTTTGATTGGCTGTTCCGTCGATGCGTCTGCAATCGCAGGCTGAATATGTAATAACCCCCAGACAACGCCAGTAATGCCGACTGTTGTGAGTAGTGAAGCGAATAATTTCATGCTCTTTCCTTGTTGTTCATTTTTCTTATCAAGGACAGTAAAGGTATAGAGGTAAACAAAAGGTAACCGTGGGAATTGTTCTAGACGGCGGTTATGTATTCGCGGGTTATTGGGTGGATATGCTATGTAGTCGATAGACTAATTTTTTAATACAGCAATCTGGGACACTTTTCTCCATTTATAATTGGTAATACTGGCGCCATATTCATTTATGGGCTCAATAATGCTATTCAAACATCCCATCTCTTTGCTGACGGTTATTCGGCTTAACCCATTAAAGGTCTCTGTGACTTGGCTAATGGTGCTTGCTGAAAATGTGATGCTAATTCTACTACCACTGTTTATTGGTTATGCCATCGACGGTGTGTTAAATCAGAGCTTTCAACCTTTAATGATGTTGGCACTGATTCTAATTGTTCTGGTTATCATCAGTGTCATTCGCCGTTTTTACGATACCCGTGTTTACGGTGCTATTCGGGTAAAGCTCTCGAATCTTGTTGAGTGTAACCTGCGTGGCTTATCTATTTCGACCAAAGACGCTCGATTAACGATGTCTCGCGAACTGGTCGATTTCCTAGAAGACGATTTACCTGCTTTGATGACGGCCGTGGTTCAACTTGTTGCGACTGTGGTGATTCTCTCTACATTCCACTTCTCATTGGCGCTTTGCATGTTGTTCGCTGGGATTTCGATACTAGTTATCTATGGTGTCTTCCATCGGATGTTTACGCGGCTTAATGGCAAGTTCAATGACCAAGTTGAACAGCAGGTTAAGTTATTGAACGGTGCTCGTTTGTCTGCATTACGTTCGCACTTTGAGCGCTTAAAACAGTGTGAAATCAAGTTGTCTGATACTGAAGCTGTTGTCTACGGGCTGATTTTTATCGTGTTGTTTGGCGCGGTCATCGGAAATTTATGGATGGTGAGCCAGCTTATTGAGCCGACTGCGGGGCAAGTGTTCTCCATCGTTACCTATTCACTGGAGTTTGTTGAAACCGCCGTGATGCTGCCAATTACGCTACAAACCCTTTCTCGCCTTACTGAAATCAGTCAGCGACTTAACCACACCTCAGTCCAACAGGCTACCAAGGAGATACCTCATGAAATTTAAAAAGCCACTGTCTGTATTAGTCGGTTGCGCAGCCATCTTTATCGCGTTGGTTGTCGTTGATGAATTGGAGCCTAAAGCTGCCCAGCCAGTTAAGAAAGAAGCGGTACTGGCTCCAGTTATGGTTTTAGAGGTGACACCATCACAGCATAAATCGATGTTAACGATATTAGGCTTAACCGCTGCTCGTTGGCCAGTGCAGCTAAAGGCGTCTAGTAGCGCGCAATTGAAATGGTTAGATGAAAGCATCGAACCTGGACATTTGGTTAAAAAAGGCGATGTGTTGGCAAGGCTAGATACCAGCGCGGTTGATGCGAACTTGGCTCAGGCGTTGAGCTCATTAAAACAAGCAGAATTGGAATTGAAGCAAGCTAAGCATGAGCAAACGGTCGCGTTAAAAATGCTGAACCCGAAAACGAGTTCGTCTTTTGCTCGCAGAGAGCCTCAATTACTTGCAGCGAAAGCCAATCTGAAACAAGCGAAACAGGCTTACCTAAGTGCACAGAAGTTGTTGGAAGAATCAGTGATTACCGCGCCCTTTGATGCTGTGATCATGAAACGCAATATCAGCCCGAGAGAGTGGATAGAGGCGGGGCTAGTGACCTTTGAATTGGTTGCCAGTGATTCGATTGATATCGAGTTACCTATCTCTGAAATGCATTGGCAACAAGTCCAAGCCGCTCTGACAGAGCCGAGTATCACAGTAGTGAGTCGTTCTGGGAATCAGTGGCCTGCCAAAGTGCGCTATGTGTCTCCGCAAGTTGATTCGGCCACTCGCCAAAGGCAAGTCGTGCTTTCGGTTGAGGCGCCTTATCAAAGCAAGCCAAGATTGTTTCCAAATCAGCAGGTTCAGGCGGTGGTTAATCTTGGGTTGAAGGATAACGTGGTCAGCGTGCCTTTGAGCGCGATGACACGAGACGGATACGTGTGGACGTTAGACAACAATGATCGCCTACGTAAAGAGTCGGTATCCTTGATTGGGCAAGGTAATCAGGTGCTCGACATTCGGTTTAATCAGCAAAGTGAACAGGTTCGCAGAGTGGTGCAATACCCACTTTCTTCGATGTTAATTGGTAAGCAAGTCAAGCCTAACTTCTATCAAGATGATAGGTCAGAATCCATGATCGCGAGCCAATCTGATGATGAACAGATTGAGGAGGAGAACCAATGAGTTGGATGACCAAATGGTTTATTAACAACCCTGTGGCTGCCAATTTGTTGATGATGGCGATTGTTATCGGTGGTGTGCTTGCGTTCGGACAATTGCGTGTCGAGTCGTTTCCACAAATCGCACCCTCTTCCATCAGTATCAGCGTTACTTATCCTGGCGGCACGGCGCAACAGATCGATGAGAGTGTCACTCAACGAATAGAAGAGTCAATTAGCGGTATTGCAGGCATCAAGCAGATCACCAGTCAGTCGAGTGCAGGGATTTCTCAGGTCATGGTCCGTAAAACCAGTAGCACCGATTTAGGCAAGCTTTTGGACGATATTCGCAATCAAGTCAACGCGATCAATGGCTTTCCTGTGCAAGCAGACAGGCCACAAGTTGTGCGAAACGAATTTACCAATTTAGCGGCGTTTGTGGTGGTATCTGGGCCGAGAACCGATGACGAACTGCAGCCCATCGCCAAGCAAATTGAACAAGCGCTGAAGAAAAATCCGCGTATCTCGAAGGTATCAAATCGGGGATCTCGCACATCTCAATTGGTTATCGAGCCAGATCCTGACCTACTGAAAGCGTTAGGGTTGAGCTTAGAAGATCTCGCAGAGCTCGTTGAGCAGCGTTCGCTTGAGACTCGTAGTGGTGAACTGATTAGTGACAAAGGTCGAATGGTGATTCGTGGTGACGGTTACGCCGATGATTTGCAGAAGTTGAACCAACTTGTTGTGATTTCAGGAAACAACGGAAAAATACTGCTGGGAGACATCGCCAAGCTAAGTCGTGGCTACCAATACAGCGGTTCTATCGTGCGTAATAACGGTTCTAACGCCATAGCCTTATTGGTCAGCACGAGTCAAACCGACAATCTGCTCAAAGTCAGCGAAGCGATCAGTAAAACGCTTGATGCACAGCGTGCGATTTTACCGTCGGATATTGAGTTGAATACCATGGCCGACATGGCGCCTTACATTGAAGAACAACTCTTTCGTCTAAGTGAGAACGCATGGCAAGGCTTATTGATCGTCGTAGTTCTACTTGGAATATTTCTTGAAATTAGGCTCGCCTTTTGGGTCGCGATGGGTATTCCAATTGCGCTGACAGGAACGCTCGCTGCAATGCAGTTGTTTAACTACAGCATCAACGACATCACTTTGTTTGGCTTTATCTTGGTGCTCGGTGTGCTGGTGGACGATGCAGTTGTTGTAGGCGAAGCGATACATGAAAAACGGACGGGTAATGCTGGTCATTCCGGAGTCCCAAAGCTAAACGGCTCCTCAAATATAAACGGAAAGGCAGCCGCTTGGCAGGGCGTTAACTCAGTATCAGTGGCAACCGTGTTTGGTGTGCTCACGACTATCGCTGCGTTTTCTCCAATGCTATGGATTAATAACGAGCTAGCCAAAGTATTGGCTGGGTTTTCAGCAGTGGTGATCTTTGCGCTGATATTCTCGCTCATCGAGAGCAAGTTTATTTTGCCGTCACACTTGGCTCAGCTTTCTGTGAAAAAGCCATCAACAGGTATCTTTGTCAAGGTTCAGAATACTGCTCAAGGCGGACTGCAGTGGTTTAATCTCAAGATCTACAAGCCAGTATTGGAGTTTGCACTTGGCTACAAAGTCGCGTCCCTGCTTGGGTTTGTGGCGGTTATCTCACTGGCTTATGGTATGTGGTCTAACGGTGCGATTCGCAGTGCGTTGTTCCCTGAAATCCCGGGGCGTTACATCACCGCGGTTATTGAGTTGGAAGATGGCGCACCACTGCCTTTACAGCGCCAAGCCTTGTTGCAAGTAGAGCAAGCAATGACACAAGTAGAAAAAGGTTTGATGGACGATTACCCATTACAAGAGAAGCCTGTTTTGAACCTGCTTGCTTGGTCTGATGGCCATGGTGAAATCGAAGTCACAGCCGAGCTCACCAATGAATCCTTAAGCTCACTGCCGGGTAATTTATTGTTGAAGCGATGGAGAGAAAACACAGGCCAAATAGAAGGCGCATATTCGGTTAAGTTCAGAGCGGCAGAGGAACCAGCTGGTGGAACATTCTTGACGATCTCCTCTAATGATCGTGAACTTGCTTCTCTCGTTAGCGAGGAGCTAGCGGATACTTTGGCTTCGTTGAAAGGCGTATCGGATGTCTACGATGATGGTCAGGACGGTTTACCGCAAGTACGTTTGGTATTGAATCAATATGGTCACCAGCTAGGGTTAACGCAAGCGAAACTGGCTCAGCTAGCAGGTGAAGCGTTCGGCGAAAGGGAAGTTCATCGCCTATTAGAAAATGGACAAGAGACCAAGGTGTTGCTGCAATACCCAAGAGATGAGCGCAGAACCTTGGCTCAGCTACAACAGGCAATTATCATGTTACCTAATGGCGGAAGCGTGATGATGGGTGATATTGCTGAGTTTCGTCATGAGCAAGAACCGCAAGTGGTTTACCGCCGCGACCGAGAGCAAGTGATTAACCTGCATTGGAAGCAGAATCGAGACCTCCAATCACCAGAGAAAACACGTGAGCAACTCGAAGATACGATTGAATCTCTGCACTTACAGTTTCCAAGTGTGACGATAAAAGCGGGCGGCGAATTTGAAGAAATCGGTGAGGTGTCGAACGGCTTCAAATCAGCGATGATTCTAACGCTCATCATGATCTACATTTTGTTGGCGGTGCCCTTGAAGTCCTATTGGCAACCGATGATCATCATGGCGGTGATACCGTTTGGTTTTGCAGGCGCGATTTTTGGTCACTACTTGATGGATTTACCCATCAGCATTCTTTCGATGTTCGGCATGATGGCTATGACAGGTATCGTGGTTAACGACTCGCTGGTGTTGATCACGCGCTTTAATAGTGAATATCGCCAAGGCGTACCGTTACAGCAAGCGTTAGTCATTGCGGGTACTAGCCGTTTAAGGGCAATTTTCTTAACCACCATTACCACTGTGTGTGGATTGTTGCCATTGCTAAGCGAAACCGCAGAACAGGCGCAATACTTGAAACCTGCGGCAGTATCTTTGGTGTTTGGTGAGTTGTTTGCTACTGCGGTGACTCTGATTTTGATTCCTGTGCTGCTTGGTTTGTTTTGTCGCAAGCCGCCGTTGGTTGAAAAAGAACTAGATGAAAAAGACTTAGGTCAAAAAGATTTAGTCGAACAAGAGTTACGCGTAAAAGATCCATTAGAAGAACTCACTTTGGATCGCACGTGATTGATTTTATAAAGGACAAAGACGATAGTGAAACCAAGCTACCTGATCTATTGAAGACATCCGATTCATTGAAGCCATCTGATTTATTAAAGCTATCCGACAGTAAGGCTAAAGCCAATGTACCTGAGACCCAAGATTGTATGACGCAAGAAAACAAACCTGCTTTGCATTTGGTGCCAGCTTTTAAACTGGTGCCAGAGATTGCATTGATTGAATCTTTGCCCGAGCATCTTCAGAAACGCTTTACGCATGCACTGAGGTTGATGCATCAAGACTGGGCTGAACGCCGTACGTGGGAAGATATAGCGACCGAGAGCGCAATTTCGCCATACCACTTTCATCGTCAGTTTACGGAGTTGTTTAATGAAACGCCGGGTCAGTATCTAAGTCGTGTTCGATTACAAGTCGCGGTCGGTTTGCTACTCAATGATGAACCGTGGAGTGTCATTGAAATTGCTCAATATTGTGGCTTCTCATCATCGCAGTCATTAGGTAAGGCGCTCAAGCGTGAACTCGGTGTTACCGCAAAACAGGTTCGAAAATTAGGTTCTCAAGCAACACCTAAGGAGACCGCGGATTTCATTCAACAACTCGCGCATCCAGGTTTACAGTCATCAATAGAAAAAGAACTCGTGCAATCTATGCCAACAGAGTTGGTTTGGTATCCAGAGCGGGGTATGAAAAAGATCAAATTGGATGACCCTGATTGGGACACGGTGTTTGAGTTATATGGCCAAAAATCGACACACTTGATGAGTACCTTACCGATCAAGCAAATGAGAAACTCTTGGGGCGATATCGACGCTGAAATTGGGAACTGGCATGTGGCCAAAGAGCGTTATGATAGGGTGATTCCCGAAGGATACTACTTGTGTTGTGAGGTCTATCTCGTTTCGGATGTGGCGTACAGCACAGCCTTAGAAGCTCTGTTTAAGGCGGTTGAGCAACAAGGTTTGAAGTTAGATGTGCAAGGTTATTTGGTAGAGATGATTCGCCAGTTCGACACGGATGATGTCGAAGGCGTGACGTTTTCATTCCTGTTGCCCGTTTTAGCGACATTAGAAAAGTAACACCAGACCGAGCGTTTCAGTTTGTTAGCTAATTCCAATAAAAAGGCTCCTCAAATGAGGAACCTTTGTTTTATCAAGAGCCTCTGTTCGTCAGCTTTAACCGCTAAACAGAGTAGGGGGGATTAAGCCTCTGCTGTCACTTTATCGCTGCTCATCTTTTTAAGAGCTGCGTAACCGAAGCCTGTTACTGCTGTACCTGCTGCAATCGCCACTAGGTACATAAGAACTGGAGAGATAGCACCAGGAATCAGTAATACGAACAAGCCGCCGTGTGGAGCCATTAACTGTGCACCAAACATCATTGATAGTGCGCCAGTTAGTGCACCACCGGCCATACAAGCTGGGATAACACGCATTGGATCTTTCGCTGCGAATGGGATTGCACCTTCAGAGATGAAACATAGGCCAAGAACGAATGATGCTTTACCTGCTTCACGCTCGCCTGCTTCAAACTTGTCTTTCACTAGGAAAGTTGCAAGGCCCATACCTAGAGCTGGAACCATACCTGCTGCCATGATTGCTGCCATTGGTGCGTAAGTTTGCGAAGCCAGTAGACCAACACCAAATGTGTAAGCGGCTTTGTTTACAGGGCCACCAAGGTCGAAACACATCATAGCGCCTAGAATCACACCCAGAAGAATCGCGTTAGACGTTCCCATGTTGTTTAGGAAAGTGGTCATTGCGCTCATCACGCCAGAAACAGGGCCACCCACGATGTAAACCATCACAAGACCAGTGAACAAACTCGCGATAAACGGAATGATCAGGATTGGCTTGAGGGCTTCCATGGATTGTGGAAGTTGAACCTTGTCGGCAATGAATTTCGCTGCGTAACCCGCAATGAAACCTGCTGCGATACCACCTAGGAAACCTGCGCCCGTTGAGCTCGCCAGCATACCGCCGATTAGACCTGGAGCCAGACCCGGACGGTCAGCAATCGAGAATGCAATGAAACCAGCAAGAACAGGAATCATTAGAGCGAATGCAGAACCACCACCGATAGTCATCAGTGCTGCTGCTAATGTGCCTTCTTCTTTAAACGCTTCGATACCGAATACGAAAGAAAGAGCGATGATCAAACCACCTGCAACAACTACAGGAAGCATGTGAGATACACCGGTCATTAGGTGTTTGTACACGCCTTTCTTCTCGTCAGTAGGTGCTGAATTTGCAGAAGCTGTGTGTTGGTATGGTTTAGCTTCTGCGAACGCTTTTTCCATCTCTTGCTTTGTTTTCTTCAAAGCAGGACTTGTTGTTGTTTTGTATAGCGCTTTACCGTTAAAACGATCCAGAGGAACGTCAATGTCGGCTGCGATGATAACAAGATCAGCGTCTGCGATTTCTTGGTCTGTCAGTTGGTTTTTCGCACCTACAGAGCCACGAGTTTCCACTTTAATTTGGTGACCTAGGCGTTTGCCTTCTGCTTCAAGCGCTTCAGCTGCCATAAAGGTATGTGCAACACCAGTCGGGCAAGCGGTAATCGCTACGATCTTTTTGCTGCCAGTGCTTGCTGTTGTAGAAGAGTTTACTGAGGTGCCAGTCACTTCCACTGTAGTCTCAACTTGAGAAGCGTCTAATACCGTCGCTTCTGCTACCGCTTTCTCTAGGAATGCTTTTGCATCCGCAGTGCATTCAGAGATAGCCGCTTGGTACACTTTCTTACCGACAAAGCGCGCTTTATCAACGTTTGTGTTGGCTGCGATAACCACAACGTCGCTGCTGTCGATAGTGTCTTGCGATACGGTTGAGTCTGGTAGCACGCTTGATTGACATTCAATAGCGGCGTTCCAACCCAGTGCTTTTGTCGCTTGCTCTAACAAGCCTGCGGCGATGATGCTGTTTGCTACGCCACTAGGGCAAGCTGTGATAATGGTAATATTCATAATAAACCTTTTGTCCTATTTGCTTGTGTCTAACTGGCTAGTTGGAGCACTAAGCGACTGTAATTGGATATTTTGTAGTACTGAATCCAGCTCTTGTTGGCTGGTGATGCCCACGCCTACCTGTGAAACTGCTAGAGCAGATAGGGCGGTTGCGAATTTAATAAGTTCTGGTTTTGGCATCTGTTGCATGTGACCCCAACATAGGCCAGCAACCAATGTGTCACCTGCGCCTACCGTGCTCACCACTTGCATACGCGGCGGTTGAGCATGTAGCCATTCACCTTGGTTTAGCCACATCACGCCTTCTGCGCCAAGTGATACCACGATGTTATCGATGCCTTTTTCACTCAGGGCTTGGCCTGCGTGTTGGCATTGGTCACGTGTTGTCAGTTCTGCGTTGAATAGCTGAGAAAGCTCTTCATCGTTTGGTTTAATCAACCAAGGTTGTGCATTGATACCGGCTTTAAGTGCGTCACGGCTGCTGTCGAACAACACCTTTTTACCTAGGTCACGTAAGTGTTGAACCCAAGAAGCGCAAAGCTCTGGCGATATGCCTTGTGGCAAGCTGCCTGCAATCACGAAGTAATCGTGAGTTTCAGCCAGTTCTAATAGGGTTTCTTCAAACGCTTTAATCGCGTCAGCATCAACAGGAACACCTGGGAAGTTGATGTCGCTAACTTGACCTGAGTTCTCTACCAATTTCACGTTGATACGAGTTGCGCCATCTACACGGATGAAGCGGTCAGTTGCGCCCATCTGTTCGAACAGTTGGCAGAACGCTTCTTCGTTATTGCGACCAAGAAAACCAGTTACGGTCACTTTAGCGCCAAGCTCTGAAAGTACTTTTGCTACGTTTACGCCTTTACCTGCAGCATGAAGAGAACCTTTGTTCACTAGGCTCACTGAACCCACGTTAAGTGCGTCGATCGCGCCAGTTAGGTCGAGAGCCGGGTTTAGCGTAACGGTAACGGCTTTGATTTGTTTATCAGACATATCGATTCCTTAACCTTCGCCAAGGCCTGAAGCGATAGCTTTGCCAATCGATTCAAGTGCTTGTGCTGCATCTTCACCGTCAGCAACAAACTGAAGCTGGTGGCCGTGTTTAACGCCAAGTGCGATCACTTTCATCAAGCTCTTCGCGTTCACTTCTTTTCCGTCGCCATCTAGGTTTGAAACACGGATCGTTGATTCGAATTTCTTCGCTTCAGCAACCAGCATTGCACCCGGACGAGCGTGCAGGCCGTGCGCGTTTTTGATTTTGAATACTGCGCAGTTGTCATCGTCTTGAGAGGCTGTAGAAACCGCTTCACCTTTTAGAAGACCAATCACTTGTGCAATATCAGCGGTTAACAGTTGTTGCTGTTTACCTTCGAAAACCATCTTGCTTAGGTTTGCCAGAATAGATTGGTGCGCGCTGTTACAAGCGGCGAATGCGACCAAGGCTTTAACGGGTGTGCCTTCGAATTCACAATGGTTAGCGGTTGAAACGAAAGATACGCCAGTGCGTGTTACGCCTTTATCGCTGCCCAACAACCACAGGCCTTGGCCTAGGTGAGTCGGTGTTTTTGTCACAAGGTCGGCAACGAATGTGTTGTCTGTGCAACCTGTGTTCTTAAGTAGGCCACCCGCAACGGCAGACATTTGAATCATGTCGCTTGCAGGAAACAGTAGCTGAACTAAAGAAGCGTCTAGGTCGGCTTCTAGCTGAACTTCGCCGTTAAGTAGGGCGATGATTTCGTCTTCTGATTTCGCTTGCTTTAATTTCTCTTCAACACCGTCAGCCGCTAGCACTTTCGTTAGCTGCTTAAGAATGCCTAAGTGCTCGTCAGATTTAGCTGCAATACCAATGGCTACGTAAACACGGTTGCCGTCTGCCCAATCAATGCCTTCAGGGAAGTGGTGAACAGCTACGCCTGTCTCTTTTACTAGGCCACGCGTGTCAGTGGTGCCGTGAGGAATCGCGATGCCGTTACCTAGGAACGTAGAGTTCTGGTTTTCACGGTTCAGCATTCCTTCAACGTAGCCAGAGTCAACTAAGCCTTTCGCGGTTAGGTCGCCAGCAATGTTCTGGATAGCTTTGAATTTGTCATCGGCCTTTTGACCAAGAGTGATGTCAGATTTTGATAATTTAAGCATGGTGCCTCTTTAGCGTATCGCTTGAGAATTTGTGTATCGCTACGATTCAGTCTAGAGCAAGATTTATGGAGCTTAACTCGTTGCTTTGCTCTTTGTTTTACTTTAGCTGAATCGGTTCAGCATTCGGTGTAAAAAAATTCAGCAAAGCCGATTTTGGTTTTCAAAATAGTTTTGCTGTGTGTCGTAATTTCAGTTTCGTTAATAACGAGAAGTTGAATCACAACAAATGACGCTCAATCCATTCAAAAGGATGATTGAAGTCACTTTTCAGATTTTGCTGAATCCTTTCAGCTTTTATACTGAATCGATTCAGCATATAATTCAACTAATCCGAGGATCAGATCATTGGTTATATGATCCTACGCACAAAATACAGGTCACCCATATGACACTTGATGAAATTGCTAAACTGGCTGGAGTATCGAAAACCACAGCCAGTTATGTCATCAACGGCAAGGCGCAGAAATACAGAATCAGTGAAAAGACTCAGCAGAAAGTAATGGCAGTCGTGGAAGAGTATAACTACCGACCAGACCATGCTGCTTCGTCATTGCGCGCTGGCAATAGCCGTTCATTTGGTTTGATTATTCCTGACCTGGAAAACAGCAGTTACGCGCGTTTAGCAAAATTGATAGAGCAGAACTCGCGTAAAGTGGGTTATCAAATCCTGATTGGATGTTCTGATGATGATGCTGAAACTGAGCGAAAGGTGGCTGAAGCTTTGGTGAGCCGTCGTATAGATGCCTTGCTGGTTGCCAGTTCAATGCCAGACGCCAACGAGTTCTACTTGAAACTGCAAAATTCAGGCACACCCGTAATTGCGATTGACCGTCCGTTAGATGATGAGCATTTTGCTTGTGTGATCAGTGAAGATTTCGAAGCTGCGTTTGAACTGACCCATTCGATTCTCGATGAAAGTATTCATAGCGTTGGTTTGATAGGTGCATTGCCAGACCTAAATATCTCACGTGAACGCCAACTGGGTTTTGAAGCAGCCAACAAAGCGTATGCTCAGCAGGTTGGACTCTCAGAAAGCAAACCTACAATTGTGGGCTACGGTGAACACTTTGACAGAGAGTCTGGGCGTGCGGTTTTTGAAGAGTGGATTGCTAAAGGCACGGTTCCTGATGCGATTGTCACTATGTCTTACACCTTGCTAGAAGGTGTACTGGATGTGATGGTTGAAAAGCCAGAATTAGTTAATCAGGTGAAGTTGGCGACTTTTGGTGATAACCGACTGCTCGATTTCTTGCCTTTTAAGGTCCATTCACTTCCGCAACAGTTTGAAGTGATTGCGGATAGTGCCTTTGCTCTTGCTTTGAATGCTTCTGCTAAACGTTACCAAGCGGGTATTGAATTAGTGCCAAGAAGCTTAGTTAGACGAGGCTAAGTGCCATTAGTTTATACGAGACTAGACTCGTTTTGTTTAGATTAAGCTAGGTTAGATTAGGCTAATTCGTAAACGTATCTAGCTTGGGTTTAACAATAAACCCAGTTCTACGACCGCAACAATGCCGAGCAACAAAGCCAACACTTTCCAAAACTGGATTGGATTTCGGTTTATCAAAGGTTGCTTGGCTTTGCTTTTCACCAAGCTTTGGTTAGGTGTGTAAAGGTCGGCCACAAAATCCCCTAACACTTGATGGCGTTCGCTTGGTGATTCGGCACAGGCTTTTTGCAAAACCAAATCAACCCAAGCTGGTATGTCAGTGCGCTTTTGAGTCAGCGATTGGTATTCCCATTGATGGTGACGAGATTGCTTGAGCGATTGTGCAGACATCTCAGGATAGGGCAGTTCGCCTGTGAGCATTTCATACCCGATGACCGCGATAGAGAATAGATCCGAACTTGTGGTCGCGGTATTGTGCTTTATGGTTTCCGGGGCAATGTAATTAACGGCCCCCAACGGCACCGAGTCTTGCTCTGATTTACTTCCTTCTTCAATACCTCTTACTAACACAGCCCCAAGGTCGATGATTTTAATCTCGCCATCACGTTGAATCATGATGTTTTCAGGTTTTAAATCTCTGTGCACCATATCCGCACGTTGTAGCACTCGGATACCTTGTGTGATTTTATCGAGTATATCGCGCACCTGTTTGAGTGAAGGTTTTGGGTTGTCGTACATCCACTGTCTCAGCGTGATGCCTTCTACCCATTCGCAGATTTGATATAGGAATTGCGAGTGTTCTGGCGTCGGGTAGACCTTCATTACTTTCTTGTTGTTCAGCAGGATCCCTGCCCATTGTTCGTTAAAAAAGGTGCTCAATTGTGCGGGACTATCGTGGTATTGAACCGAGGGTACTTTCAAGACGAATTCGGTTTGTGTCTCTTTCTGCATCACACGGTATACATGGCTTCTTGAACCTGCATACAACACCTCGAGTACCATATAGTTGTCGATGCTTTGCCCAAGCTTTAAAGCGGGTGGGATAGCGCGCTTGGCAAGCTTTTCATGGAATTCAATAAGTGATGGTTTAGGAAGGTGACTGACTTGCACAATCAAGCAGCTCACGTTATCGGAACTATTGTAGCCTAAAGCGGCATTGCAGATCGTTTGTGCCGCGTATTCAAAATCCGCTCCTGGTTTGTCGATGTGATCCTTGAATGTGTTGGGCGAGACAAACTCGTGTACGCCATCAGATGTCAGGATAAAGCAGTCGTCTTTCTTAATAGGAAGCGTTTGATAATCAACGTTGAGCTGGTTATCCATACCCAAAGCTCGTGTTAGGTAGTGTTTTTGTCCCATGTTCTTGCGGGTATGGTCGCGTGTCAGTTGTCGCAATTCGCCATCTCTCAATAGATAAATACGACTGTCACCCACATGGAATATATGTGCGGTGTTCGATTTGAGTATCACGCTGCTAAAGGTGGAAACGAGCGCATTGTGGTTAACTTGTTGTGCAGGATGGATATTAGAAACAGACGTGTTGAAGAGCCAAGAATTGAGGGACGTTAAGACTTTCTGTGCTGAGCGCTGAATGCTCCAGCTATTTGGCGTGGCGTAATAGTCGTCGATAAACTGCATCACGCTGGTGTGACTGGCTTTCTGGCCGTGTTCACTGCAACTTGCCCCGTCTGCTATGCAGGCGACACTGCCTTTCAACTCTTGCTCAGTACGAGTTTTGGGGTGCTTTACAATGATGGCGTCTTGATTTTCATCACGTATGCCTTTATTCGAATAACCGCCAAACTTAAGCGTTAACTGGTTGTTGGATTCTGGCGTGACGACTTGCCCTTGGCTGAATGAAATTGTCATAACTGGTCTTCTTCTTAACTGTTCTTCTTCCCGCTTCCTTGACAGAACATCCTAGGAAGAACAAAAGCTCTAGTGAACTTAGAGCCTTTGAACGAAGCACCTAGCGTTGATGTATCCTCTAAGGTGCCTCTCCCGATTCAATAATATCAATGCTTCATAGTACTGAGACTAATTTGAAACATTAATTAGCGTGACACTGCCGTCGTCGTTTACTTCGGCTATTTGACCGTTAGGCTCTTCCATGAACAGTAGAGTTACAAAGCCAAGTACCGCTGTTGCAGCAATCACTAAGAAGAACGTTTGGTAGCTCACGAATGACAACACAGTTAGGTAAACTACCGCACCCACGTTACCGTAAGCCCCGGTCATACCGGCAATCTGACCTGTCATACGACGCTTGATTAGAGGAACTGTTGCGAATACTGCACCTTCACCCGCTTGCACGAAGAAAGAACACGCCATCGCTGCGACAACCGCTAGCCATACAGGCCATGTGCTGTCGACTTGACCCATTGCAAAGTAACCCACAGCAAGACCAATCGTTAGAATAAGCAGTGTTGGTTTACGACCGAATTTATCTGAAATCCAACCACCACCTGGGCGAGACATTAGGTTCATAAAGGCATAAGCCGATGCAACCATACCGGCAAGAACGGGTGTTAATTCAAAAGTTTCAGAGAAGAACAGTGGCAACATAGAAACAACGGCCAGCTCAGAACCAAATGTCGCGAAGTACAATACGTTCAGTACCGCTACTTGCTTAAATTTGTATTGGTGAATCTCTGGCACTTCTTCTTTAAATACGTTTTTGTTCACTTTCCAAACTTGTGACACTTCGTATACGTAAAGTGCGGCTAAACCTGCATACACAGAGTAAACCGCCATGTCAGACAGCATGTTGATGTTGGTTGGCGATAGTTTCCATGTCAGTAGCGCTAAAGCGGCATACATCGGGATCTTCATAATAAGTAAGAAGAAAAAGTCACCCTTTGATGTTACTTCCATCGCTGTTACTTGAGCAGGCTTGAAGTAAGTCGAACCTTTTGGTGTATCCGTTACGTTTTTGTAGAACACAAACGAGAACGCTAAGCTCATTACGCCAGTAATACCAACCGCATAACGCCAACCGTCTTCGCCACCAAATGCTAGAGCTAGAGTTGGAAGCGTGAATGCTGCCGCTGCTGAACCGAAGTTACCCCAACCGCCGTAAATACCTTCTGCTGTACCCAGTTCATTGTGTGGGAACCACTCAGACACAAGGCGAATACCAACAACGAAGCCTGCGCCAATGAAACCTAATAGAAAACGCGCAATAGCCGCTTGAATGAAAGAGTCTGCCATAGCAAACATAAAACAAGGGATTGAACAGATTGCAAGTAGTGAAGAGTAGACCAACCTTGGGCCATATCTATCGGTTAACATACCCACTGCGACACGAGCAGGAATGGTCAATGCAACGTTGAGAATAAGCAGTGTTTTGATCTCTTCAGTAGAAAGACCAAGCGTAGTTTTCACCATTTGTAGTAGCGGAGCAAAGTTGAACCACACAACAAAGGTGATAAAAAAGGCCATCCAACTTAGGTGTAAGGTTTTCATCTTACCCGTAAATGAAAGCAGCGAAAATTTTGTGTTATCCATGGTTTAAATCCTTTAAATCTGGAAAATTACCCGGCTTTAGCTCGTGCGTTACTTCCGAAATTCGAACGCATTCATGTGGCTAAACCCTATGCCGAAATTGCTCACGCCTATCAAGCGTTTGCAGGATGATGTCGGCTGTTTATTAACTGGCGATAGCAAGCGGTGCGAGAACTTGTACGTGTTCACCTTGCTTGCGAACTTCAAATTTAACGAGCTTGAGTTCGGGTTGTTCAAGGCATGCGCCAGTTTCTAAGTGGTAATGCTGCTTGTATAAGGGCGAAGCTACGTAAGGCTCACCGCTTAATGAACCAATGATACCACGTGACATCACATTCGCTTTGCCGATAGGGTCGTAATTAGAGAGCCCATAAAGCGTGTCGCTGCGCTTGCAGTAAAAGATAGCCACTTGGTTATCTTCAACTTTGGCGCAAATGCCACCATTTGGGGTTAAATCTCTAGTGCTGCATACGGTTGTCCAATTTTTCATGACTTTCTCCTAGTCAAAAGATGAGCTTTATAATCATTATTCGGTTAAGTGGCGTAGTTGCGATGACAGACGAAAGGCATCTACGACACTTCGGTAACTTCAATTTGTTCAGAATTGGTGAGGGCTTCATTTCGAACTTTCTCAGATGAATCGCTCAAGCTCGGCTTAGGGAAACGCTGCTCTCGTTCTTTGATGAATGAAAGGCTAGTGTCCATCTCTTCGCTGTTGATGTAGTGCTGGAAGCGTTTCATCTTTTCAGGATTTTCGATGGTGGTTTTCCACTCACACTGATATTTTTCGATATTGAGGGCGATATCTGCTTCAAGTTCTTCAACAACATTGAGCTTGTCTTCAATCACGACTTGTTTGAGGTATTCAATGCCGCCTTCAAGGTTTTCCATCCATACTGATGTACGTTGTAGGCGATCTGCGGTACGTGTGTAGAACATCAGAATGCGGTCTATGTATTGCAGAAGGGTGGTTTCATCAAGGTCGGTAGCAAAAAGGTCACCATGGCGAGGGCGCATACCGCCGTTACCACAGATGTAGAGGTTCCAACCTTTGTCGGTCGCGATAATGCCGAAGTCTTTCGATTGCGCTTCTGCACATTCACGAGTACAGCCAGAAACTGCAAACTTGGTTTTATGTGGCGAGCGCAGCCCTTTGTAGCGGTTCTCTAGTCGAATCGCTAAGCCTACGCTGTCGTCGATACCGTATCGGCACCATGTGCTACCGACACACGATTTCACGGTACGAACTGACTTACCGTAGGCATGGCCCGTTTCAAAACCCGCATCAATCAGCTTTTTCCAGATGATTGGCAGTTCGTTAAGTTGCGCGCCAAACAAGTCGACACGCTGACCACCGGTGATCTTGGTGTAAAGGTCGAATTCTTTAGCGACTTCGCCAAGCACGATTAGTCTATCGGGTGTGATTTCACCGCCAGCAATACGCGGAACCACAGAGTAGGTGCCGTCTTTTTGCATGTTGCCGAGGTAGATGTCATTGGTATCTTGCAGTTCGATATGTTGGTCTTCGAGGATGTAATCGTTCCAGTACGAAGCCAGAATCGAACCGACAGCCGGTTTACACACGGTACAGCCCAATCCGTTTCCGTGAGAATCTAACAGCTCATCGAAGGTCTTAATTTTGTTGACGCGGATAATGTCGGTAAGCTCTTGGCGAGAATACGCAAAGTGCTCACAGATATCGTTAGAGACTTCCACACCTAGGTTACTTAGCTCGCTATCGAGAACCTGTTTAGCAAGGGCAGAACAACCGCCACAACCTGTTGAAGCATTAGTGGTTTCTTTCAATGCAGCCATCGTGGTGCAGCCTGCTGAAACCGCGTTTTTAATGTCACCTTTGGTCACATCAAAACACGAACAAATCACTGCGCTATCGGGCAGAGCTTCAACACCCATTGCCGAACCTGAATCATCGGCGACGTTAGGTAAAATCAATACTGATGGGTTTTCAGGAAGAGGCATATCGTTTTGTTTGATTTGCAGTAGCGAACCGTAAGCTTCTGCATCACCGACCAATACTGCACCGACAATCTTTGTACCGTCTGCCGAGATGATCAGGCGCTTATAAACTTGTTCAATTTCATCGTTATAGGTATACGACTGAGCGCCTTCCGTCTTGCCATGTACTTCACCAATACTGGCCACATCGACGCCAAGTAGTTTGAGTTTGGTGCTCATGTCGGCACCAGTAAATGCAGCATCGTCAGTGCCGCCGGAGACAATATGCGAAGCCGCGACTTTCGCCATGGAGTAACCGGGTGCGACTAAGCCGAAGATCTTGTTGTCCCAAAGCGCACACTCACCAATCGCATACACGTTGTCGATGTTAGTTTGGCAGTGATCATTAATCACGATGCCGCCACGTTCACCAATGGCGATATCAGAGCTGCGAGCTAGGGCATCTTGAGGGCGAATACCTGCAGAGAACACGATCATATCGGTTTCAAGGTGGGTGCCGTCTGCAAAGTTCATTCTGTAGCGAGCGCTTTCACCCGCGACTATCTCAGAGGTCGCTTTCTCGGTATGAACCTGCACACCAAGGTCTTCAATTTTTCTGCGCAGTAGGGCACCGCCACCGTCATCTAACTGTACGGCCATCAGGCGAGGTGCAAATTCAACAACATGGGTTTCCAAGCCAAGGTTTTTGACTGCGTTTGCGGCTTCTAAGCCAAGCAGACCACCACCAATAACGACGCCAGATTTGCTGCCTTTGCTTGATAATTCAATGGCGTCTAAATCTTCGATGGTGCGATAAACGTGGCAGTGTTCCTGGTCGTTACCGGGAATTGGGGGAACAAAAGGGAATGAACCGGTCGCCAGAATCAAGGTGTCATAACTCTCGGTATGTCCCGATTCAGTCACAACGCACTTATTTTCAGTGTCCAGTTGAGCGACTCTCGCGTTGAGAAGGTAATTGACGCCATTGCTTTGGTAATACTCTTCGCT
This sequence comes from Vibrio sp. L3-7, assembly GCF_963898195.1. Classification (NCBI taxonomy): domain Bacteria; kingdom Pseudomonadati; phylum Pseudomonadota; class Gammaproteobacteria; order Vibrionales; family Vibrionaceae; genus Vibrio; species Vibrio sp. L3-7. The sequence continues at coordinate 351,317 of NZ_CAWQUW010000012.1, read as the reverse complement.
GGTTAATGCTAAATCATCAGCATTTCCGCGCTTGAAGTAAGCCGTCAACTGAACACGGTCGTAGGCCAACCTTGGCTCTTCACTAAAAGTAATAACATCAAACTCATCACTCTCTGATTGCAGGATGTTGTCGATAAATTTGTGTCCAACCATGCCGTTACCAACAACGACGATTTTCTTCTTGCTCATAATCCATTCCTTATTCTCGGCGTCACCATCACTAGCATCTAATTTCTAGTCGTTAGCAGATGAATACCGGGTTGAGATTCCACTCAATTCATAATCATCAAGAAAAACAAAAATGTTTTTTCTAAGTCTTGGTTTTTAGTGGAGCAAGGAGGGTGCCAGATTGCGAGTTGTTCATTCAAATAAAATTTAATCTATATATTTCAGTAATTTAAAAATTACAGGTGGCACGTAATTACCCCTAAAGTAGTATGTAAGATTTTTGTTAGATTTATATAAATGAGCGTTTGTGGTGCAACTTTATGCAAGATGGTGCAAAAATTAAGTTTCTATCTTGGTTAAGTTCGATTTTGTTCAGCGTTGATATTTTACATTTAATTAAGTTGTTGTTTTTAAATAAAAATATTTCAATTTGGTCGGGTGGTGTTAAGTGGCGTGCTATTTGCTTGGTTTGAGTTATTACAATTATGGATAATTGAGCGAGAAACGGATGACCGATTCAAACAGCGGCTGGATAAAATCAACCTGTGCTTATTGTGGTGTAGGGTGTGGAATAGAAGCGAGACCGACATCGTTAGGAAAACTAGAAGTGCGTGGTGATAAAGATCATCCATCAAACTATGGAAAGCTATGTACTAAAGGGATTGCGCTTGGTGATACCGTCACGCCTTTAGGACGCCTAACACAGCCTGCTCATATTCAGAATGAGCAAAAACAAGAGCTGGACTGGAACAGTGCCACTCAGTTGGTCGCAGACAAATTAAATCAAACCATCGAAGAATTTGGGACCGATTCGGTTGCGTTCTATGTTTCTGGTCAGCTGCTTACCGAAGACTACTACGTTGCCAATAAATTGATGAAAGGCTTCATCGGCAGTGGCAACATCGACAGTAATTCTAGGCTGTGTATGGCTTCAACCGTGGTCGGGCATAAGCGAGCGTTTGGCGCAGACACAGTACCGGTCTGTTATGAAGATCTCGAGCAAGCCGATCTAGTCGTGATTACTGGCTCAAATCTAGCTTGGTGTCACCCTGTGTTATTCCAAAGATTAAGAGCCGCAAAACAAGCCAACCCTGCATTGAAAGTCATCGTCATCGACCCGCGTTATACCGACACCTGTGAAATCGCAGACATTCACTTGGCATTGGAATCTGGCTCAGACGTAGCGTTGTTCAATGGTTTATTGGGCTATCTCGACGATAACGACAAGCTAGATGCAGACTACATAGAAAACCACACTCAAGGCTTTACTGAGTCGATTCGATCTGCAACTCGCTACCGTTATACCGAATCAGGCTATACCGAAGCTGGCTGGGGCGACAAAAGTGTTCCTGAGCTCACAGGGATAACAGAGCAGCAGTTAAAACAGTTCTACAGGTTGTTTGCATCGAATGAGAAGGTGCTGACCATTTACTCTCAAGGCGTGAACCAATCCACACAAGGGTGCGATAAGGTAAACGCCATTATTAACTGCCATTTAGCGACCGGGAAAATCGGTAAGCCGGGCATGGGGCCATTCTCTGTAACGGGCCAGCCAAACGCGATGGGCGGGCGTGAGGTGGGCGGTTTAGCCAATACTTTAGCAGCGCACTTTGAATTTGGTGATCCGCAATCACACCAAACGGTGAGCGAGTTCTGGCAAACCGACAGCTTAGCCACACATGCGGGCTTAAAAGCGATTGACCTGTTTGATGCCATGAATGAAGGCAAAATCAAAGCGGTGTGGATCATGGCGACTAACCCAGTCGTGAGTTTGCCTGACAGCGAAAAAATTAAAGCCGCATTAGAGAAGTGCCCATTTGTGGTGGTGTCTGATTGTATTGCCGATACTGAAACCACTCGCTTGGCCGATGTGGTGCTGCCCGCACAAGGGTGGAGCGAGAAGTCGGGTACTGTGACCAACTCTGAGCGTCGAATCTCACGCCAACGCCGTATATTACCAAGCCCAGGGGAAGCCAAACCCGATTGGTGGATATTAAAAGAAGTGGCACAAAAAATGGGATTCAAAGAGCAGTTCGAGTTCCGCCACGAAGGTGAGATCTTCAAAGAGTATTGCGAGATGACAGTGCTCGGCAATGAGACAGGCAAAGCCCGTGACTTATGCTTAATTGGACTCACGCAATTGGATGAAAAAGGCTATGGCGAACTCACTCCACAGCAATGGCCAGTATTAGAGTATCAACCAGAGATCATTGAGCAGCGCATGTTCACCAATGGCGAGTTCTTTACTGAATCAGGCAAAGCACAGTTTATTGCAGTTGAGCACGATAAACCGATTGCCGATACTAGCCTTGAATTCCCACTTATCATGAACACAGGCCGAATCCGAGACCAATGGCACACCATGAGCCGAACGGGCTTGGCTGCAGGTTTAGGTGAACACACACCAGAACCCTTTGTCGCCATGCATCCAGATACGGTTGCAGAGCTTGGCTTAGATGAATTTGGGCTAGATGCCTTTAACCACGCCACTATTAACCCAGTGGTGAAAGTGCGCAGCGCACAAGGGGAGTGCCAAGCCCGCTTAGTAGTGACCAAAGAGATGCGCCGCGAACAAGTTTTCATGCCTATCCACTGGAATGCACCGACCGCCAAAGACAGTAAACCATGTGACTTGATCTTGCCTCATACCGATGCCGCATCTGGTCAGCCAGAATTCAAACACACACCAGTGGTGGTTGAACCGTGTGGCTATCGCAGCGAAGCCGCACTGGTCAGCGACAAAGTGATGGATTGCAGCGGCTTTGATTACTGGGTGCGCCAAAGAGTGGAGGGCGGTTTTCTGTATCGCATCTCATCATCCAAGAACCCAATGGAGTTGGTGATTCAGCTTGCCAACACCCTCGATGCCTTGCCAGAACCTAACGCGGAGGCGATCAAATCACTCCATTACCACGGCAACAAATCATTCAAGAACTACGGCTCTGCCAAGCTGGGTCAGTCTGGTGTAAAGCAAGCCTTTGTGGTGAACAGTAAGCTTGACCATCAAAGCATCGATTGGCTGGTGGAATGCCTAACTCGAGAAGCCGATGAAGAGTTCGAAGCCGAGTTTTTGAGTACCATGGCGAAGTAGTTACTACCTCTCACTTATCCATCCCTATAACAAAAACGCCGACAATCATGTCGGCGTTTTTGTTTGAGTGTACAGCCCCCAAGACGTGACAATTCATTGCCTGAACTGCGGTTCACTCACACATTAGGGAGTTTTCTGCATTTTGCCGAAACTATATGGAAAATTTCTGCTTTTCGTCATGTTTGATACGAAGATAAATAGGTAAGATGATGTTATTAAGAGAGTTATTGGACTAAGTGTAGTGTGTCTTGGAAACTAAACAGAATTGTTTCAGGGACAAAATGCAGAATTATTCTGTCTAATATAGCTGTTAGAGGCTTTCGTCGTTAGCATTAAATTTAATTATATATGGAGATAGAATGGCGTTATTAAAAGAATCAGATTTAAGATCGTATGTGACTAAAAGCTCGATTTCGATGGAAAGCTTAAGTGAAAGTAATATTGATTCTCAAGAGTTTGATATATTTTTGTCACATAGTTATTTAGATAAAGACACTGTTTTCGGTCTTAAAGAATATTTGGAAAACTATGGGCTATCTGTTTACGTTGATTGGATTGATGATAATCAATTAGAGCGTGATTCTGTAAACTCTGATACGGCAGATTTACTTAGAAAACGAATGATACAATGTGAATCTTTATTGTTTGCAACATCTTCGAATTCATCTACGAGCAAATGGATGCCTTGGGAATGCGGATACTTTGATGGTGTCAACGGTAAAATTGCAATATTACCTATATCTAAAGTAGATGAACATTCATTTAAGGGACAAGAGTATTTAGGTTTATACCCTTACATTGATGTTTCTAGCTCTGTAATATGGATTAACAGCACAAAATCTGGCTTCTGTTCAATTAAGGATTGGTTAAATGGCAAATCTCCCAACAGTTAATGAAACCTATTTAATTCTAATACAGGGGACAATTAGTAGGTTAGCTACAACGTCATTTCTAATTAAAGGTTGGGGGGTAACTTTAGTTTCAGCTATTTTTGCACTAGCTGCCAAAGATGCCAATTCAGCATTTGTTTTAGTTGCTTACTTTCCTTCGATTATGTTCTGGTTACTTGATGGATATTTTCTAGGAATGGAGCGCAGATTTGTAGAAATGTACAATCAGGCTAGTAAAGGTTTAATTCCCAATTTTGAGATCAAACCACACAACTTCACAAGCAGAAGGGCTTGTATGGTAGCTGCTTGTTTTTCAAGAACCATTTTATTATTTCATGGTTGTATTTTTGCGACCATTTTGCTTGTCATGTTTGGCATAAACCGCCTCTAACAAGGCGTTTAAACGGAACAAAAACAGTGGGTTACGTTTCGCTTCGCTACACATTATAACCCACAATTTTTGTCCGCTTAACGCGGCGTTAACTGTTTAGGAAGATTTGGAGGTTACTATTAGGTTTTATATTTCCTTAGGTGCAATAGCGTTTATTTCGTTGTGTGTCACCTTTGCAGCTCCAATCAGTGAAACTTTTAAGGGAGTTACTACAATTCCTGCTGTTGGTGCATTGGTTGCTGCTCTATATCAACTTGTTCGAGATAACTCGGCTCATGAACGGAATAAAGAGTTAAACCTACAAAAGCAAAACTTAGCTTTGGCGTCTTCGTCTCATATGGCAAATGCAGTTTTCGATAAACAAGCAGAATTTTCAGACCAATATGTAAAACAAGTTTTAAAGGCATTCAATGATCTTCGTACAAAAACCGACTATGAGGAGGCTCATGGCTTTGCTGCTGACCTAACGATACTTCGATTAGAGTATATGAACTGGTTAACTGAGGAAATTGATAACAACCTCGAAGGCTTCGAAAGGCAGTTAAGAAAGTTGGGGGCTAATTCTCAATATATAAAAATGCCAAAAAGTGAAGGCACTGTTCAAGAGCATCGAGATAATGCTGCAAGAGAAATGTTGGATATTCAAGCGGCTTTTATTTATGTGCTCGAAAAAGCGACACACGATCACGATGCATCATTGATAACGTTATCAAAAAAAATGAGAGCGATTCTTGGTGTGGAAGAATTGGCGCACCATAAAAACAAAATTTTGAAGCACAGTGGCAAAAACAGTTAACAAACGCTTCAAGTGGGATTCGTAAACGTGTGCCGAACTCGCTTCGCTCAAACGTGGCACACGTTCACTCACCCCTTAAGCGGGCGTTATATTTATGGGCTGAAATACAACATAAGGATAGAAAATGAAAACTAAAATGGCGCTTTTGGCTAGTGCTATATTTGTCAGTGGTTGCGGCTCGATGGACTTACGTCATACCGTCGACATATCAGAGATGCAAACATTTATTGAGTTCAATGTTAACGATGAGCTATCAGTTAGCAATGTCCAAACTAATAAAGACAAAATTGTGATTGTGGAGCTAGGGGGCTTAACGGTCACGAGCAACAAGAAAGAATTAACAGACACTGTCATTGAACTTACGAAGCAGGAATTAGTTAAACGAAACGCAAAAATGAGCGCTAGCGCTAAGAAAGGGTTAAATTTATCTATAGAGAAACTTGTTTGTAAATCACCCAAAAATGCACTTTCTGTTGGTTGTGATACGTTGCTAAAATTAAGAACGAATGCCGGTTATGAAGCTATATATCCAGCGTTTGCCGAGGATATTGATGCAAATGAAGCGAGTAGTTTCTCGTTAGCCAACTCGGTTGCTGCAATGTTTCGAGATCCAAATGTTATTGATTATTTGACCAAAAAATAAATATAACAAGAAATTTAAGAGTGATTCACAACGCTCGGCGCTTTCACTTCTAGCCAGTTTAGTGTTTATGGCACAATGCTTTAGGTAGGTTGTTGGCGTTGTTCACACCTTAACTTGGCGTTATACGCCTAATAAAGTCATTTATCTCAATGATTAATATCAATATTCCAGTTCTTTTAAAAAACATTTTTCTTATTCTGCCAGCACCGTAAGCACAATTTGCAACTAAAGTTTGAATTTTGTTGTATGGATTCCGAGTTGGTCATAGCTTATGCGTTAGAGTGAGTATGTTCTTGCTCTCTAGTTACTTAAATATGAGTGTATAGTTATGAATGAGCTAATTGTTCGTGCAATTCAAGAGAAGTTAAAACTTGAGTTTACTTACGACGGATACCCGAGAGAAGTTTTACCACATTGTTATGGCATGACTACTGCTGGTAATGATGCCGTTCGGTGTTATCAGATCTCTGGCGGCAGTGCTTCGGGTACAGTTCCGGGGTGGCATTTGATGACAGTAAACAAAATGGTTGGTCTAAAGGCTACCACGCACTTTGATTCAGCTGCCGAAGGCTATAAGCGCGGTGACCGTGGTATGAGCCGCATTTATTGTGAGCTTTAGCTTGCTTGATATACGCTTCACTTTAGATTGTGAGAAAAGCGTTTAAGACAGATTCCCAACGCATGGCATTTTTCATTCTATCGTTGGGTTTTGTGTTTAAGGTGGTAAGGCTTTAGGTAGGATGGTAGCGTTGCTCACTACTTAACGCGGCTACATGGATTCCCCCGGTTGTCAAACATCCGCTAAGCTTATGTTGATGGGTTTTGGACTGCCGCTCTACATTCGGCCTACTTATCGACGATTCGCATACGTCGTGGCCCTGATGACTTGCGCGACTGCGGTGCCTTATTCGTTAGATGACATCTAGTGTGTCCGCCGCATTAACAGGCTCTCCGCAAGTAGTCTTAACCTATCTCCATCATTAGCGTCTGCAATGACCCGGTGGGTTTAACTCTTTATGTTGCTTAGGTTTTTACTTAAGCAGCATAGTTTTCATATTCTGTTTGATTGTGTAAAAGCGACCATATAATTCGTGCGTTTTTCGCAGCAAGTGCCACTATTGCTCGGTTCATTCCTCTCCGTTCTAGAACGCCTCGACACCACTGACTTAGCTTATCTTGCTTGTCGCCAAGGTTGGCAATCACGGTCCTTGCTCCGTGAACTAATAGTGTTCGTAAGTATTTATCGCCGTGTTTGGTTATCCGACCTAAGCGTGGCTTTCCTCCCGTCGAATATTGTTTTGGTACGAGTCCTAGCCAAGCAGAGAAATCACGGCTTTTATCAAATTGAGAACCATTGCCTATCGAAGCAAGTATCGCAGTAGCGGTTTGCGGTCCAATGCCACGAACCTTCATCACTCGTTGAACATTAGCGCTGACCTTAGCAAAAGACTCGAAGACTTGTTCAGTATCGGCGATACGTTGATTCAACTCTCCAAGGTGGTGATAAGCATCGGCAATCACCGTTCTTGCGAGATGTGGCAGTTCATTTTCTGCATCTTCAAGCATTAAGGGAACGTGTTTCATTAATGAAGAGCGGCCAACAGGAATGATTAACCCGAACTCAGAGAGTAGGGCGCGCATGCGATTCATAAGCGCGGTGCGTTCACGAACCCAACGCTCTCTCATTCTATGTACCGATAAGATGGCTTGTTGCTCGGGGGATTTTACGGGTACAAAGCGAGTTGATGGACGCTGAACAGCTTCGCATATGGCAACAGCATCATTAAGGTCGTTCTTTCCTTTAGTTCGATAAGGAATTACGTATTTAACGGCCATAATGCGGGCGTCGTGCCCAAGTTTATTGAGTGTTCTTGCCCAATAATGTGCACCACCACACGCTTCAACGCCTATACGCATGAGTGGCATATTTGCTATTGTAGTCAGTAGTTTAGAGCGAGTTACCGACTTATGAAGTATGACCTTACCATTTTGGTCTACGGCATGAAGACTAAAGTGGTTTTTAGCTAGGTCGATACCGCAGAAATAAGAAAAATCAGACATGGTGCCTCCGGTGCATTTAAGTACCACATAAGTGTGGCAGATCCTCGGGAGGGGGAATCCATGTCATTCGTTAGCTTACACGAGCGAATTAAGAGGGTTTTGATGAAAAATTGTTTTGTAGTAACCCCCATTGGGAATGATGGTAGTGAAATACGACGTTCTGCTGATGGGTTGATTGACGCAGTAATTGAGCCTATTTGCAAGGAACTTGAATTAAACATGTTCGTTGCTCATCGTATAGATACACCAGGATCAATTACAACTCAGGTCATAGAACATGTACTTAATGATGATCTGGTAATTGCTAATTTAACCACACTTAACCCAAATGTAATGTATGAATTAGCTGTGCGTCATGCAGCTAAGTTACCTGTAATTTGCCTTGCGCAAAATGGAACTGTTCTTCCGTTCGATATCTCTGATGAACGAACTATTTTCTATGAAAATGATATGGCAGGAGTTCAAAAGCTAAAACTTATACTTAAGAAAATGGCACTTGAAGCTCTAGATGACAAAGAAGTGGATAATCCCGTATACCGAGCAGCTAAGAATAAGGTTATGAAGGACTTGCATCCTCAAGACGATTTTCAGTCCTATATATTGAATTAATTAGATCGTTTTGAGTCTTTATTACAAAGTTCTCAGTCAAAAAATGACCGTAAGCAAATAGCACGAAAACAGTATAAAGTTATAGCTGTATTAGGTGGAGAAGCTAAAAGCAACAAAGATACTCGGGATGAGTTGATTGAGAGCTTGTTTATGAATACGGGCGTTAAACAATTTGAGCATAATCAGAATGACATTGTTGCTTATCCGGAGAACAAAGAGCAACTCATGTCAGTAGTTAAGATGTTAGAAAATATGCCTGATGTGGTTGAGGTTGTAAGCTAACAAGCATTTAAAAATCAAGACAACCAAATAGGGCTCCATTACAGGCGCCCCTTGTGTTGGTTGGTAGTGCCTAGTGTTTAAGGCGGTTTTAGTAGATCCGATGTCGGTTGTTGCTATTTTTATAAAGCATTGGGATATGCAACCACTTGAGATTTAAAAATATGCCTACATATTGATACCGTCAATCAATTAGATGTAGGGATACACATGTCAATTAAAAACCTGAATGCTGGCGATATTGTTGTCAGTAACTTTGGTGTTTATCAGCACTGGTCTTTGGTCTCGGACGCACTATGTGAGAAAGGGCTACCTATGCTAATTTCTGCAACTCAGCGAAACGGCACAGTCCAAGAAGAAAGCTGGGATATAGTCACTAAGGGTGAGCATACTTACTTAACGGAAGTTACATACGACCGACCTGTGCCAGAGGTACTTGAAGTGGCGCGTTCTGAAATTGGAAAGTGGAAATATTCTTTGACTGACAGAAATTGTGAGCATTTTGCTAAATGGGCTACGGGGTTAAAAATGTCTTCGACCCAAGTTGTTGCGGGCGCGACAGGTGCTGTTTTAGGCGCAAGTTTAGTTGGCTTATGCTCTGAAAATCCTAAGTTTGCTAAATTCCTTGGTGGTGCCTTAGCTTTAGGTGGTTTAACTGTTTTAGCGACCAAGGCTGTTGAGAAAAAATAACAATGCTTAGGTAATGATTCTACACGCTTGGCATTTTAACCATGCATAAGTTCAGTGTCGTGTTCAGTTGGTTTCAGAGGAATAAATGAAAGAGTTTAAGGTTAAGGGGAGCAACGCGATACTCAGGTATCATGATCTTCCCGGTTCGGAAGTGCCTATTATTTTTATACACGGTATTGGCTGTGCTTCCTCGTTTGATTATCCGGCCGTTGCGTCTAGTGATTGGTTGCTTCCTCATCGACGCATTCTTGTTGATTTATTAGGTTCTGGGTTTAGTGATAAACCTGAGGATTTCGATTATTCCATCGGTAGCCACGCGGCTTATCTTGAGGCGTTTATTCAATCTTTGGGTTTGGATAAGTTTGTCATCTACGGTCACAGCATGGGTGGCTCTGTGTCGGTTGTGTTGGCTGAAAAAGTTCAACCACAACTACAGGCTTTGGTGTTGAATGAGGCTAACCTTGATTCCGGTGGCGGGTTCTTTAGCAAGAAGATTGCGAGCTACACCGAACTTGAAGATGCCAATCACGGTCACGCTCAGATAGTGCAACACAGTATCGATGACCAAAATACTCAATGGGCTGCCAGTTTAGCCGTGAATTTAGCGATAGGTACGCACAGGCAAGCCGTCTCCTTGATAGAAGGGCAGCACCCAAGTTGGCGTGATAGGTTGTACTCTTTGAACGTAAACAGAACTTATATATTTGGTAGTGAATCTTTACCAGACCGCGATACCGAAGAACTGAGTATCCACGATATAGCGATCAGCGTGGTTTCTGATGCTGGGCATTCAATGGCGTGGGAAAACGCCGATGGGCTAGCTGAAGCTATTAAGCGCGCGATACCAATGGATTAGCCTCTTAGCCTGCAATTCAATTAGACATGGTGTGTTCGGTGCGAATAAGTACCACATAAGTTTGGCAGATCCTCGGTAGGGGGAATCTCTGTCATTCGTTATGTGTTTCCAGAGATACATCATGATACAGTTAAGTTAATTAAATTACTGAAAATTAAGGCTATTTATGAATGATCCAGAGAAAATTTCTGAAGATGTGGTTTATGGTTGGTATAACCACATGGACAAAGCGTTTAGCACGCTGTTTTTTACTGCCGGTATTGGGGCCCTTCAGTTTCCTAAGCAAGCTGATGAAATCGCTACGATCTCACTTCTTTTTTTCCTAATACTAGCTTTTAGTTTGGCGAAGAGTCGAGATGTGAGGCGACATATTGAAAGACTGGAACGCTATAAAGGACGTATATATATGTTCTTTATTGTGTGGTTAAAAACGCCTGTGTTTCTGACTAGCGCAGTGTTTTTAGTGTCAATTGCTACTGGCATGGTAACCGTAGATACGCTTGATGGGTTTTCATTAAAAGATCTGTTGGGCTTTTAAGCATACGCATAACAAGCATTTAAAAATCAAGCTAACCAAACAGGGCGCCATTAACAGGCGCCCTTTGTGTTAGTTGGAAACGCTGTAAGTGTCGTAGTCGCGCAGTAAAAAGAGTGCGATACAGGCTGCGAGCATTGGCCAAGAGGCGAAGAACAGTAGGTTGTTGAACGGGTCCATGTATTTTCCAAAAGAGGCGAAGGTTGAACCTGCGTGTAGGACTAAAATGGCACCGTAGGTGTACTTCTTCCACATGCCGACGACGAACGCGCCTAAAAATCCGAGCTGCGCGACACCCAGAGCCATTATTGCGTTGTCGGAGATGTCGATGCCGTAAAAGCCTGACAGTACTTTTGTAGCGTGCTCTGGTACCAGAATCTTATCCAATCCCCAGAACAAGAAGACGATAAAAATGCCGACTCGCAGCAGTAGTAGGCTAGTCGCCAGTTTGGTTTGAAGTGTCTTTTCCATGATATTCCTTTTAATGCACTCAACGATGCGATGAAGTTAAATGTCCATCAAAGGAGACCCATGGCCGTTGGTTTTTCTTTCGCTATTTTTCAATGCCTTATGTAACAATGAATGTCTGATTAACCTTTGCTTATATAATATGTCATTTTTTGATGTGGTATCATTTACGCAGTTAATTGTTAATGGATATATAACGTGAAAAAATACCTACTATTATCACTTTCGGTTTTAATTTTGGCTGGTTGTGGAGCCCCTCGTTACACAGGGAGCGCGATTCCAGAACCTAAGACTGAAGTGGATGTTGTTATTGTTAAAGACGCTGAAACACGTGAAGGGTTCTTGAATACCATGGAAGCGTGGCTGCAAGATAACGATTATACCTACACTGTCGTACCTGATAAGTCGAAGCACGATCTTGATAAGCTAACATTGGAGTATGAAGGCCATTGGAGCTGGGACTTAGCGTTGTTCTTAAAGCAAGCGGAGATCAATGCTTATCAGAACGGGCAAAGAGTCGGTGAAGTAGAGTTTAAAGTTCCATATACAGCTAACCCGAACAAGTTCGGTGATGCATCTAAGCGTATTGGTTTTATGATGGATACGGTATTTGGTAAGAAAACCGCTGAAGAAGCGACGAAAGCGGCCAATTCATCAAATTCAAAAGCGACGAACTAGTCTAATTAGCTGACTCACTCATCCCTTTGTTCGCTTTCTATTTCTCTTTAAGCTCAGCTCGAAGAGACGAAGATGTGAAGCCGTGGCTTTTACCGTTACGGCTTCACATTGTTCATATTAATTAAAGCTCATGTCTGAAGTGGTATCTTACTCATTTCGCTTGGTATTCAGGGCCTGGTATCAATACGTTTCGCTATCTTTGCTTCTTTTCATTTCGAGCCAGCCATATGAGTGGCAATATGATCATTGCAGTGCCAATCGCCATTGCAATATCAGGCATTTCACCAAACCAGACCAACCCAACTCCCACCGCTCCGAGTAAGCCGCTGTATTCAGCACTGGCGATTTTATTGCTTTCTGCCGATCGGTAAGTGACGACACATATCGCTGCGTAGATGAGGATAAAGCCACTTGAACCTGCGGCAGTGATAAGTGGCGACCAATCCCATTCACGGCCTTCCCAAATGGCGAGTCCAAGTGATGCCGGAACGCCTGCTAAATTGGTTAACAACAACGTTTGTGCCACGGTTTGGTGCTTCGGGAGTTTGCGGATCAATAAGTTATTACTGGCAATGGTTAACGCTACGATAAGCGCTGCAATGGCCGCCCAATCGATCTCTGTCGGGCGAATGATGACCAGAACGCCCATAAAGCCAAATATTCCAGCAGCAATAGAGTAGCGGCTGAGTTGCTCTTTGAAAAATACCAAGGCTAACGGCAGCATCATTAAAGGTGCGGCGTAGAAAATCGCGTTGGCGGTGGCTAATGGCATGGCATTGATGGCAAACACCATAAAGATCGCACCCAGTAACCATATATGCGCGCGCAAGGCATGCCATTTCAGCCCGTCGGTGAAGCTCTTTTTACTCACGCCAAAACAAAAAGGCAGAAGGATTAACACTGCAGTTAGCTGTCTGAAGAAGACAAATTGAAATACAGCAATGTCTTCGCCCAAGGTTTTAATTAAGGCATCAGAGAAAACCGCAATTAGATTACCGACAATGAGTAAACTCATTGCCATTCCAACAGACATTGAAGGCATGATGAAGCTCCTATCATTGACTGACGCGTGTTCAGTGTGAGTTAAAAGAAAATGAAGAAGTGTGATGGCGTAATCTTAATGCATAAAATCGTTTCATATATAATGATAAAAATTCATTTAGTATGAGCTGAGCTAATAATGAAATTACCACCTTTAAGAGCAATACAATGTTTCGAGTCGGTCGCTCGTTTTAATAGCTTTTCTCAGGCGGCGATAGCGCTTCATGTTACTCAAAGTGCGGTGAGTCATCAGGTTCGCTTGCTGGAGGAATACTTAGGTGAAACCTTGTTTGTGCGTCAGGGAAGGCGTTTATCGCTCACCCCGATAGGAGAGCGTTACTACGAAGAGGTGTCTCATTCATTGCAGAATATCGCGCAAGCCAGCTACCAAATCCGCGAGGGTGAAAGTGGGAAAATTCGGATTGCAATGTACAGTTCTTTGGCCGTTAAATGGTTGGTGCCTAGGCTCGAAAACTTACGCCAACAGCATCCAGAAATCGATTTAACGTTAAGTATGGTGGCCGATGAGCCAGAGTTCTCGGATCAAGTTGCCGACTGCTTTATCACTGCTAATCCGCCAAAGAAAAACTACGTTAGTGACTTCTTATATAAAGAGCAGCTATATCCGTTTTGTAGCCAAAAGGTGTGGCAGAGAATTGAAGATAAACCTTTGCCAGAGGCACTATGGGATCAGCAGTTACTTTCAGTAAATTCAATCTTCAAGGAAGGCGGTGAGGCGAAAGACTGGGCTAAGTGGTGTGAACTCGGTGGTTTCAGCCTGCCAAAGGATGTGAAAATTAGCCAATTCAGCCACATGGTACTGGCCGCTGAGGCCGTGAAATACCATCAAGGTATCGCGTTCCTGAACGACTACTTTCTTAATGACCAAGATCTTCAACAAAACTTGGTTCGTATCCCAATGCACGACTTACCGACTGGCGACAATATGTACTTTGTCTACAAAAATTCGAGAGCCAAGCAGTTTGAAATTAGAACGTTAGGTCATTGGCTCAAACAGCAATGTTTTGATTATGAGTAAACAGTGAAGCGTAACATTGAAAGAAACCGCTCACTCTCAGATACATGCGTGGTATCTAGATAACACGCATATATTTTAGGGGCGTGAACTACGCTCTTATGTTCATTGGAAACGCTTCGAGTGTCCTAACTCGAAGTAAAAATATTGTGAGGCAGGCTGCCATCAATGAGTCTGCTTAGACTTGTTCCCATTCTGGCGTTGAGGTGGATGAGAGTTTGTCTTCATTATCTGCAGCCATATGTTGCTGTCTGAGCAAACTTATCGTCAGGCTTATTGGCATCGGCTTATAAAAATAGAAGCCTTGGATATAGTCGACGCCCAGTTTAGACAAGATGTTCACTTGGGATTCGTACTCAACCCCTTCGACGATGACTTGCATACCTAAGGTGCGGGACAACTGAAGCATGGACTCCAGCAAAGGGATACCAAGGCTTGATTCGTCTGAAATGTTTTTCACAAACACGCGATCGATTTTGAGAATGCTGAACGGGAATTGTCTCACAAAGTCTAAGCCCGCATAGCCCGTACCAAAATCATCAATCGCGACTCTTACGCCCATATTCGATAGTTTGGTTAGGTTGCCTCTGATTTTGACCATGTCGGCATCAGAACATTCACCATCTTCGGTTACTTCAAAAACCACCTGTTTGAGAATCTCAGGGTGTCTTTTAAAGATGCTGATCACCTTGTTAGAAAAGTTACTGTTGGACACAACGTTGCGGCTGATGTTGACGCTGATGTATTTTGATTCGAACACGTCTTGATTGCTTTTCAACGTCACTAATACTTTGCGTAGCACGAAGTAGGTGAGCTCCTCAATCAACCCTAAGCTTTCAGCAAGCGGAATGAAAATAGCAGGGGATACATTACCTTCAATAGGGTCATTCCACCTGAGCAGCGACTCGCAGCCTACAATTTCAGTTGTGTTTTGGTTGACGATAGGCTGCATGTGAACATGTAAGTGTTTGTTTTTGAGTGCGCTAGACAGTGAGTATTCTAAGCTACGCTGGCTTTGCTTCTTATGTTTGATGGAAAGGATAATAATGGTGGTGATTCCGGCCATCAGAAAGCCAAACCATAAATAGTTCAACAGGAAGTTCCAATAATACTGATAGCCAATATATGACGTGATGGTCAGCGGGTAAGCGTTCGATTGTATTCGTACTTTGGCAATAGACGGTGCTGTATCAGAAGGGTGAATATCTTTTTTAATCACCTCAACTTTGGCCTGAATTCCGTGCTTGCTCAGGTTTGTTTCTACAATGTCATAGATGAAATGTGGTGGGATCATCAGGCTCACTCCCGCTTCTTCCTTGTTAGAGAAAATCAGCATGATGGATTGCACTTGAGTGATCGCTGAATTTGAATACGACAAGGTTGTTAAGTTCGGGGCGTCATGGAGTCTTTGTCTGATGGTGCTGTACAGGCGAAATGAGACTTCGCCATCGGTAGTCGAGCAGTAAAAACGATCGTCTTTATTGAATACCGCCGCTTCTTTTACCCAATCGGCATCAAAAACGTTTTGGCGAAGTTGCCTAACCATCGCGTCGCAAGTGTGGTCCGGTGTGATGCTTGATAGAAAAAGGTCAAACCTTGATTGAATGCTCTCAAGCCTTGTTTCGACAAGCCTCGATGTGTCTTCCGTTAAATTCTGGTAGTGAGACGGTGTAAAAGGGATAAGCAATGCCATAGAAAAAAAGAAAGAAATGGCAAAGTAGAACGAAGTCTTGGCAAAATGTTGGTACTTGATATCCATAGTTGGAGAAGCGTTACCGGTTTGGGTGAGCATTCAAGTTAATTTATAAATTTAACGATTAGGTAGCAAGGAAAATAATAAATATTGTGAATGAACGCATGAATTATTGATAAAGATAATGTTTTTTCGATTTTACCAGTAACATATTGATGTTTATCCGATTTTTCTTTGTGGATTTTACTTGGCTTTGCCGTACTAATACGAATAAAAGATATTTATAACCCTATAAAGACTAGAGTTATATACGATTGGGATATTGAAGGAAATTGACTCAATAACCTGTGTTTCAGTTAATCGAAACATGTCGCAAATTTATTGATGACAGAATCAAGGATTTTTATGAAAAGAGTGATAACACTGTTCGGTTTGGCTTACTTCTCGTGCTCTGTGCTCGCTGTTGAAAAGACAGTCGATTGCGAGAATGCTATGAACACGCTAGAGATTAATCACTGTGCCGCAATTGAGTTGGAATCCGCACAAGCGGAACTGGATAAATACCTTGCAGCCAGCTTTGAGCACAATGCTTATGATGCTGAGCTGGTGGCGTCAATTAAGAAGGCTCAGGAGAGCTGGCAGGCGTACATGTCGGCTCATTGTAACTCTGTTTACACCCAATGGCGTGATGGTTCTATTCGAGGGGTTATGGCGCTTTCCTGCAAGACAAGGTTAACCAAGCAGCGCACGCATGAGGTGTGGGCGAATTTCTTAACCTATATGGACAGCACGCCTCCGGTTTTACCAGAGCCTAAATTAGCGCCGTAGGCAGGTTTAAAATACGTACAGGACTGTGCTCCTGCTTCAACCTTTGGCGTGCTAATAAGAAAGCGATAGGGAGTTGTCTTACTCTGTCGTTCTTAGTCTCTAGTTTGAAGTATTAAAGCTTGAAGCGTTACAGTTTGAAGTATTACCTAGCAAGGATTCGATTTTGAATAATGTCAGTATCACCTTTATTCAGCTTGAAGTTGAATACAAAAACAAACAAAAGAATATCGAGTCGGTCTCTGATCTTTTGCAAGCGGAATCGACAATCGGGGATATCACTCTGTTGCCTGAATTGTTCACTACTGGGTATATTTTTAACGATGCTGAAGAAATTCATGAACTGGCTGAAGACTGCAACGACAGTACTACTATTGATTCATTAACTCAGATGGCAGCGAAGCATCACACCTTGATTGTTGCTGGTATTGCAGAGAAAGATAGCGGCCAATATTACAATAGCGCCGTGGTGGTTGATGGTTCAGGTTTACTTCATAAATACAGAAAAGTCAGTCAAACCAAATTCGACAAACAGTATTTTTCACGTGGGTGTGAGCTCCTTACATTTGAGCTCAAGGGCTTAAAGTTTGGTGTTGCGATTTGCTTTGATATTTGGTTCCCGGAGATCATGAGAGCGTATCAGTCGGTCGACGTTATTCTCCATCCCGCGAATTTTGGTGGTCATCATAGCTTTGCTATTGCTCAAGCGAGAGCTTTAGAAGAGGGGTGTCATGTCGTGACATGTAATCGGGTTGGACAGGATGTGGTTGATGCGTTTACTGCGACTTATTGTGGTGGAAGCAGAATCTACTCACCCAAAGGGGAGTTAATGATTCAGCTCAACGACAAGCAATCTGTAGAAACTGTGAGTATTCAAGATCTCTCGATTGCGCCGCAATACAATGGTATTGATGTCGAAGATGAGATCCAGCAAATAACCGCCCTGTTAAACCGTTAGACCGTTAAATCGTTAGAACAAAGACTAGAGCGACATAAGATCGAAAAACGCAAGGTGATTAAGCCTTGCGTTTTAGTTTGGGAACGAAGCGTTCTTAAGCTTGATCGTTCATTTGGTTCAGATGCTCGACTGAATGGGCGTTTTTCATCCGCTGCGCTTGATGGATATTGACCATAAGACGATTGAGCAGCTTTTGCAGTCGTTCAATATCCGGCAGTTGTTGATTTTTGGCTTCGACTTCTAGCTCCAATGCCTGCTTAGAAAGCATGTTAAGGCCTAAGTTCAGCGACATGCCTTTAATGGAGTGCAGAGTACGACAAAGTGGCTCCAATTCTTTCGCCAAATAGTATTCGATGACGCGGTCAACCGACTGTTCGAACTCAATAATGGTTGAGTCGATAAGTAAGCTGAACCCTTCCGTATCGTCTTTCAGTATGTGTATCACTTCTGAATGGCTGATCTCTTC
Source organism: Vibrio sp. L3-7 (assembly GCF_963898195.1). Lineage (NCBI taxonomy): Bacteria > Pseudomonadati > Pseudomonadota > Gammaproteobacteria > Vibrionales > Vibrionaceae > Vibrio > Vibrio sp. L3-7. The sequence goes on along the minus strand of NZ_CAWQUW010000012.1, from coordinate 333,143 downwards.
TTCCGTTAACCTTAACGTTTCAATAGGCTTACGATGAAGTTCGACAATATTTTCATTCTCACTCGAACCTTCGGTTGCGGTTTGTTTCGGTAATCGACTCGAGAACTGTTGTAGGGCATCGAAGAAACTCTCTTGCTGCAGAGGCTTGGTCAGAATATGGTCGACACCCGCCTGAATAAAGTTGTCATGCGCTTCACGGAATACATCGGCCGTGTAAGCGAATATCAAGGTATCGAGTTTCAGTTTTTCACGGATGTGATGCGTTGTTTCGACCCCGTTCATTTCAGGCATATGATTGTCCATCAAGATAAGGTCATATTGAGTGGTTTTGAGGCGTTCAATCGCCAATTTTCCGTTCTCTGCATGATCGACATGATGGCCGAGTTTTTCACAGAAGCCTTGTGCAACAATGGCATTAATACGGTTATCTTCCACCAACAGGATACTTAACGAGTCATAACTGAGGGTTTCTGCATCGACTACATGAGTTGCGATGTCTTTCGCTTTGCTTTCTTGCCATGTGATAGGCAGAGAGACTTGGAATTTTGTACCAAGCCCAACAGCACTGGTTAATGTGATTTCTCCATTCATGAGGTTGACTAGGTTCTTGACGATTGCGAGGCCAAGCCCTGTTCCGCCAAACTTCCTTGTTGTGGAAGTGTCGGCTTGTTCGAACGAATTGAATACCTGCTCGTGCTTATCTTTCGGGATACCAACCCCGGTGTCTGTTACCGTGAGAATCAGTTGGTTGTTGGGGCGATTGAGATCAGCTTGAATGGACACATGACCTTCTTTGGTGAATTTGGTCGCATTGCCGCCCAAGTTGAACATGATTTGACGTAGCCTTGCACAGTCTCCGACGAGTTGGATGTTTTTCGGTATGTTATTTTCGATCAACAAGCGAATGCCTTTTTCATCGGCTAAGGGTTTTAGAGCGCTGCATACAGGCTGCATGACTTGAACAAAGTTAAAGGGAGCTACGTCTAGCTCAAGCTTGTTTTCTTCGACTTTTGAGAAGTCCAGAATATCGTTGAGTATCGTCATCAAGTGGTGACCAGAATCGAGAATGAGATCGATGTTCTCTTTTGTTTCCGGCTCTTGGGTTTGGCTGGCAATGATCTGGGAGATACCAAGTACTCCATTCATTGGCGTTCGAATCTCGTGGCTCATAGTCGACAGAAACTCGCTCTTAGCCCTTACCGCCGCTTCTGCTTTGGTTCTTTCTTCGATTAACTCCTGATTTTTCTCTCGCATTTCGCTGTCATTTTTTACGAGGTTTGTTGTCATTTTTTGAAAGCTTTGTGTGAGGAGAGCCACTTCGTCTTGGCTGTCGTTCTTTGAACCAAGTTCGAGAGTCGCAGCGCCTTGTTTCAAATGGCCAGCGGCAACTTGGTTCGCTGCTTTAAGTAGAGTGTGTAATCTTCGTTTAATTCGCTTGGACGACCACGTAGCAACAAGGAGTGATATGAACACGGAAAACAGTGTTCCGAGGATTAATATGTAGCTGGTTTGATTGGCTGAGCTCTCCGATTTTTCGACCCTGAGAATAATAAGTTGTTGTTCAATTTCAATGAATTGAGCAATCTCTTGGCGGATCTCATCAATCAATTTTTTTCCGGTTTGCTGCTGAGTGAGGTCGATGACACTTTGTATTTCAGCTTCGCCTTTATTGACAAGGCTGCGTTGATTGATCTCTTTCTCTCCAGACTGATTCAGCCATGTTTTATGAATATCATCGATTCTATATAGGCGTTCTACTTGAGGTGGGTTATCACTCACTTGATTCGCAAGGGTTTGGAGTTTTTGAGGCCATACATCAAGAGCTAAATGGTAGGGTTCTAAAAAAACAGGATCACCCGTGATCAAGTAACCACGTTGAGCCGTTTCTATGTCGACTGTTAAGCTGAGAAGTTCTTGAGCCCGAGCGATGGCTTTATGTGTGTGTACAACCCAACTATTGTCTTTTACAACCGTTCGGGTGTTTTCATGGACAGAAAAAGCCACGATAAGCATCAAAGCGATAGGAATCAAAAAGCTGACTAATAGCTTTTTCTGTAGGGATATATTGTCAAACCAACCCGCGATCATAAAACAGCGCTCTCCATGTCGTTGTTATTCACTGTTAGTGTAGATGATAATCAGTCGTTAAGTGCGCAAATAGTTGCTGAGTGTGTAAATACATATTTTAGCGTGTAAGTTTCGCATATTAACGGCATTTTAGGGGCGATTAAGCGGCGTTATTATGTTTCAAAGACAAAAAAGCTAGCCCGAATAAGCTAGCTTTCAACTGTATCATGGGCGGGTTGAGCCCTAAATCGCTTTTACGCTGCTTCGCTCTACAAGAGTCGGTTCTAGTTCAACGACTTGCGGGTAGGCGTCTGGCGTTTGTAGTCGGCTTAACAGGGTATCGACCGCCGCTTTACCTAAACGGTGCTTTGGCTGGTGGATTGTGCTTAAAGCGGGTGTCATGTACTTAGATAAGTGGATGTCATCGTAGCCAATGATAGACAGGTCATTTGGAATCAATGTGCCATCTTGAGCTGCCGCATGAATCACACCCATCGCCATCATGTCGTTACTAACGAACAAGGCCGAAGGCATTTGACCACGAGCTTTCAATGTTTGGTAAGAATCGAAGCCACCATCGCATTCGAAGTTTGATTCAACAATCCACTTAGGGTTGATCTCTAAATTCGCTTCTTCCATTGCTTGTTTATAGCCTTGATAACGAGAAGAGGCTTGGTTGCGATGCAGTGGGCCAGTAATACAGCCAATATCCGAGTGACCATTATCGATCAGGTGCTTAGTTGCCATGTAGCCACCTTGATGCGAGTTGTCTTGGATCTTATCACTTGCGAACAGCATTGGACCCCAGTCCATTACCACGACAGGCAACTCTGGGTAGCGCTCGAACACATCGATATGTTGACCTTCAAGCGTTGAACACATCAGCATCAAGCCATCGACACGCTTTTGTAGCAAGGTATCGATAGAGGATTTCATGCGTTCGCTATCGCCTTCTGTATTACACAAGATAAGGTTGTAGCCTTTCTCATAACAACGACGTTCAACACCTTTCACTACTTCACCAAAGAATGGGTTGGTAGAGGTGGTAACCAGCATGCCCAAGGTTTTGGTTTGCTTCATTTTTAAGCTGCGAGCTAATGCAGACGGCGCGTAGTTGAGTTCTTTGGCCGCACTGTTAACACGCTCAGCAATCTCTTCACTGACAAAACGTGATTTGTTCATCACATGGCTCACGGTAGACGTTGAAACCTTTGCAACCCGAGCGATGTCTTTCATTGTTGCCATATAAAATCCTTGTGGGAATCACTTTTCCACGTTGGGCGATATTCTGCCTGAAAACAGGGGATTATGCTTGATATTTGTTGTTACCGAATTTGAAGGCTTACATCCGTTAACTACGGTTTAGCTCAGGAGTTAACCCGTCAAATAGGTATCAAGCTAAGCCGACAGTTGTTCTGCCAAAAACGCATCGGTTTCAGCACGGCTTGGAATCGACGTTTGAGCGCCAAAGCGAGTCACTGAAATGGCAGCGGCAGCGTGAGCAAACTTAATCGCGCGTTCTAATGGCATGTCTTCAAGCAAGCCTGTGACTAATGCGCCATTGAAAGTATCACCAGCAGCGGTTGTGTCCGTAGCTTCAACGCGGAAGCCTGCGATTAATTCACCTTCGCTAGTTTCATTACCTTGACCGCGATGACTCACCCACACACCTTTCGCGCCTAGCGTGATCATTACCGTTTCGATGCCTTTAGCATGCAGAGCCAAAGCTGCCTGATGAGCAGATGCATTGTCCGTCACGGTAATGCCCGTCAGCACTTCTGCTTCGGTTTCGTTGGGTGTGATCACATCAACACAAGCAAGCAGTGAATCCGATAATGGACGAGCAGGAGCCGGGTTAAGAATCACTTGCGTGCCGCTCTCTTTTGCTACTTTTGCCGCGTATTCAATGCCTTCAATTGGCGTTTCAAGCTGAGTCAGCAGGTACTTAGCACCGCGAATCTTCTCTAGATGCGGTTCGATTTGGTCGCAAGTCAGCTTGTTGTTGGCTTCCGCAGAGAGACAAATGCTGTTTTCGCCTGTTGCTGATACTTGGATCATCGCAATGCCCGTCGGTGTGTTGTCTGCAACGATCACACCGTCGATGTTGATGCCATCTTTGGCAAAGTCTTGACGGATATTGCTCCCAAATGGGTCGTCACCAACACAGGCGATAAAGCCAATGTCTGCGTTTAGTCTTGCTGCGGCCACCGCTTGGTTTGCGCCTTTGCCGCCAGGGATGACCTGATAGTTACCGCCAATCAAGGTTTCACCCGGACGAGGGAACGAAGGAACTTGCAGTACGTGGTCAGCGTTAACGCTACCTAAAACAATCAGTTGAGTCATGATACGAGCCTTATGATATATCGTATTTGAAAATGCATGGGTCTTTCTCATGGTGTTGACTGCGCTCTCGTTTGTAAGCGGCATGAGAAACAGCGATGCACTGTCTGGGTTGGTTTAATAAGGCAGGGATAGGGGAATCCCTGCCTATGTGTCGCTCTATTTTTTTCTTTATTTAATCGATATTGGATTCAATTACTTAGCGATGATTTTTAGAGGTACTGGTACGTACTCGTCTACAGTTTCGCCTTTCAGTACTTTGTCTGCCATTTCAACGCCTAGAGAACCAATTTGGTCAGGCTGTTGCGCTACCGTTGCGCCTAATAGGCCACGGTCAACAGCCGCAATGCCGTCTTCAGTGCCATCAAAGCCGACGATCAATACGTCTTTACCTGAAGCTTGAACTGCGCGAAGTGCACCTAGTGCCATCTCGTCGTTCTGAGCGAATACCGCTTGTACGTCAGGGTTAGCAGCAAGTAAGTTCTCCATTACGTTCAGACCTTTAGTACGGTCGAAATCCGCGGGTTGGCTTGCAAGAAGCTCAAGGTCGCTGCCGTTTACTGCGTTCATGAAGCCTTCACCACGTTCGCGAGCAGCAGATGTACCAGCAATACCTTCAAGTTGGATTACTTTCGCTTTTTCGCCGACTTTTTCCATGATGAAGTGACCTGCCATTTCACCACCGATAACGTTATCAGAAGCGATATGGCTAACTACATCACCACGGCTCGCGCCACGGTCTAGCGTTAGTACTGGGATGTTTGAACGGTTAGCAATGCGAATCGCGTTAGATACTGCATCTGAATCTGTAGGATTAATCAGAATTGCTTTAACACCACGAATGGTTAGATCTTCAATGTTCGAAAGCTCTTTGCTTGGGTCGTTTTGAGAATCAAGAACGATAAGCTTGTAGCCTAGCTCTTCAGCTTTCGCTTCTGCGCCATCTTTCATGGTTACGAAGAATGGGTTGTTCAATGTAGACAGAACGATTGCCATTGTATCTTGCGCCTGTGCAGACACAGATACCGTTGTAGAAAGAAGAGCAGCAGAAATAAGAGTCGCTAATTTTTTCATGGTGTAAGTCCTTTATGTAGGGTGAGCTAGGTTGGATAATCCTAGCTCGTTGTTACATTATTTATTGGTTTAATTGTTACGTCTTGTTTTGAATAGGTGTTGCGTTTACTGAATAAATTAATTTGTGTTACTTGTTTTTGTTGTCGACCAATACCGCCAGAAGAATAACCACTGCTTTTGCAATCATCTGGTAGTAAGAAGATACGTCTAATAGGTTTAGGGCGTTATTTAGGAAGCCGATAATCAGAGCACCAATCAATGTACCCATGATGCGACCACGACCACCAGCTAAGCTCGTGCCGCCAAGTACTACCGCGGCGATGGCGTCTAGCTCATAACCCATACCTGCGGTAGGTTGAGCTGATGACAAACGAGATGCCACGATGATGCCTGCCACTGCTGCTAACAGACCACAGATTGCGTAAACGCCGATTTTTACTTTGTCTACATCGATACCGGATAGGCGAGTTGCTGATTCGTTGCCACCTAGAGCGTAAACATAACGACCGAAACGTGTGTGGTTCAGTAGGTACCATACCGCTGCGAATACCACGACCATGATCCATACTGGAACAGGGATGCCCATTGCGTAGCCTGTACCGAACCAAGCAAATGCGTCTGCTGTTTCAGTGAAGCCTGTTGAGATAGGACGACCGTCGGTGTAAACCATGGTTACGCCGCGCAATAGAGTCATGGTTACTAGCGTTGCGATAAAAGCTTGAACTTTACCCTTTGCGATAATCACACCACTGATAGCACCCAGTGCTGCACCTGCTACTAGAGCGGTTGGAACGGCGATCATGACCGGGATTTCCATGCCAATCATGCTGGCAGCGAAAGCACCACAAAGCGCAAGTACAGAGCCGACACTCAAGTCGATACCCGCAGTTAAGATAACCAGTGTCATACCCACTGCGATAATTGCATTCACAGAGGTTTGGCGCAGAATGTTCAGGATGTTATCGACGGTAAAAAAGTTTGGATTTAAGAAAGAAACGACAACAATCAGGAAGATCAAAGCAATCAATGATTTTTGATCAATCAGCCATTCTTTGCTGATTAACGGCTTCTTCTTTGGCGCTTCAGTTTCAGTTGTTTTGCTCATGGTTTTAGTACTCATGCTGCGTCCTCGTTAATCTTTTTACCGACCGCACATGCCAGTAATAATTCTTGGTTTGCTTCTTTAGCATCAAATTCACCGCTGATGCGGCCTTCATGCATCACCATGATGCGGTCACTCATTCCTAACACTTCTGGCATTTCAGATGAGACCAAAATAATGCTCATGCCGTCGGCTTTGAATTTATTAATGAGTTGGTAAATCTCTTTTTTCGCACCAACATCGACACCACGAGTGGGTTCGTCGAGAATCAGTACTTTTGGTTTGGTCATCAAGCCTTTAGCGATGGCCACTTTTTGTTGGTTACCACCAGAAAGGTTGCCAATGATTTGCTCGCGAGTCGGGGTCTTGATGTTGAAAAGCTTAATGAAGTCATCAACTGCAATCACTTCATCTTTATGTTGGATTTGACCTTTCTTAGTCAGGAGGTCCAGTGCACATAACGACATGTTTTCTTTCACTGAAAGCCCTAGGACAAGGCCATCACCTTTACGGTCTTCAGAGATGTAAGCAATGCCATTGGCCAAGCCATCTTTCGGGCTTACAGGGTTAATGGTTTTGTTTTCTAAGTTGATGACGCCGCGCTCACTCGGAAGTGCACCGTAAATCACTTTCATCAGTTCGGTACGACCTGCGCCCATTAGGCCAGATACGCCAAGGATTTCACCGCGTTTTAGCGTAAAGCTCACGTCATGAACACCAGAACCGGTCAGGCCAATCACTTCAAGGCAGGTTTCACCGTGACTCTGGCCGATACGTGGATATTGTTCGTCTAATTTACGACCTACCATCATTTCGATGAGGCCATCTTCGTCTGTGTCTTTTACTTCACACTGTCCAATGAACTTACCGTCACGAAGCACGGTGATGTCATCGCAAATCTCAAAGATCTCTTTTAAGCGGTGAGAGATGTAAACAATGCCACAGCCTTCAGCGCGCAGTTCGTTAATTACTTTAAACAGAGATTCAGTTTCGGTATCGGTAAGCGCATCTGTTGGTTCATCCATGATGATGACCTTAGACTCAAATGATAGAGCTTTTGCGATCTCTACCATTTGTTGTTCACCAAGGCTTAACTGACCCAAAGGTGTTTTTGAACTGTGTTTAACGTTAAGGCGCTTAAGTAACTTGTCCGCTTCTTGGTACATTTCGTTCCAAAGAATGCGGCCCATGGTTCCGGTGATTTCACGACCTAAGAAGATGTTCTCTGCAATGGTTAGCTCTGGTATTAGGTTCAACTCTTGGTGAATGATACTAATACCGGCTTGTTGTGAGTCACGAGGTCCTTTAAATGCAGCCGGTTTTCCTTGATAAGCGATAGTGCCGCTGTCCAAGTGGTAGATACCCGTAAGCACTTTCATAAGCGTTGATTTACCTGCACCGTTTTCACCCATTAACGCCATTACGCGTCCTGGGTAAACGTTGAGGCTTGCCTTATCTAATGCTTTAACACCAGGGAAGGCTTTCTCAATTGAGCTAAGTTCTAAAATGGCTTGAGTCATGTCGGTTCCTTTACTCGGGGCCAGTTGTATTTGATTGTTCTGTATATGTATTGTGTTTGGTTCAGCAATGACGCTGAACTGTCGTTGCGTTTCGCTTGAGCTAAAACGTTACGCCAGCTTGGAAAATGACATTTGCGTAAGGTGTGCATTCACCTGTGCGGATAACCGCGCGACTTTCATGTGTACGCTGCTTAAATTCTTCATGAGTGATGTAAGTAATCGAAAGAGGTTTGCCGCAACGCGCTTCTTCTGTCTTGATTAAATCAATAAGTGCTGCGTGGTGTTCTGGGCTTACTTTCGCAAACTCTTCTGCAATCACGACGCCTTCAATTTGAGATTCATCTAACATGGTTTTTACTGTTTGCTGAAAACTTGGAACACCGTGAGTCAATGCAAGATCAATGCGAGTTACATGGTCTGGAATCGGTAAGCCCGCGTCACAAATCGTGATTTCATCTGTGTGGCCAAGAGTCGCCACCAAGTAAGAGAGTTCAGAATTAATTAGAGTACTTTTTTTCATATCACGACCTATCGAAAAATAACGTTTAATGGGTTGAGAACAACTCAAGAAAAGCCATCGAAACGTTTCGATAGTGATAATAGTGTGTGATTTATCATTTGCACCCTTCGCTTTCTTAGAGTGTGATGACGATCATCGAAACGTTTCGATGGGGCGTTTTTTGGTGATCGTAATCACTTTCATCGACAGGGGGGTTAATGCAAAAACGAGCTAAGGTTTACTCACCTGAAAGTTCTTAACAAAGTTCATTAGGGGATGTTTTAGGGTGTTTTTCTAATGTTAAGCAATCTGACTCATTGGTGTTTGGGATGATGAATAGCGTATATCCATATCGAGGAATCGTAACAATTTTGATGTTTGAGACTCTTAAACGAATAAGTACATTTCTCAAGTAATAGATGACATTGGTCAGAGCTTGCGCAGGCATGGGTTGGTTATCCCAACAGCCTTCTACTATATCTTTTCTAGGAATGGGTTGTCCGGGGCTTTTTGACAATAGACAAAGCACTGCAAACAGGTGTGGACGCAAATGGATTTTGTTTCCTTGTTTGTTCGTAACATTCCGAGTTGTCACGTCAAGAGTTAGGTCACCAAGGTGGATTTCATTATTCATTGTGTTTCTATCTTTCTCATATTTCATTTGGGAGGGGATGGGTATTGGGATGCCAATTAGAGCGGACGGATTATGCAAAATAACGTCACTCTTGAAAGTAAGCCTTCGTAAGTCCTTACCAATAAAATATAAAAATCGGATAGTTTGAAAAATAAGGGGAGGTCTGGTCTAGAAATGGATGAATTTTTATTTGCTTATTATTCAGATGTTTATTTTGTTTTCACTGATTGTGTTGTTTGAAATTACAAAGTGATTATATTTTTATTTATTTTTTTGTTTTCTGTGAGATTAACCTGCTTGCCAATTCGACGGGGTGTCGGATAACTCTAACAAGATTGTGCAGCAGTGGAAGGCGTAACAATCTTGATTTGCACTAAGTAAGGTCAAGCAGTAATGAACAGCAAATTTATTCTAAGCATCGCGATGATGTCAGCATTTGCAGCAAACAATGTAATAGCAGCAGACAGTGGTTTCTACCTAGGCGGCGCAATCGGCTCATCTGGTATTGATGATGGTGGTTTATTTGAATCATCTAGAGAGCCAATTAGCTTTGAAGCAGAAGATAACACTTACCGAATCATTGCTGGCTACCAGTTTAATCGCATCGTTTCACTTGAACTGCAGTACACAGACTTTGGTGATGTAGTAGCTAAAAACCCGCTAAGTGGTGATGGCTTTACTTGGACTCCTCAAATTTTTTCGGTTGCTGCAAATCTTGGTTACACATTCGATAATGGCGTGCGTCCATTTGGCACCATTGGCCTTTCTTCAATCGATCTAGATATGAAATATTCAGATGGTTCACGTCCTTCGAGTTCTGATTTCGACGATTCTGGTACAGGTCTACGTTTGGGAGTCGGTGTTGAATACACGCCGCCAAAATTCTCTGAGTTTAGCTTAAGACTTGGTTATGAAGCCGATGCCTTTACTATAGAAACTTACGAGGGTGCTTTTGCTCAAAAAAGAAAAGTTGAAAGAGACATTGTATTGGACTCATTTTATGTTGGTGCAACATACAACTTTTAAGTTTCACACTTTGCTAAACGATAAATCGGTTTCTAAATGGGGCGTCGGTTGGCTCAACTCGTTTAGCTAAAGTGGAAAGCCGCAGTTTTTAACTGCGGCTTTTTTCGATCTGTTTTGTTAGGCCTTGATTTGATTTGATTTGATTTGATTTGATTTGCTTTAGCAAGAGCGGGTGAGACGTCTGTTTAAAGCGAATATCAATTGGGCACCTAGGCTTCACGGATATGAGCGGTCACAGAAACGATGGCATGGTCAGTACTGAATTGATCGTTTTCAAAACTTGGATTGATGAGATGATGGTCTAAGACTGTGTAATCCGAGACCTCCATTAAGCTCGATGAATTTTGGCAGTCAAATTCGTTCGACATCAAAATATAGTCCAATACCGAACCTGATGCACCGTAATAGTGGGTCGGTTTGCGTTGCTCTAGTAAGTCCTCTTCGTGCAGTTGATGATAGAGATCCCAGCTGTCTTTCAAGCGAAAGTGGGAAAGCCAATGCTTGCTGTTTTCGTCTCGGTTTATTGAATAACTTAGTAGCCCTTTGAACTCATCGTGAAACAGTGGTTTGTTAAAGTCACCCATTAACACCACAGGCTGATCGGTTTGGTAACGCTGATTGGTGATGTATTGATGGAGCATCTGGCTTTCTAGACCACGCTGGACACTTGATAACCAAGAACCGAGTTGCTCTTGGTGAAGTCTAGTCAACGTGTCACTTTTCGGCTTGTGTTTGCCCGAGGCTCTAGAGCCATCAGCGTTATCCGGAGTTTGCCCTTTTGGTTCAGTAGGTCGCTGAGATTTGAAGTGCACCACATAACAATCAGTCGAGCCTAAATGGGGTAAGGTAATTGTGGCGTGTACTGGCGTTCGGTTGAATGAGAAACTGTCACTAAGATTGAAGGCTGAAAGCAACTCTAAATCGGGTTTAACCGGCTGCACTTTTTCAATCGGGTAGCGAGAGGCGATACCTACGACAGGCGAGGTATACAGGTAATCATCTTCAACATGCGCGTTATCAATGACAGCAAAGTACGGGTAACCAAGTTCCTTCATCAATTGCTCTAAAGACTGCGGGCTAAATATCTCCTGTAAACCAATCACATCGCAATCTATTGAACCAATCGCTTCCGCCATCCAATGTTGCTTCTTTTGCCACTCTTCGAAGCTGTAGATATTCTCAAAATCATAATAAGCATTCGGTGGTTCTAGGTAGTTCAAAAGGTTGAACGTTGCGAATGTTATTTGGTTTGGTTTGTTCAAAGTGTCATTCCATTTAGACCAAGGCGATAAGGATACTCCACTAAAGCACTGATTGTTGATCAATTCGTGGGCTAAATATCACTTGTCGGTAAAGTTAGTTTAATTGAACGTCCCATAACAACGGAACTTTATGCCGTAACAGATAGACAAATTATAGCGCTCTTCTTTTAGACCGTGCCACTCAATTGCTTCGAGTGGGGGCGAGTAATTGTAAATAAACGGTAAGAGATACAGCGCTGATGGTTTTATTAGTTATTACATGATGTTAGATTTGAACCTATACTTGTTTTATCGACTTGCATACAAAGCTGATAATGACTTTCGTATAAAACCGATATTATAGCGATACAACGAATTTATACATTTGAAGGGAGAGTCAAATGGGAACAGTTTTTCGACGCAAAGCCTCGCAGCGCACTCAGTTATTCAGGTTTAACTTAGCCTCATGTGCAGTCATGTTGCCGCTTATTGCTCTACAACCCTCTGTTACTTACGCTTCCGATACCGAATCAACTCCTGCTGTCACTGTTATTGAAACCACTCAACTGGTCGGTTTTGGTGAAGCAAAATATCCTGCCGACTTTTCTCACTTCGATTACGTTAATCCTGATGCCCCAAAGCAAGGTAAAGTGACCTATGGCAGCATTGGTACGTACGATAGCTTTAATCGATTCGGTTCCCGCGGCGTTGCAGCCAGCTATACAGGGGAAATCTACGATACCTTGATGTTTTCTCCGAGCGACGAGATTGATGCGTACTATCCATTGATCGCTTCTAGCATTCGCTACGCGAGTGACTTTTCTTGGATGGAAGTCGATATCAACCCAAATGCTAAATTCCAAGACGGCAAGCCAATCACAGCTCACGATGTTGCCTTCACCTTTGATAAGTTTTCAAAAGAAGGTGTGCCTCAATATCGCGTGTATTACAAAGAAATTGAATCAGTAACCGCTGTCTCTGATTTGGTTGTGCGTATTGAGATGAGTAAGCCAAACCGTGAGAAGCTGTTTAGCTTTGCACAAAGCACTCGCGTACTGCCAAAACATTACTGGCAAGACAGAAAGCTGTCTGAGCCGCTGAGTGAGCCACCAGTAGGAAGTGGCCCTTACAAAATTATCAGCTATAAATCGGGTCAAAGCGTTACCTACGGTCTAGATGACAATTACTGGGCAGCCGACCTGCCAGTTAACGTGGGCCGTAATAACTTTAAACAAGTGCAATACGATTACTACCGAGACGACACGGTAATGCTTGAAGCCTTCAAAGCAGGGGAGTTCGATCTACGAACCGAAAACTCGGCTAAGTTCTGGGCAAACTCTTACACGGGTGCAAACTTCGATAAAGGCTACATCATTAAAGAAGAGATCAACCACGAGAAGCCTGAAACGACTCAAGGTTTCGTCTTCAACATTCAATCTCCTGTGTTCTCTGATCCTAAAGTGCGTGAAGCGTTAACGTACGCGATGGACTTTGAGTGGATGAACAAGAACATGTTTTATGGTCAGTACAAACGTACTCGTAGTTACTTCCAAAACACAGACTATGAAGCGAAAGGCTTACCAAGTGAAGCTGAAGTTGAATTGCTGTCTCAATACAAAGATCAAATCCCACCGAGAGTCTTCACTGAAGAATTTCAACCTTCAGTCACCGATGGCAGCGGCCGTATTCGTAGCCAAATGCGCACCGCTTTCAAGTTATTGAAAGAGTCAGGGTGGGTGCTGAAAGACAAAGTAATGACCAACGAAAAGACCGGCAAGCCGATGTCATTTGAGTTGTTGATTTACAGCCCAACTACGGAACGTATTGCAACGCCGGTTCAAAAGAACCTCAAGCGTATGGGCATCGAGATGAAGATTCGTACTATCGATACGACTCAGTACATCAAGCGACTGCGTGATCGCGATTTCGATATGGTGTCTTCATCGTTTTCCGCAAACCCTTATCCTAGCCCGAACTTAATGATCGTTTGGAACTCTAACTATATTGATTCTACTTACAATACTGCGGGTGTGATGGATCCGGTGGTTGACGCATTAACAGAAGAAATTGCGCGTAACCAACAGCATCCTGAAAAGCTGCTTACGTTAGGTCGTTCACTTGACCGTGTATTGCAGTGGAATTTCTACAACATCCCGCAATGGCACGTTGGTGAATACCGCGTAGCAATGTGGGACAAGTTTGAGCGTCCAGATGTATTACCTAAATACGATTTAGGCATTGATACATGGTGGATTTCAGAAGAGAAGGCGGCTTTGCTTCCTGAAAAACGTCGCTAGGAGTTAGTTAGCATGGCCGCGTATATATTTCGACGTTTATTGTTGGTGATCCCCACGCTGTGGGCGATCATCACCATCAACTTTTTCATTATTCAGATTGCGCCCGGAGGTCCGGTAGAGCAAGCCGTTGCTCAATTAGAAGGGCACAACTCTGGTATCATGGAACGCTTTTCCGGTGGTGGACAAGAAGTTGATTTGAGCGAAAGTGACCAAGCGTCTGCAAGCGGCTATAAAGGCTCTCGCGGGCTTGATCCTGAAGTGGTTGAAGAGATCAAAAAGCAGTTTGGTTTTGATAAGCCGATTCATGTTCGCTACTTCGATATGCTGAAAAACTACGCGACCTTTAACTTTGGAGAAAGCCTGTTTAAAGGCGGCAACGTTATTGATTTAATCATCGAACGGCTGCCAGTCTCCATTTCTCTAGGGTTGTGGAGTACCTTAATCATCTATGTGATTTCGATACCTTTAGGCATCATGAAGGCGATACATCACGGATCTCGCTTTGATATTTGGTCAAGCGCGGTGGTGATTGTCGGTTACGCCGTGCCGGGCTTCCTATTTGCGATCATTCTGATTATTTTGTTCGCCAGTGGTAACTACTTCAGTTGGTTCCCATTGCGTGGATTAGTGTCGAGTAACTTCGACCAACTGAATTGGTATCAACAAATTGGCGACTACTTCTGGCACTTAGCGTTGCCTATTTTTGCAATGGTCATTGGCGGCTTTGCCACACTCAGCATGCTGACCAAAAACTCCTTCCTTGATGAAATCAATAAGCAATATGTGGTGACGGCGCGAGCAAAAGGTTTGGACGAGAGCAGTATTCTCTATAAGCACGTTTTCCGTAACGCGATGTTGATCATTATTGCGGGTTTCCCGAGCGCATTTATTAGTATTTTCTTCACGGGTTCTATGTTGATTGAAGTGATGTTTTCACTCGAAGGTATTGGTCTACTTGGTTTTGAATCGACCATTCAACGAGATTACCCAGTGGTGTTCAGTTCTCTCTATATCATGACCTTGCTTGGCTTGGTATTGAGCATTATCTCTGACCTGACTTACACCTGGGTTGATCCTCGAATTGATTTTGAAGCGCGTTAATGGCGAACGAATAACAAGGTATTGATATTAAATGTTTAATAACCCTTTAGCTGAAGCTCGTTGGTTACGTTTTAAAGCAAATAGGCGTGGTTTTGTCTCCCTTTGGATATTTACCATTTTGTTTGGATTGAGCCTGTTCGCTGAGATCATCGCCAACGACAAACCACTCTTGGTTTCTTATGACAATCAGTGGTTTGTACCCGTTATCAATGAATATTCCGAGACTGAGTTTGGTGGCGAGTTTGAAACTGAAGCCGACTACAAAGACCCGTATGTTATCGAACTCATCGAAGACAATGGATACATCGTGTGGCCAATCATTCCGTTTAGCTACGACACGATAAACTTCGATATTTCAGGCGCGGTGCCATCGGAACCCGATTCGGTGAACTGGTTAGGAACCGATGATAAAGGGCGAGATGTGTTAGCTCGCATTATTTATGGGTTCCGTATTTCCGTGTTATTTGGTTTTATTCTGACGATTGTATCGAGTGTTGTCGGTGTAGTGGTTGGCGCGACTCAAGGCTATTACGGTGGTTGGATCGATTTGCTCGGGCAGCGTTTTATCGAAGTCTGGTCTGGCATGCCGACTTTGTTCTTGCTGATTATCCTCTCTAGCTTTATCGAGCCTAATTTCTGGTGGTTGTTGGGTATTATGGTTCTCTTCAGTTGGATGAGTCTTGTGGGGATTGTTCGGGCCGAGTTCTTGCGCTGCCGTAATTTCGATTATGTGCGTGCCGCGCAAGCGATGGGCGTTGATGATAAGCGTATTATGCTTCGCCATATGTTACCCAATGCGATGGTCGCATCACTCACCATGATGCCATTTATCCTTTCTGGCTCGGTCACCACGTTAACCTCATTAGATTTCTTGGGTTTTGGTCTTCCTGCGGGTTCACCTTCACTAGGTGAGCTCTTGGCACAAGGTAAAGCTAACTTACAAGCGCCTTGGCTTGGTATTTCTGCCTTTGTCGTACTTTCTCTGATGCTTACGTTACTCGTCTTCGTTGGTGAAGCGGTGCGTGATGCCTTCGACCCACATCAACAGAAGTAAGGATAGGTTATGACTTCAAATACAGTTCCTACTTCAAGGTCAACAGCAGAGGCTTCTAATGCATCTCCAGTTCTGACCATAGATAAACTGTCTGTCGGTTTCGGCCGAAAAGATTCGATAGAACAAGTGACGCAAGATGTTTCTCTAGAGATCTACAAAGGTGAAACGCTAGCACTAGTAGGAGAGAGTGGATCAGGTAAGTCGGTCACGGCTAACTCGATTTTAAAACTGTTACCTAAAGGCTCGTCTCATTACTTAAACGGTAAGATCAATTTCTCTGGCACCGATATCCTGAGCTGTTCAGAAAGACAGTTGCGCGGGATTCGTGGTGGCCGCATTGGCATGATTTTCCAGGAGCCAATGGTTTCATTGAATCCGCTTCATCGAGTCGGAAAGCAATTGGTTGAAACTCTATCTATTCACCGAGGAATGCGAACCAACAAAGCGCAAGCCTTGGCTATAGAATGGCTATCAAAGGTTGGGATTCGTTACCCGGAACAAAAAATATCGGCTTACCCTCATGAGTTATCGGGTGGTGAACGTCAACGTGTAATGATCGCGATGGCATTAATCAACGAACCAGAGCTACTTATCGCAGATGAACCTACAACTGCGTTGGACGTGTCGGTGCAAGCGCAAATTCTCGATCTTCTGAATGACCTTCAACAAGAACTGGGTATGGCGATGCTTTTTATCACCCATGATTTGAGTATTGTTCGTAAAATTGCTGATAGAGTCGCGGTAATGAAAGATGGGCGGCTAGTTGAAAGCAACGATTGCCAAACACTATTCAATGTTCCTACTCATCCCTACACGCAAAAGCTGATTAACTCTGATCCAAAAGGGTTACCAGTACCTGTTTCTCCTGACAGTAAGCCTTTGCTTGATGTGGACCAACTTCGTGTTTGGTTCCCGATTACGGGCGGTTTATTCAAGCGAACCATTTCTCATGTCAAAGCCGTAACAGACATGGAGTTCACTTTGAAGAAAGGGCACTCAATCGGTTTGGTTGGCGAAAGTGGTTCTGGTAAATCGACAACCGGTATGGCAATTCTCAAATTGGTTGAAAGTGAAGGCTCGATTACCTACGCAGATGAACAAATTCAAGGCTTAAACCGCCAGCAGATGCTACCGTTTCGAAGCCGTATGCAAGTGGTATTTCAAGATCCATTCTCGGCATTGAACCCAAGAATGTCAGTTGCTCAAGTGATTGGTGAGGGTTTATTGGTGCATCAACAATTGGATGACACTGAACTCGACCAACGCATCTGTGACGTAATGAAAGAGGTCGACCTAGACCCTGAAACTCGTCATCGTTACCCTAACGAGTTTTCTGGCGGGCAGAGGCAACGTATCGCGATTGCACGCGCACTGATTCTTAAACCAGAGTTTATCTTGCTAGACGAACCAACATCGTCACTCGACAGAACGGTCCAAGCGCAAGTGTTGGATTTGCTGAAGTCACTTCAAGAAAAGTATGGCTTAACCTATTTGTTTATCAGCCATGATTTGAATGTCGTGAAATCCTTGTGTCATTACACCATTGTGATGAAAGCAGGAGAAGTAATAGAGAAGGGTGACACGGAAACTTTGTTTGGCAATCCACAGCATGAGTACACCAAGCAACTTGTGAGTCTTTCGAATGTCGGTGGTGTTTAGGTTAGTGGATTACCCATCGAATTAGCACCTATCTTGTGAATACCAATAAATCGCTTCTGTTCTGCAGAGGCGATTTTTCTTTGTAGACACTGAATTTCGTTAAGTCTTCAGATCTACATAACTTACAAACATGTTCGAATTGCCGTGATGGTTCTATTCCTAGGTTACAAATTAATCTTTTCTACATTTTCTCAATCAAAACTTCTTTCTTGTATTGTCATTAATACATTGATTTTAATTACTAAAATCAAAATTTTGGATGGTTTTAGGTTAAATGTATTTGTAAGCAAATGTAGGTGAATGTAACCATTTGACTACTTTATTTTATTGATTAAATTGATGGAATATTGCTTTAAATGGAATTTGGCTAGTTAGAATGATTGCATATTTACTGAAACGTTTTGCTTTAGTCGTACCTACGTTTCTTGGTATTACGATTTTGATATTCGCGATCACGCGTTTTGTCCCTGGTGGTCCTGTTGAGAGGATGCTGGCAAACATGCAGCCTCAGGGGGACGGTGGTGGCGCGTCTAGTCTCGTTGGCCAAAACTCAGCTCTGTCTGAAGATCAGCTTGCTGATCTAAATAAATTTTATGGATTAGATAAACCGGTAACGGAAGCGTATCTCGAATGGTTAGTTCGACTTGTTCATTTTGATCTAGGCGAGTCGACGCGCTACTACGAACCTGTCAGTGACATGATTTTTGAGCGCCTGCCAGTCTCTGTTATGTATGGTGGTGTTACCTTTTTCATTAGTTATTTTATCTCTATTCCTCTTGGTTATTTTAAGGCGATGAAGCACGGCAGCGTTTTTGATTCTGTTTCATCAATCATGATTTTTGTCGGCTATGCCTTACCGGGATATGTGGTCGGCGTGCTTCTTATTACGTTTTTCAGTTATCACTTAGAGTGGTTCCCAATGGGGGGCTTTGTTGACGATGACTTTGACGACTTCAATACTTTCTCAGAGCAAATTACTGATATTTTGTGGCATGCGGTCTTACCTTTGCTTTGTTACCTGATAGGTGACTTTGCGACGTTAACCATGACCATGAAGAATAATTTGATGGAAAACTTATCGTCAGATTACATTCGCACCGCTATCGCTAAAGGTTTGCCTTTCAGAGAGGCGATTCGTAAACACGCACTACGCAATAGTTTAATTCCAATCGCTAGCCACTTTGGCAACTCTCTTCTTTTCTTCATGACGGGCTCTTTCTTAATTGAGGTCATTTTCGATATTAATGGCATAGGCCTGCTTGGTTACGAGTCAATTGTAGAAAGAGATTACCCAGTGGTTATGGGTATTGTCGCAATCAACGCCTGCATATTATTACTCGGCAATATCTTGTCAGACGTTTGCGTTGCATTGGTCGACCCTAGAGTGAAATTTGGAGCGTGATGATGATTAAATTGAACCCGTTGACGTTAAAGCAACTCAAGCGATTTAAACAAATAAAACGTGGGTACTGGTCGCTGATTATTTTGTCCGCGATGTTGTTTTTGTCACTAATCGCAGAAGTGTTGATTAACAGCAAGGCGTTAGTTGTTCGCTATCAAGGCGATTATTATTTTCCAATTGTATCTGATGTTTATTCAGGTAAGACATTTGGTCTGGAATCGTCAGGAGAAGCGAACTATCGATTACTCCAATTGGCACTTCAAGATGAAAATAGTGGTGATTTTGCGATTTTGCCTATCGTGCCTTGGAACCCGTATGAACAAGACTTTTCGGGTGAATATCCTCCACATGCACCAAGTGCTCAAACAAAACATTACTTAGGTACAGATATTATTGGTCGGGATATTTTGGCTCGGCTGGTTTACGGATTTCGTACAGCAATGGGGTTTTCTCTAATAACCATGGTGATTGCATACAGTATTGGTGTCACGGTTGGTTGTGCGATGGGTTTCTTTGGTGGAAAGTTTGACTTAATCGTTCAACGAATCATTGAAACTTGGTCAATGGTGCCGTTTCTCTACGTGATTATGATTCTCGTTTCGATAGCTCAACCAACTTTCATGTTGTTCGTATTAATAAATGTGACCTTCGGATGGATGGGCATTACCTGGTATATGCGGACCATGACGTACAGAGAATCCGCTCGAGAGTATGTGCTGGCAGCAAAGGCGTTAGGCGCATCAACAGCAAGAATCCTTTTTCACCATATCTTGCCCAATACCATGGTAATGATCGTGACTTTGGCTCCTTTCACTATTGCAGCAAATATTACGGCGCTCACTGCTCTGGACTACTTGGGTTTAGGGCTTATTCCGCCAACCCCTAGTTGGGGAGAGCTTCTTCAGCAAGGTAAGTCAAACCTTGATTCCCCATGGATTGTTGGTTCCGTTGTGACAGCAATTGTAGGTGTTTTAGTCATGGTTACTTTTATTGGTGAAGCGATAAGAACGGCCTTTGATCCCAAGAAATATACAGTTTATAGATAAGCACTAGGAAGTGATGATGTACAAATATGGACTATTCGCATTGTTGTTGAGCTTCTTAGCTCAAGCGCAACAAACACCGAGTCATTTGGAATGGCACAGTAATTGGAACGACCCAGTGTTTGCTTCTGATGAGGCTAAGCGTGGAGGAACCTTACGTAGTTTCATGCCTAGCTTCCCGCAAACACTGCGTTCAGTTGGCCCTGATGCGAACTCTGGTATTCGTTTCTATTTAATGGATGGCACACCTAAATTGGCACAACGTCATCCAAACACTGACAACTGGATTCCTCAATTGGCGAATGAATGGGCATTTGGAGACGATCACAAGACAGTGTATTTCAAGCTGAATCCCGATGCGAAATGGTCTGACGGAGAGAACGTAACGGCTGATGACTACCTGTTCATGCTTACTTACTATCGCTCGAAAGACATTATCGATCCTTGGTATAACGATTTTTTCCTTAACAGCATTACAGCTGTCCAAAAAATCGACAGCTACACCATCAGTATCACGATGGCAGAGCCAAAAAGCAATGATGAACTGATGGCGCTTATTAATATGCCGAGTCATGGCGTTCAACCTCGCCCACAGCACCATTTTTTTGATATTAATGACGAAAATCAGGATGGCATGGATGATAACTTCGTCCGTAAATACAACTTCAAATCAGAACCAACAACGTCGCCATATTACATTTCCAAAGTAAATAAAGGCCGAAGCATAACGTTTTCGCATGTTGGTGATAATTGGTGGGGCTACGGAAATAAATACTATAAGAATCGCTTTAATGTGGAAAAGCTTCGCATCAAGGTTATTCGCGATAGTGATATAGCCAGAAAGCACTTTGAAAAAGGAAAATTGGACACGTTTACGATGGTTCAACCTCAACTATGGCATGAGAAAACAAATTCAGAACCCTTTGCCAACGGCTATATTCAGAAATTTTGGGGTTTTAATCAAAGGCCTCAAGGCGCTGGTGGCTTATGGATTAATACCTCGATGCCATTGTTGAACAACATTAATGTTCGAAAAGGAATCACTTACGCTACGGATTTCGATGGCATGATCAAAAATGTATTAAGAGGTGATTATTCTAGGAAACCTCATGCTTTGGGGTTTGGACACGGTAAGTACGACTTAGAAGGCGCAGAGGCGCCACCATTCAGGCCTGAACTTGCTATTGGTTATTTTGAATCTGCAGGCTTCGATGCTATTGGTTCTGATGGCATTCGTATGAATGATCAAGGTGTCCGCCTGAGCTTTAAGATCACCTATGGCTACAATATCTGGACACCAAGAATTGCCTACCTAAAAGAACAAGCCAAGTTAGCTGGCCTAGAGCTAGATCTCAACCTAGTAGATGGTTCTGCTGCGTTCAAATTTATTCTAGAGAAGAAGCATCAACTCGCTTTTCTGAATATGGGAGGAGGTGAGATACCGGCCTATAAAGAATATTTTCACTCGATCAACGCTAACCGTCCTCAAACAAACAGTCATACAAACTTCAGTTCGCCGGAGTTAGACGAACAAATTGAGGCGTTCAGTTCGGAGTTTGATGTTGAAAGAAAACAACAACTATCTCATAGCATTCAAAGACAAATAAAAGAAGCTTACGTGATTGTACCTGGCTACATGGTGCCTTATACACGCGATGCTCATTGGCGTTGGCTTAAGTTTCCGTCTAACCCGATGACAAAGAAGACTGGTGCCATGTTCAATATTTTAGATACCAGTAATTTTTGGATAGATACCGACGTTAAAAAAGAGACTCTGGTGGCTTATAAAGAAGGTAAGGCGTATCCGCCAATCACTGTTATTGATGATCGATACAAGCTCTAAGGGCCAATGATTAATGAACCAAAATGTTGTGCTAAAAGTTCGTGACTTAGAAGCTGAATTCAGTACTGATGACGGCATCGTAAAAATACTAAAAGGTGTGTCATTTGATGTGAAATCGGGGCAAACCTTAGGTTTAGTCGGAGAGTCTGGAAGTGGGAAGAGCGTGACTTCGATGTCCATTATGGGTTTGTTACCAAAGCCTTATGGAAAGGTTACGGCGGGGCAGATAGTTTATCGCGATACGGATCTTACTAATGTACCTGAACACGAGATGCATAAAATGCGTGGAAATCGTATCTCAATCATTTTTCAAGATCCTATGACTGCCTTGAATCCTGTGCAGACTATCGGGAAACAGATTGTTGAAGTTCTTGATTTACACCATAGCCAGATGTCTAAGTCAGAGAAATTCGCTTATGCGATAGGTTTGCTTGAGAAAGTAGAAATTCCCATGCCTAAGCTTCGTTTCGAAGAGTACCCACATAGTCTATCGGGTGGAATGCGACAAAGGGTCATGATTGCGATAGCGCTTGCTTGTAAGCCGGATATTTTAATATGTGATGAGCCTACGACAGCGTTAGATGTCACTGTTCAAGCTTCAATTTTGAAGTTGATAAGAGAGCTTCAAGACGAAACCGGGATGGCTGTGATCTTTATTACTCATGATTTGGGTGTCGTTGCGGAAATTTGCGATGAGGTTGCTGTGATGTATGACGGTCGTATTGTTGAGCATGCAGAGATTTTTGAGCTCTTTGATCATCCGCAACATCCTTATACGAAGAGGTTATTGAGTTTAATCCCTGACCTTAACGTTGAGCCAAAACAAACCATTCAAATTAACCCAATTGATTTGAATGAATTCCCAGAATATAAGGGGAGTTGAGCGTGTCAGAAGTCATTAGAATTGAAGGGTTGGAACAGCACTTTTTATCAGGTAAAGGTTTATTTAAGAAAGGCTACGTAATTAAAGCGGTCGATGGCGTTTCATTTTCAGTCAACCAAGGCGAGACATTGGGTTTAGTAGGAGAGTCTGGTTGTGGAAAAAGCACACTTGGCAGAACATTACTGAAACTTTATGAGCCGTCAGCAGGAAAAATCTTTTTTGAAGGTGTTGATATTACCCATTTCAGCACGAAAAAAATGCGCCCACTTCGTAGAGAAATGCAGATTGTATTTCAGGATCCTCTCGAGTCATTGAATCAGAGGCATACAGTAGGCGGCATACTTGAAGAACCTTTTATTATCCATGGTATTGGTTCAAAGAAAGAACGAAGGCAATGGGTTTTAGATCTACTCGATAAGATCGGATTACCTCACTCCGCCGTAACCCGTTATCCGCACGAGTTTTCTGGAGGGCAAAGGCAGCGTATAGGCATAGCAAGAGCAATAGCATTAAAGCCAAAGTTATTGATTTGCGATGAGTCAGTATCGGCATTAGATGTTTCTGTTCAAGCACAGATATTGAACTTGTTATTAAAAATACAAAAAGAGATGAACCTTTCCATTATATTTATCTCGCACGACCTTTCGGTAGTTAAACACATTTCAGATAATGTAGTCGTGATGAAGAAAGGGAAAATAATTGAGTTTGGAAGTGTGGAAGATGTTTATAAAAATCCAAAAGAAGAATATACAAAGTCTCTGTTGTCTTCTATTCCAATAACGCACCCATCTCAGAGGAAGAAAATAACAACAACGAAGTTAGCTAAGCAGGCTTAAAAATAATTAGAAAAATGACTAAAACTATCAAGCAGAATTTGATTAGGCATAGATAGATATAATACGGAAGTAAAACTTAAGAAGGACAATATGAATAAGTCAATTATGTTGCCAGCGTTAATGCTAGTGGCGCCTTCGCTCGCCCTAGCAAATAATTTGCAAGATGAGTGGGAGTCCAAAAACAATGAAAATCCTTGGTCTGGATACATCAGTGCTGATTATTCTCGAAACGGATATGAAGACAGTGCGTCTTTAGCAAATCGTTCGGCTTCTGCAACGGGCGTTGTCCGATATTCGTTTTCAGACAAATCTCGACTCCAAGTTGTGGCGTCAGGTTATCACTTATCCGATGGTGATGAATATGGCACTAGAGGGCAGTTCTGGAACGATACGTCCATTTCTTGGGGGCGTAATGGATTATTCAAACCAACTGATGGTTCATCACTGAGTGGTGAGGTGAGAATAATATTGCCGACGTCCAAATGGTCAAGGAGGAACGATTTAACGTTAGGAACTAGGTTGAAAGTTAGGTGGAGCGCTCCATTCGATAATTGGATTGAGGGGCTTTCATTGAGTAATACGTTATTACTTAGAAAGAACTTTCACGAATATAAAACAGCCGGTGGTAATCAACTTATTGAATACCAATTGAGCAGCCAATTTTCTCTTGATTATATTTTTGCAGAAGACTTCTATTTTAACATTTTCGTAATGCCTAGACAGTCATGGGATTATAGCGGAGGCACGTTTGATCCAACTCTATTACATGGTGAAGAGGTTGGTTACCAGATAACTAAAAGTGTCTCTATTTCTGCGGGCTTAACTAACGGTATTAGTTATTACAACCCAGAAAGAGGTTCAAATCCTCTTAATGATTTAGTCGATTTAAAGAAAACAACTTATTACGCAGTGCTTAACTATCAATTCTAATATTGCTCCGTTCGCATTGAATTTAGATAGTTAGAAATAAAAATGTAATATAATTATAAATATAGGTAAATTATGTTTAAACACGCAATTATCGCAGCAAGTATTGCCGCAATCCTCAGTGGGTGTGGGGCCGAAGATCGTGCCTATGACACCTATGAAAAACCAACCGAAGAGATTTCTGTTCAATCTTTAGATACGGAATCACTTTGGATGTACATGCCGTCGACTGGCGAAGCTCCTCGCTATGCTATGACTCAGCGTGGCTTTTTCCAAGGCGATCCAAAGTTAGTAACGCTTCGTTTTGATGAAACTAATGGTATTTATGTCGAAGAAGTTGATCGCGATAAGGTCAATGCGACAGATGAAAGTCGTTGGGATACGGAGATAAACCGTGCCCCTGTACTTAAAATTCCTGGAGAATTCCGCCAGTATCGTTGTGCTGAAAATAGCTACGGCGAGTGTACAAATAAAGAAGAAATCAACGCCGATGAAGACGTACCTTGGAGTCAGGCGACGCACTTTGTACCTAAGTATGAAGAGATTAAATCACTATCTCAAGACACAATTAGAGCTTGGTATACCTCCAGTAATGTTACGGAATCTGCAGAGCCTCGTTTAATTTCATATGAATACGATCCTGAGGGTGGGGTAATTAACGTTGAAGTAGAACGAACCTTTACTGCAGAAGCGGAAGATCAATACCAGTTTGGTGGCGAGCTTAAAGACTTATCATTCAAAACACGTTTTTTCTATTCTCTTGTTAAGCTCGATAAGTTAGCAAGTGAAAATTACGAACCTATTTATTATCAAGGCCAAGACAGCGCATACTTTGGGTTTTTCAACGATAGCAAAGAAGTAAAAACTCACACTGGTGAAAGTAACGTACAGGGTTCTCGTTTTTCTTATATTAACCGATTCAATCCCGATTTAGAGTCGATCGATTACTACTTAAGTGACAGCTACTTCGATGGTGGCAATGAAGCTTACCTGCAGCTTACGCTTGATACTATGAAAGAGGTAAATCAGTCATTAGAAGGCACGGGTGTTCCTCGCATTAACATTGTTAATAGTGATAAAAAAGCGGGTGTGCAAACTGGTGACTTACGTTACAACGTATTCAACTTGATCGCGGATCCGGTAGACAACGGACTACTTGGCTATGGCCCTTCTGCGACTAACCCATTAACGGGTGAAATTATTCATGCGCATGTTAACCAATACTTAGGCGTTATTCGCTCAGCAAGTCGTCGTACATGGGATGACCTTGCGAAACGCTACAACCGCCAAGAAATTGCAAAAGTTGAGCCTGTTGTTAAAGCTGCTAAAAGCAGTGCTTCGCCATCGAATGCGGAGCCGACCGAGATCGAATTATTCAACAAAATGATAGAGGAAGATCGAGGGCCTTCGGTCAATGTTCCAGTGTTGAGTGAACGTGAAATTAATTTGGTGGGCAAAGATAATCTAGTCGATTCACTTCCTGAAGCCGATTTGGATTTCAAATACGATACCAGCAATCAAGATCTTGCGTTGCAATCATTCTATAAACGCCAAGATATGTTGAAGCGGTTCTCTGAGCAGAATGTATATAGCGTTGATGCGATGTGGTTAAGTACCCAGTCAAAGGGCTTAGTGAAGGGCTTAGATTATGCCCAAGGTGGTTATTTTGCCGGCGCTGATCAAAGCAACATGAAAACGTGGGAAGAGCTAACGATTGATCAACAGAAGTTAGCAAGCCAAGCGATTTCAAAGCATATGTTTAAATCTACATTGATTCATGAACTTGGGCATAACCTTGGCTTACGTCATAACTTTATGGGGTCAACGGACGAAAGCCATTTTTATACAGAGGCTGAGCTTGCACAAAGCAAAATTGGGCACCTTGATAAGCCAGCGGCTTACAGTTCGATCATGGATTACGGTGCATCAATATTTGATGAACTGCTGACGTTTGGTAAGTACGACAAGGCCGCTTTGCGTTTTGCTTATGCTCGTCAGGTTGAAACAAATGAGCTCATCGTTAACACAAATAGCGAGGGTGATGATGTCGCTGTAGTGGATGCCACTGGAGCTCAAAAGCGTAAAGTCTATTCTTTGGCTGAGTATGACCGTCAGTTATCTAATGACTATAAGGTTTATCCAACGGGTGTTATTGCACACTTGAGAGCTAACGCTGGTCAAAATGGTATTCCAGATTCGTTAGTGAGCTATCGCTATTGTACAGATGAACACACGACCACTAACTTGTTATGTGATCGTTTTGATGAAGGTACAAGCCTTCAAGAAGCTACTGAGTTTAGAATTCAGCGATACAAAGATAGCTATGACACGGTTAACCAAAGAAATGGACGTGAGAGATTTGAACAGTACCATCAATATAATTACTTCTTATATCGAATGGGAGAGTTCCAACAAATTCGAGATATCGTTGAAAATGTTGGTGAAATTGACTTCATGTTTGCTCGTTACTTAGGCGCAAATACAACGAATAACAAAGGGCAAGTTTTCGAAGAAATAGCGGGAAACAACTGCGTGGATTTTCGAGGTAATGCTATTCCATTAGATAATTTGTCTGCAGGTGTTCGTCCAATTTGTGATACCTACAATGCAGCTAATTTAGCGGCAGATTTCTTCTTAGAAGTGCTAACAGCACCAGATAAGGTATGTGAACTTGAAGAATTGAGTGGTGTGGATGGAGTCCCTAACCGCTACCGTTTCGCCAAGTTATCTGATCTTTGGTTAACATACCAAGGCGGCATGTCGCAAAATCGTGATGTTCCAACCAGTTGCTTTGATGAGGAATTAGTTCAGATGTTAGCAAGCCAAGCTAACGAGATCGTCATTCGTTCTGAAACTCGAGATGGAAAAGTATGGGCGAGTTTAAAAGCGAATAACCCTTATCAAACATCGTCTTCTTCTGTTGATTTGTTAGGCGTATGGCCAGACAAACTGTTAGCAGCGCAGATGTTAGTTAAACGTGATACACCTTTCAAATCAACAGAGAATTCGAGCTTAGCGTTGGTTGATATGTCAGACAAAATTTCACATTTATATACGTATCTATCCGACTTAACGGGTAGAGCAGAAGCTCGCCAAGCTGTTTTTGTTGATGGGAAAGGGGGTTACATAGAGACGGTTCTGAAGTACAAACAAGACATTACTGAAACAATTGAAGCGACGCCTTCATATCTGTGGCCAATGAAGCGTTATTTCTCAATGGGTGGTAATGAAGCATTTGTGTATTGGACTGAGGGAGCCAGCCAAGATACGAAGGTGCCGTACTTTGGAACCTTATTGGCTAACCTAAATAAGTATAACCGTGCAAATGAATATGGTTTGAGTGACTCTGTATCTGGGTTTAGCGACTCTATCCATGTCAACTATGCGAATAGTAGTTATGCCGACGAAGATGGGATTAACTTTACTTGGAAAGGGACAAATTACTCGTTGAGTTCACGTAATACACTTGCAAATGCTTTAGCTTCACGAGCTTTGTATACAGAAGAACAGAAAGCGCGTGTAGAGAAACTGAACGGTTTGCCGTACCGAGTCCGTAACGCGCTATCTGTGTTTAAGAATACGCGAGATCGCAACGAAGCTCGTATTATTGCCGTCGGTGATAGAGAGGCGCTTATAGCTCTTCGAGATACCACAAGTTGGTTTATATTTAATCAGCAGTTTGAAAAATATGAAGTAGATGGTAAGAAATGTTTACGATTTAAAGTAGACGGAGAGTCCACTGAAGATCACATGAAACGTAAGTGTAACCCGCAATCTAGCTTAGAGACGGTAAAAAATAACTCGATTGGTAAATTCGAAGATGAAGATCACGATCGTATATTTAATTTGGCACAAATCTTTGGTGATCAGATAGCGGATAACAACACCAGTTCAACGAACGCTGCTCACAAAGAAGTGTACAACTATGACCCTGAAGAGTTAAGACTTTGGAGTACGAACGAATACACAAACTATCGTCGCGCATTTGAACAGTTTCCCGTTTACGATGACTAAACAGGCAACGCTTAGATAAACTCGTAAATCGAACCGATTACCTTGTTAAGGTAATCGGTTTTTTTGAGTATAAAATTAAGAGTATTTAATCTATTTTTAGCTGCATTATCTTTTATTTATATGTTATATAGATGTTTTTGTTATTTTTATAAATAGAAGCTATGTAAAAAGAATGTGCTGAATTTTGATATAAAGAAGCGGTTCGCAAGCTAGCAGAAGGCATGGTGAAAAGGATTTATGACCAACCCGAAACTCGTGATCGTAGAAGACGATCCCATCCTAAGAGAGATGTTACAGGATTACTTTGAAAGCCAATCTTTTGAAGTCGTCACTATTTCTGATGGAGCATTAGCGTGCGAGCAAATTTTAACGATTCAGCCTGACATTGTGCTGTTAGATCTAATGCTCCCCGAGGTTGACGGGTTAACTATTTGCAGGCAAGTTCGAAGTCAATTTAACGGGAAAATACTCATTCTGACAGCTAGTGATGATGATTTTGACCATGTTGCCGCATTAGAAACTGGCGCCGATGACTTTATTAGCAAACCAATTCGTCAAAGAGTCTTACTTGCAAGAGTGAGAATGTTG
Organism: Vibrio sp. L3-7; assembly: GCF_963898195.1. NCBI lineage: Bacteria > Pseudomonadati > Pseudomonadota > Gammaproteobacteria > Vibrionales > Vibrionaceae > Vibrio > Vibrio sp. L3-7. The sequence goes on along the minus strand of NZ_CAWQUW010000012.1, from coordinate 303,993 downwards.
TTGCGCCGCTCTCCTGAAAGTTCAATAAGCGCTGAGGTGAGTAGTAAAAATGAGTTGGTTTTTGGTAAGTTGAGTTTAAATCGAACGACTAAAAGTTGTAGACATGCAGATCAGGATATTTCAATTGCTGAAAGCGAATTTGAGCTACTTTGGTTGTTAGCATCTTCTCCTGAGCAAGTACTTTCTCGTAACTTTCTTACTCAAGAATTGAGAGGTGTCGACTATGATGGTATTGACCGTTTTATCGACAACAAAATCGTAGTATTACGAAAGAAACTCAATGATATAACCATCCCACCTAAAAAGATCATTACTGTAAGAGGCAAAGGCTATTTGTTTGTACCAGAACGTTGGTAACGATAGCTGAATAAATAATATGCGACGTATCTATTTTGAATACCTAGCTGGACTTACTGTCATTTTCTTAGTCAGTATATATTCCTACGCCTTTATTGTTTACAAGCTAAGCACTGACTATGAATATATTTTACGAGACCATGAAGCAGAAGCTTATCAAGAATTGATTGATGTGGTTTACCGTGAAAAAGGTTTGCTTGAAACGCAGAATCTATTAAAAAGTTATGCGGACAAGACTCGGCAGAACCTACGAATCATGCCTTTTGATAACGCTCCCGAATTAGTGAGAAAAGCGTTTCAGCAACAAGGCCGAAATGTTTACTACCATGACGAATACTTCCTTTGGTTAAGGTTGGTTGGAAGTGATGAGTTATATGAGTTATCTAAGAACAAAGATTCCTATCTGAGGAAGCAAATTAAGTTTGAAAACCGGCTTATTTGGGTTTTTGCCATAACTGGTTTTGCGTTTAGTGGCCTATTTTTAGTTTGGAGAATTAAGCGGCGATTAAACAACCTTGAAATGGCGACTGTTGCATTTTCTCATGGTGAGTTGTTAGAGAGAGCATCTGAGAAAAATAGCATAAAATTGGGCACGTTGAATCGTAGTTTTAATGTCATGGCAGACAAGATAAGGGACTTAATCAATAGTAATAAATCACTGACTAATGCTGTTGCGCATGAATTGAGAACACCAATATTTCGGATTCAGTGGCAAGCGGAATTGCTGAGTGATTTAGCGCCAACTCAACAACAATCTAAAGCGATAGCTCGTATTCTTGCAGATACGGAAGAAATGGAAGACATGGTTGATGAGTTATTATATTACGCTCGTTTGGAAAGGGGTGGCTTTGAGTTACTCAGACAACCTATTGATGCTAATGAATGGTTAAATGAGCGTTGTAGTATTTGGGAAAAAGAGACAAAACTAGATATCATCAAGGTTCCATTAAAAGTTCCCGCTTCTTTCTATGTCGATCTAAAATTATTCAATAGAGCCGTGGATAACATTGTGCGGAATGCTTTTAAGTTTGCTGATACCAAAATCGTGATTGAATTATGGTATACCGACAACGAATTTGTCATTGAAGTTCATGATGATGGTAAAGGTGTTGAAGCGGAACATTGGCCTTATTTGTTTGATCCTTTTTACAGTGCTAATGCCGCTAGGAATAAGGGAAAAACGGGTCATGGCCTAGGGTTGGCTATCGTCAAACAAGTGTGTGACCGACACCAAGCACACGTCACGGTTGGAGAAAGTTACATGGACGGTGCGTGTTTTGCGTTGTCGTTTCCTAGGTTGGAGTTATAAATTCAACATGGTCATTTTGTTGTTTTAAGATTACACTGCGCCCAATATTTCAGAAGTACATACTTAGGTAGAGGTCACCATGGACCAAGAACATTACGAAGACGCTGACTACGAAGGCCAAGAGCTTGGAGAAGAAGGCGAAGAGATTGAGATTGAAGCAATTGGTATCGATGTTTCATCACAGCCAATCGAGCTCTACAAAGTGTTTAAAATTGCTAACCTAGTGAGTGGTGGCGGTGAAGCTAAGCACATCATTTCTGAAGGTTATGTCGCGGTTAATGGTGAATTAGAAACTCGTAAACGTCGTAAAATGTACGATGGTGACTTCTTTGAATTCAATCAAGAGTACTATGTAGTGGTGTGTGATCAGCCAGTACAGGAAGAATCAGACAAGCCGAAAAAGAAAGATGCGCCTAAAAAAGACAACAAGGCGAAGAAAGCTCAGTCTAAAAAATCGCAAGCTAAAAAAGACCAGCCAAGTAAGGACTCAAAAAAGAAAGAGTCTAAGAAAAGCATGGCAGAAATGTTGAGTGCGAAGGCTGAACCGAAGAAAGAGAAAAAAGAGAAGAAGAAAGATAACAAAGCGAAAAAGAAAGCGGATACGCCTAAGCCACAACGTGATGACAAAAGCGGCCGTAACTCGATTGAATTCTTCTAAACTACAGCTCTAAACTGCTGCTCTAAAACTATTCTTTTAGAACTATTCGTTTGAAAATCAAGCAGCGCTAAATCTCGGTTTTGCGTTAAGCAGATATCAAAAGGCTCACTATCTAGTGGGCCTTTTTTGTTGGAGCTAGTTTAATTTGAGGGTAACTCTAGCTGGTTTGTTCTACTTCATTTGACGTCTTAGATCGCTTGAATGAGTAAATCATATAACCGATGACACTTGCCGCAACAATAACAGAGCAGATTCGGATAAAGTTAATCAACATCGGTGCGTTTTCAATAAACTCGTTAATCCCCCAAAGTAAAACGAGAGAGAATACAAACATGACGAGTAGCCCCCAACAAGGTGCATCGACTTTACCCGGAACAACATACCAACCATCTTCTTTGAGCGGTTTGTTCAAACGTGCATATTCTGCTTGTTGACCTTTGATTGTGTAGAGGTGCATTTTTGTTTGTTTACCGGTAAGCAGTAAGCTTGCAGCGTACGCGACAATAGCATTAACTAAGACACCGATAACACAGTACCAAGGCCAAGCAATATCAGTCGCAACAGCAACATACCAAATAGCCAAGAAGCCTGCAGCGACACCAATTAATAGCCCCTTTTCTGTTATATGTTTAGAGTAGAAGCCAAGCACGAACATACAGAAGTTTGCACCCACGAAATATGAACCCGCTTTACTTAATATTTCTAAAACTGAGCCGGTGCTGGTCGCAAACATGAAGGCTGGAATGATGATACATAACGCCCACATAACCGTGAAGAAACGCGATGCTTTGAGGTAATGTTCCTCTGACTCGTTTTTCTTATAAAAGCGTTTATAGAAGTCAGTAACAGAGACGGTAGCCATAGAGTTAAAAGCGGAATCTAGGCTTGACATACTTGCTGCAAGAATAGCCGCAGCGATGATACCCATCAGCCCTGGCATACCATATTCGCTGGCATAGTGCAGGATAATGGTGTTGCCGTTTTCAAACTCTTTACCATCGTAATAAGCGTTAAATAACACGCCTAACAGAATGAATACGAAGTAGATGAAGAAAGCAACATAACCCATCATTAACATCGCTTTTTTCGCATCACCCATACTTTTAGCCGCCATACAGCGTTGAACCATCATTTGGTTACCGCCATACACAGTAGTGTGGAACATTGTCATTGCGATAACGCCAGCCCATACGGTGGTAACTTGGCTCAAATCTAAATTAGTTTGTAATGCATTCGTCATGCCTTGTGACTTGAGACCTTGCATCACTTCGGTCATGGGTTGTGGCATGCCATTCCAAACGGCTTCGATGATGATGAATGCACCAAGAAACAAAATGACCGCTTGAATTACATCTGTCCAAATAACGGCGGCAATTCCCCCCATTACGGTATAGATCAGCGCGATAACAGTGACAATGACGATGCAATAAGTAACGTCGATACCCGTAATGAACTCAAGGATTAATGAGGTCGCATATAAGACCGCCGCTGAGCTTATCGCCTGTTTAATTAAGAAAATTAAAGACAGAGTGATACGCGAGGCTTTACCAAAGCGTCGTTCTTGATATTCATAAATTGAAGTTAGACCGTTGTTGTAGAAAAACGGCATAAACACAGCAACGATAAAGAAAATCACTAAAGGGTAGTTTAGGTGAATAGCGATCACCGACAAGCCTTCTTTGTAAGACCAAGCCGGCCCACCCAAGAAAGACATAGCACTGACATAGGTACACACAACGGAAATACCGATGGCCCACCATGGGATATTTCTATCGCCTAATGCAAATTGGTTAGCGGAAGTAACACGTCTACCAACTAGCGCACCCATAACTAAAGTAAGGACGATATAAGTACCGAGAATTGTCCAGTTTAAAGCTCCAAACTCATACATGCTCACGTCCTTTTAATTGTTCTTCCATTTGCTCAAACAGATCGTAACCAAGCTGTTTCAATATGTGTGCTATATCGATAGCGACCCAGTTTTCCTTAAGTAACTCTCCTTCTCGTCGCCAGATATCCATAACACGAAGCTCGATGTGCTTGCCTGTAGGTGCTAATCCTAACCAGCCACTGGTGCCAGTATGTGTACCGTGCATGTGTGGCCAACCACCTGTGGATACGTAGTCATTTTTGGATAAAATATTGAGCTCTATATCGACACTCCGATCAGGGAAGGCAAAGACAAACGGTCCTTGATGGTGGTCTCGGAAACCTTGGATACCACGTGTCGTACCAATCGCAGCAGGTCCGTACCACATAAAATCGTCATGCCAGTAGTTTTCTAGATCCATTGAATCAAGACGCTTGCCGTCAAATCGACCCAAGCAAGCCAGCATGTCTAGTACTAGCTTTTGGCTTTTCTCACTCTCTTCCGTCTCGATGCTACCTGTCTGTATTCCATCTTGAGTCGCTGGAGCTGGAACTAATCCTGTATGACCTAGGCTTTTTCGTAACGGATTAACGCCAACTTGGTTCATTGCATCAATAAAATCAGGTATTAAATAGGATTCAGTAATTTGACCATCTTGGATGCAGACCATTTCGGTGTAGCGCAAGTAGAGCGTTTTTCCTGTTGCTGGGATACCAAATAACGGTTGTGTAAATGTGCCAACAAAATAACCCGTAGAGTTTACCCAAGTGCGGCCTTCGTATTCACCTTGCATACTGATTGAAGGGCGTCGTTCAACATCAGGTAGCGAGTTTATTAGCGGCAATAGAAATGCTTGCTCAGTCGCACCGATACCAGACACGTCGTTTATCGGATGAGCGACACACCATTTAACGTTAGCATTTAGCATCTCATGGGCTACTTGAGTCCGTTCTGATGAGTGAGCGTTAAAATAGGTTTTGTAGAAATTTTCTATCAAGCTGTTCAACATAATACTTCCTTATATAGTTAACCGATTTGGACTAAAATCTGTTTCCAGACAGCACTTTCATCAAGTAGAGTAAACTCTCTGCGTAGGCCCCAAGGCCCAAACTCTGCATGGCTGATTCCCATGATGTAGACGTCTTTTCCTGTAGGCTTTCCAAACATGCCATAACCTTCATGCTTGCCTTGTAGCGACCAACGAATAGCAGCACGTGGGGACATCATTTCGTCATTGCGACCAATACGGTGATGAATTTTGAACTCAGCGTTCGGAAAGGAAGATCGTAGTGACATCCAAAACTGGTCGATCTCATTATGAGAGAGCGCAGTTTGACCACCCGTGTACTCACCGATACAAGCTCGGTCATATTCCTTTGGGATTACTGAGAACTCAGCACTCATTACACGTCGCAGTATGTCTTCATAGCGCTGACCGTATTCATTGTCGTTACCCACGCCAAGGTAAGGGCCTTGTATGTCGACTTGGGGAGTGAAAGGGTATGGGCATTGTTCAACGCCACCTTCCATTTCAATTTGTTGACGAGCGTACTCTTCTGACGTCATACCTAGTTGGTTTGAAATCGCAGCGATGTCTCGGATCATCCATTCGTCATTGATTTGGTTATTGATGGCATGGCAGTCTGCGATAATTCGAAACTTAAGTGTTTTATTCGTGGCTTTACCAAATACACCATCATTAGTGTGAGTGGCCGTTGAAATGATTCGATGTGATGAAAGCATGCCTTGTTCAGGAGTTCCTGACCAAATAACGTCTTCACCCAATAAAGTACGGTTCGGGAACTCAGCTAGCGTGCCCATGGTCGCGCTGATGACCTGTTCGTTTCCTTTTGTGATGGAGAGTGGTGTACGGACGATAATGTCAGGTGAGTAATAATTATGTAGGGTACTTAGACCTCGATCTTCCCAAATTTCTTTAGTGATACCTAATATGTAGTCTGGAAAATCTTGCCATTTTGAATCAAAGCCAACCATAGCCATTAATCATCTCCTGATGCGTCATAAAATTAGTTATTGGATTATTTTTGGTTACGTATCCAATATTGCTTTTTGTTACGACCGTGTCAATGAGGTGTTTTGCATATGTTTCCTTATTGTGGGTTAGATCTGTTTTTTAACAACTCTCCAAATACGGTTCTCTTTAAGGTGATTAAGTGATGGTTCACTATTTATCGAGTGTATATGAACAACATGATTGGGTTTGAAGATAGTATTTTATTGTTTAAGTTATTGTTTTATTGTTATTTATTTAAATTTGAGGAGAAGTGTGTGAAATCAGAGAATACTCTGTGACGATTTGTCATGTCGAAGTGATGACGAGAGAAAATTTAGAGTAATGATTCTTGTACGATGGGGTTTGATTTGAATTGTTAATTATTTGTTCGAACTTGTTTGGCTTCTAATGGGTTCGCATGCAACAATAATTTTGGGAATGGTTGGATTGAAAAAGCCACTCAAAGGTGAATATCAAGTGGCTTTGTTCATGGGAACGCTTAAGACAATAACTCTGGAAGATACAGTAATAAAGGTGATGGGCATCAAAGCTACGAGTAGAGCGTCTATCCATCTTATTATGGCTCAAGACAAGGATTCAATGGGCACATTAACCACTTGGCTTGCCATAAATAAGTTGGCGACGAGTGGGGGAGTGACAAACCCTATAGCTAGGTTGACGAGTATCACGACCTTTTTTGTAACCTAGCTCTTTGTCGACAAACATGCCGAAAAACAAGCTGTATAGCACACCAATCGCATCGGATTTAATTGGTGTGAACGAGAAAGGATTTATTGGCTAAGTGCAGTACTTCCTCGCTCTATAATGGTGCCGGGTTCAAGTAGGTACTCGCCCTTCGCATCTTCATTATCATTAATACGTTGCATTAAGTCTTCAACGGCACTCTGAACAATTTTGTCGATTGGTTGCGCGATGGTGGTGAGATCATAGCTAGGCCATGATGCCATTGGTATATCGTCGACACCCATAACAGCAAAGTCCCCAGGAATACTAAAGCCTAATTGTCTTAGGCCATCCATGACGCCCATCGCGAGGATATCATTGGCACAGAAGACTGCGTCAGGTTTTGACGTGTGTTCTATCAACTCTTTGGCCGCTTCTAATCCTGCTTCAAAACTGTACTTGGAATTGATGAAGATAGGTGAAGCTGCCTCACGTGATTTCACGGTTTCAGCAAAGCCTAACCAACGCTTGTCACTGGTCATCGATCCGGCATCGCCACTCACGTAAGCTAATTGTTTATAGCCTTTATCAAGTAAGTAGTCTGCGGCTTGCATGCCGGCTTTTTGGTTATCTAAGCCAGCGCTATTCGCGTTGATGCCTTCGGTATATCGGTTAATTAGGCTCAAGTGAACGCCAAACTTCTCACATTGTGCAAACGCACGTGAAGTCAGTCGGCTGGTGGCGATGATCAAACCATCAACTTGGTACTCAATCGCTCGTGAGATGGCGAGATCTAAGTCATCTTTGTCGATAGGGCAAAGTACAACTTGACCGCCGCGCTTTTGAATTTCCATTGCAAGTGCACGCGATTGCAAGTCGTACATTGGGTTCGACTCGCTATCAAGTGCGATTGCGACCAATCCTGAGCGATTGGAAATGAGCCCACGAGCGATGGCATTCGGTGTGTAACCAAGTTTGGTTGCAGCATCCATAACCATTTTGCGTTTCTTTTCACTAATACTTGCGGTTGGGCTAAATGCCCTAGAAACGGTAGATTGAGAAACGCCGAGCATTTTGGCGACATCAATAGAGGTAACTTTCGCTTTTATGGGGAATCTCCTTATATCGCGATAAATCCAAGAGCAGCACGATACTTAATGAGCTCGGTTTGATAATTACAATACGTGTAACATTTGAAATCACAACGAAAATTTATGAATTCATGACGCTTTGCTCATTTCGAAAGCCATCAATGATCATTTTGTGTTCAGAGCCCACACAAAAGAAACTGACTCCGAGCTCTTTCCAATTGCGAGCGGCTTGAGCATTCGCAACAAACATGCCTACAGGTTTGTTAACTTGTTGACCTGCTTTGATTATTTTTATGCTTGCTTCTCGCACACATTCGTCATTTACGCTCTCAGCACCATAAGACACGGCTAAGTCGACTTGTCCAATAAACAGTGCATCAATGCCTTCTACTTTTGCTATCGATTCAGCATTGACCACGCCTTCTGGGTCCTCAATTTGGGCGATCACCACCGTGTTTTTCTTACTGTCTTTTAGGTGGTTAGCCATCGGTTTGGTTGCGTATTTCGCAGCGCGACTCGAGCCTGCATAGCCACGTCCTCCTTCCCCATAATGAGACATCTTCACTAACTTCTCAGCTTGTTCGGCACTGCACACATGAGGGATTTGAATCCCCGTCGCACCACAATCTAAAGCATTCAATAGGGTTGATGGCTGGCTATCTTGAACTCGAACTATGCAGGGCAGTTGATTGGCGCGAGCGGCAAGAATACAGCTATCCAATGACGCTCGATCAAACGGTGCGTGTTCAGCATCCAAAACAACGAAAGGCAGCTCAGCTAATGCAAGCACCTCAATGATGTGCGGATGGGGTGTTTTGACGAACGTTCCGAGTCGGTCTGTGTTTTTCAGTATGTCTTTGAAGTTATCCATTTGTTTTACTCTCCATTGCAAAGGTATGCAAAACTTAACATGTGTTGTTGTAAAAAAAGAGTAAAAACAATGTGATCAATACGGCATTAATTAATTGTTTTTCAACCCGACCATGTAGTGATTTAATCGTTTTTTGTGATTTTAACCCGTTAAAACAAGTGCTTAGTAATTACTTATTCATGTTAAATAGTGATTTGCCAAGTGTTAAAAAAATGTTTATGTTTATTTTGCATTCGTATCCAAAAGTATACAAAAACAAAAAATAACCTCTGAAATTAATAGCAATTAACAAATACTCGGCATACGCCACAAGGAGAATTACGCATGGCTCGCATTCTAAAACACGGCATCACTGAAGAAGCATCGGCATCAAACAACGCGCAAGTACGTCAAACGGTTGAGAACATTCTTTCTGACATAGAAAAGAAAGGTGACAGTGCAGTTCGTGAACTTTCAGAGAAATTTGATAACTGGTCTCCGGAGCAGTTTCGTTTAACCGATGAGCAAATTCAGGCATGTGTGGACGCATTGGATGAATCAACTAAGCACGATATTGAATTCGCACAAACACAAGTACGTAACTTTGCACAGATCCAACGTGACTCAATGCATGATGTTGAAGTTGAAACGATGCCAGGTGTGGTACTAGGGCACAAAAATGTTCCGGTAAACAGTGTTGGTTGTTACATCCCAGGTGGTAAATACCCACTAGTAGCCTCTGCGCACATGAGTGTTCTTACTGCAAAGGTTGCTGGTGTGAAACGCGTTATTGCTTGCGCTCCTCCTTTTAATGGCCAACCAAACGTTGCGATTGTTGCTGCGATGGCGATGGCGGGTGCGGACGAAATTTACTGCTTCGGTGGCGTTCAAGCGGTGGGTTCGATGGCTCTTGGTACCGAGACGATTGCCCCAGTCGATATGATTGTTGGTCCAGGTAATGCTTTTGTTGCAGAAGCAAAACGCCAACTGTTCGGTCGTGTTGGTATCGATTTGTTTGCTGGTCCGACAGAAACATTGGTTATTGCTGATGAAGAAGGTTGTGACCCTGAATTAGCAGCAGCGGATCTATTGGGTCAGGCTGAGCACGGTTATAACTCTCCAGCGGTTCTTTTGACGAACAGTGAAACATTTGCAAAAGAGACAGTAAAAGAAGTTGAACGTCAGCTGACTATTCTTCCTACCGCTGAAATCGCAGGTAAGGCTTGGGAAAATTACGGACAAGTTATCCTGTGTGACAGCTATGAAGAGATGGTTGAAGTGGCCGATGATCTTGCTTCTGAGCACGTACAAGTTATGACAAAAGATCCTAAGTACTTCTTAGACAACATGACTAACTACGGTGCGTTGTTCTTAGGTCGTGAGACTAATGTTTCTTACGGTGATAAATGTATCGGTACTAACCACACATTGCCAACGAATAAAGCGGCACGTTACACGGGCGGTCTTTGGGTCGGTAAATTCATTAAAACATGTACTTACCAGCGCGTAACGGAATCAGCTTCGTTGAAAGTCGGTGAATACTGCTCTCGCTTATGTGCATTAGAAGGCTTCGCTGGCCATAAAGAGCAAGCTGATATCCGTGTTCGTCGTTACAAAGAAAAATTGGTAGAGGCATAACATGACAAAACTCGCCTTAGTTACAGGCGGCAGTGGCGGCATTGGTGCCGCCATATGTCACAAGCTCGCGCAATCTGGCTACCGTGTCGTGTTTACCTACAACAGCAACGAAAGTGCAGCTCAAACGATCTTAGATACATTGGAAGGCTCAGGCCACGCTATGTATCAGCTGAATGTTGAAGACAGCTCAGCAATTGGTGCGTTAGCTGAACAAGTTAAAGAGTCTTCTATTTCTTTAGACTTGTTAGTGAACTGTGCTGGTATGACTAAGTTTGTTGCACACAATGATTTAGAGTCACTCAATGATGAGCTGATAGACAAAATCTTCCGTGTAAACGTGCGAGCTCCATTTGCAATGGTACGCGCATTCGAACCTTTACTTCGAAGCGGCAAAGGCTGCGTGGTGAACATCACGTCGATTGCGGCACAAACGGCAATGGGCAGTAACGTGGCTTACTGCGCGAGTAAGTCTGCAGTCGAGAATATGACACGATCTTTAGCACGCGCTTTGTCTCCCGATATTCGTGTGCTTGCAGTGGCTCCAGGCCTAGTGGACACCGAATTTGTTAAAGGTCTCGATGATGAGTGGCGTAACGCGCAAGAGCAATCAACACCGCTAAAACGATTGGCGAGTGATCTCGAGGTTGCGAATGCCGTTTATGCAGCAGCAGAACTACTGACATTTTCAACCGGAAACACCATTGCTGTCGATGGTGGCAGGCCGTTAGGTAATTAATGTAAAGCTGCGGTTCGCGGCTTACGCACCTAACATCAGCGCTTTGGGGGGAATTAACTAGAGCGTAGGTTAGGTAAGAAGGAATTTAGAATGACCCTACAACATAAAATTAATAACAATTTAGTCCGCTACATGGAACTGATTCCTGGTACCAGTGCATTCATCGATGCGCGTACGCCAGGCAGCGATCTAAAAGATAACTTCTGCATTATTGGGGCAGGAGTCGCGGAAAGCAGTCGTCAACATGTTCATATTCGTGAAACGGCTGGTTTTAACATCGGCGCAGCTGGTCAGCCTCCGGGGATCAAGAACTCTCTGCATTCACACCATACCGCAGAACTGTTCGTTGTCTTCAAAGGTCAATTCAGATTTTACTGGGGCAATGAGGGTGAAAATGAAGCTGTATTGTCGCATGGTGATGTTATCTCTATTCCTACTAACCTTTTCAGAGGCTTTGAGGTGGTAGGGCGCGATTACGGCTTTATGTATTCTGTGTTAGGTGGTGATAACTCCGGTGGTGGAGTAGTTTGGCACCCGAGTGTGATTACTGATAGCCAAGGTTACGGTTTGTACCTGAAAGCAGACGGCACACTGGTTGATACCATTGACGGTGATACGGTTCCAAATGACTCTGATCTGATGCCACTGTTAACGGTTGATGAGCTTGGTCAATTTGATACCTACACGGCCGAACAGATGATGCCATTTGTTGCGCTGAAAAAGGATTACCGAGAAGTGTCGGGTGATTTTGACAAGCCTGGCGTTAAGCAGTTTGCGCTAACAGGACACCCATCATCTGGCTATGACTTCCAAGTTAAAAGTGTAGATGACGTGAGTATCATGGCTTATGAACTTACTGAGGGTGAGAGCATCCCAGTACACAAACGCAGTGAAAAGCAGGTACTGATTAACTTCGAAGGTGATACGTTGTTAAACATCGTCCAAGACGGTGAGCAGGCGCAAGTCGTCCTGACCACTGGTGATGTGTTCAGTGTGCCAGATGGTGCGTCATACAGCCTTGAAAACCTACGTGGTACTAGCTTTACTTACGTCGTTCTTGGTTCTGACCAGCCACAAGCTTTGTAGGATAACGAATGATGAAACCAGAAGTACCACTGTTATGGCTACCTGGTTTGTTGTGTGATGAAACGTTGTTCCAAGACGTGAATAAAGAGCTGCCCAACTGGGTGGCTCCTTTTACTTGTGACTTAGGAACGCAAACATCCATGCAAGCTTTGGCAAGTAATGTTTTAGAAAATGCCCCTGAGAGTTTTGTACTGGGTGGATTATCCATGGGCGGAATTCTAGCGTTTGAAGTTTTTAGGCAAGCTCCTGAGCGGGTCAAAGGCTTGATCTTAATGGATACCAATGCCGCTGATGAAAAGCCTGAGGTTTCCGAAAAAAGAAACGCGTTGGTCGATAAGGCAAAAGCAGGGGAGTTTGAGTCGATAACCCCTGATATTTTGATGCCACTTCTCATTCATCCTAACCAGTTAGCGAATCAAGAACTGGCCCAGAAAATCACTCAAATGGCGAACAACATTGGTGTTGAACGGTTTGAAGCGCATGCTCAAGCATTAGCGACTCGCCCTGATGCGAGGCCGTTACTGAGTGATATTCAGGTGCCCACTCTGATCATCACAGGTAAAGACGATCTGTTGTGTTCGATAGATAACCATTTATTGATGGCAAAACACATTAGACAGGTATCGCTTCACGTCATTCCTGATTGTGGCCATCTATCGACAATGGAACAGCCTAAGGTTGTCGCTCGTCATATTTGTAGCTGGTTCGAAGCAAGTCTGCCTGAATCTTTATAGTTAACGGTAGAAGCAGGTTTTTCATGGGTAGAGTGTCTTGTCACTCTACTTAAACATGAAAACCTTTGCCAACTAACGATTAGCTTTCTTTCTGTTCGACAACAAACTCTACAAATCGATCCCTGAGTGGATTTTCGCTATTTCCATTCCATATCAGGCCGACTGGCCAAGTGGCGTATTCACCTTCTAACGCAATGAATTCCACATCGGTATTACTAATGAACTGCGCACTGCTGGGTACAATGGTGAAACCGATATTGGCAGAAACCAAGGCAAGTAGGGTGAGAATATCATCGGCTTCTTGTGCCTTGGATAGGTCGATATTATTGGCGAGGCAATATTGTTGGATCTGCTTGTCTAGTCCGGGGCCACGATGTTGGGCGAGCTTTAGATAAGGCCATTTCGATAGTTCAGATATTGCCTGATTTGGGTTAGAACTCAACTCGGGAGCTTGCTTGAGAAGATCTTTGTGTATCGCGACCACAAGCGAATCATTGAACAGTGTTAGGCTTTCTAAATCCGATGATTCTGGTATCCGATTGAAGCTGATATCGAGTTCATGGTTTAACAGTTCATCTGTTTGTTGCTTGGAAGGTGTGTCATTTAACGTGATATGAACGTCTGAGTATTGTTGTTTATAAGCCGCAATAAGCTTGGGTGCTTCATGATAAGTAGACACGCCAAAGCCAATGTTCAAATGTCCCTGAGTCCCTTTGACCACAGAGCCTGACAGCTGCTCAAACGCTTGCATTGAATGAACCAAACGTTGTGCTTCTGCTAGTAACGTTTTCCCCGCGTGCGTGAGCTCTGCGCCATTCCTGCCACGAGAAAACAGAGATGCCCCAATGTTGGATTCAAGTCGTTGAATCTTTTTAGTGAGTGCCGATTGAGTGATGTAGAGCTGCTCTGATGCCAAACGGTAATTGCCCGATTTAGCGAGCTGACAAAATGCCTTCAGTAGATCAAATTCCATTCCAAATGCTCATTGAACTAAGAATATCTTTCATTATATGGAATTGAATCGATTTTTTATACTGAGTCCAGACCAAATCAGAAAAAGCGAAGTTTGAGGACGAATCATGAAGAGAGATATTAAAGTAGCGTCGGTTCAATTCAACCACCATGCAGGTGACAAGGCGTATAACCTATCTGTGATAGAAGAATATGTTCGACAAGCTTCGGAGAGTGGCGTGGAGATCATCAGCTTCCCGGAGATGTGCATCACTGGCTACTGGCATGTGTCTGCTTTGTCTCGCGATGAAATTGAAGTGCTAGCGGAACCTGTACCGAACGGTGAATCCACTCAACAGCTGATTGCACTGGCAACACAGTTTGGAATCAGTGTTGGCGCAGGCTTGATAGAGCAGGGTGTGGATGGCGAGTTATACAACACTTATGTGTTCGCGATGCCAAATGGAGGAGTTCAGAAGCATCGTAAACTGCATACCTTCGTTAGCCCACACATGAGCAGCGGCGACCAATACACGGTGTTCGATACGCCACATGGCTGCAAAGTCGGTATCTTGATTTGTTGGGATAACAACTTGGTCGAAAATGTCAGGATCACTGCTTTGAAAGGGGCTGATATATTGATTGCGCCACATCAAACGGGCGGTTGTCATTCACGAAGCCCGAATGCGATGAAGCGTATTGACCCAGAGTTATGGTTTAACCGAGATGAAAACCCAGAAGCGATTCGTGCTGAAATGCAGGGCAAGAATGGCCGCGAGTGGTTAATGCGTTGGTTGCCTGCAAGAGCACACGACAACGGTATGTTCGTGGTGTTTAGTAATGGTGTCGGTGTTGATATGGATGAAGTAAGAACAGGTAATGCGATGATCCTCAGCCCTTATGGTGAAATCATTACTGAGACCGATAGTGTTGATAACGATATGGTGATTGCAGATCTAAAAACAGAAGAGTTAGATATGTGTACTGGCAGACGCTGGATTCGTGGACGTAAGCCAGAGTTATATCATTCACTCACACAACCTCTTGGTCATGAACTTGATCCGCACCAAGCGCGTTTTGCTGAGAAATAATGGTGTAAGCGCTGGTGAAAAAGGATGCACTAGAGACGGTTGAAAGGGAGGGGAGGTTGGAAGGGAGAGAAGGGTTCCTGATGTAGTCTACCCACTTAAATCATGTTTAAGTGGGTAGACTATTTAAGCACTAAGCACTAAGCACTAAGCATCAAGCCTCTAAGTCTGTTCTCAGTGACGAGTGCGAGAAGACGTCAGTTCTGATGCGCGAAGCTGAGCAACGGCTTTTGCGAGTTCAAGCTGAGCTTGTGCAAAGTTGATGTCTACATTGCCCTTATTGATATTTTCTAGAGCTGCATATTTCGCTTCTTCTGCGCGAGCGCGGTCAATATCTTGGCCGTGCAGGGCAGTATCGGCTAACACCGTTACCACATCTGGCTGAACTTCCAGCATCCCGCCAGAGACATAAAGCACTTGCCCTTCTGATTTAGGGTCTGTGACAAACACTGTGACGCCCGGCTTTATTTTACTGAGAAGCGGGGAGTGACCGGGGCGGATCCCCAGCTCACCATCAGCGCCAGAAACAGCTAGGGCATACGCTGGACCTGAAAACAGCGTACCTTCCGCACTTACAATATTAAGTTGAAATGTATTATCTGTAATTCCGATAGCCATGGTGCACCTGCCTCTTAGAGTGATTTTGCTTTGTTAAGCACTTCGTCGATAGAACCACAGTACAAGAATGCTTGCTCTGGGATATCGTCATATTCACCGCCTAACAGGCCTTTAAAGCCTCTTAGTGTTTCGCTTAGCGGTACGAATACACCTTTCTGACCTGTAAACACTTCGGCTACGTGGTAAGGCTGAGTTAAGAAACGTTCAATCTTACGAGCGCGAGATACCGTCTGTTTGTCTTCAGTCGATAGCTCATCCATACCAAGAATCGCGATGATGTCTTTTAGCTCTTTGTAGCGTTGCAGCGTTGTTTGGACTTTTTGTGCAATGTCGTAATGCTCTTGACCAACGACAAGAGGATCCAATTGGCGAGATGTTGAATCCAATGGGTCGATTGCAGGGTAGAGGCCTAATGCAGCGATGTTACGCGACAGTACAACGGTTGCATCTAAGTGAGCAAAGGTTGTTGCTGGCGATGGATCGGTCAAGTCATCCGCAGGTACGTATACCGCTTGAATAGATGTGATCGAACCTTGTCTGGTTGATGTGATACGTTCTTGAAGCACACCCATCTCTTCAGCCAATGTTGGTTGGTAACCCACTGCTGATGGCATACGACCTAGCAGTGCTGATACTTCTGTTCCCGCGAGCGTGTAACGGTAGATGTTATCAATGAACAACAGTACGTCACGACCTTCATCACGGAAGCGTTCAGCCATAGTCAGGCCAGTCAGCGCAACACGTAGACGGTTTCCCGGTGGCTCGTTCATTTGACCGTAAACCATGGCAACTTTGTCTAATACGCCAGCTTCTTTCATCTCGTAGTAGAAATCGTTACCTTCACGAGTTCGCTCACCAACACCGGTAAATACAGAGAGACCTGAGTGGGCTTTGGCGATGTTGTTGATAAGCTCCATCATGTTGACAGTTTTACCTACGCCAGCACCACCGAACAGACCTATTTTACCACCCTTAGCGAACGGACAGATAAGGTCGATAACCTTAACGCCGGTCTCAAGAAGTTCAGTGCTGTTTGCTTGTTCTTCATAAGAGGGTGCTTCACGGTGAATTTCGTAGCTTTCTTTTTGACCGATTTCACCACATTCATCAATTGGCTGACCAAGAACGTTCATGATACGGCCTAAGGTTTCTTCGCCCACAGGAACCGTGATTGGAGAACCGGTGTTTTCAACAGTGAGGCCACGGCGTAAGCCATCTGACGTACCCATTGCAATACAACGAACGATACTGCCACCCAGCTGTTGCTGAACTTCTAATACGAGCGAACTTGCTTCCGCGCTAGTCACTTTCAACGCATCATAAACGCGTGGGCTGTTGCCGCCGCTGAACTCGACGTCTACCACCGCGCCGATAACTTTAACTATTTTTCCAACACTCATCTCTAAATCCTCAAATTCTATTCTTGACCCACTCTTTTCTGCCCTTAGACAGCTTGAGCGCCTGAGACTATTTCACTCAGTTCTTGGGTAATGGCAGCTTGTCGTGCTTTGTTGTATACCAATTGCAAGTCATCGATGAGTTGGCCTGCGTTATCGGTTGCCGCTTTCATGGCCACCATTCGGGCTGCTTGCTCACAGGCAATGCTCTCTACGATGCCTTGATACACTTGCGATTCAATGTATCGATGTAACAGCTCAGAGAGGATGTCTCTTGGTGCTTGTTCATAGATGTAATCCCAACGACGTGCTTTTTTAGTACCTCCATCGGCCTCAGAATCTGAGGGGTGGGGTAGCAACTGCAAGGTTGTCGGTTCTTGAACCATGGTGTTGATGAACTGGTTATAAACGAGATACAAACTGTCGATTTTTTCGTCGTCGTAATGCCCTAGCATCGCGTTAACTGTACCTAAAATGTCTTCTAATTTAGGCGTGTCACCAAGGCCTGACGTTTGCGCGATAACATTGCCGCTGCGTTGGAAAAATGAGATAGCTTTAGAACCAATTAAGGTGGTTTCTACCTCAACGCCTTTGTTACGCCACATCTCCATTTCTTCTAACACTTTCTTGAACAAGTTCGAGTTCAAGCCACCACATAAGCCCCGATCGGACGAAATAATTATGTAAGCAACGCGTTTTGGTTCACGCTGTTGAAGATAGGGATGCTGGTATTCCAGCGACCCTGATGCGACATGAGAGATAACTTTGCGCATGTTCTCGGCATATGGACGCGTTAGCGTCATGTTGTCTTGAACCTTACGCATCTTACTTGCCGCAACCATCTCCATTGCACTGGTGATTTTCTGAGTGTTACTAACACTGCCTATCTTGGTGCGAATTTCTTTAGTATTTGCCATTATCTGCTCCTAATTTGTTTTGATTTCCAGCCAACAAACCGGAGCGTTTACCAAGCTTTCAACGCTACAAAGTCACCGAGAAGCTTTGCAAGGGTGCCATCGATTTCATCGTTGTAGTCACCGTTAGCGTTGATGGTGTCGAACAACTCTGGGTTTTGGCCTTTTGCGTAAGCAATCAGCTCTTCTTCAAAACGTGCAATTTTGTTCAACTCTACGTCAACCAAATAGCCTTTCTCTGCTGCGTAAATGACCGTTGCTTGCTCAGCGACAGACATAGGCGAGTATTGCTTTTGCTTCATTAATTCAGTTACACGCTCACCATGATCAAGCTGCTTGCGAGTCATGTCGTCTAGGTCAGAAGAGAACTGAGCAAATGCGGCTAACTCACGGTATTGCGCTAACGATGTACGAATACCACCAGACAGTTTCTTGATGATCTTGCACTGCGCTGCACCACCCACACGAGATACCGAGATACCCGGGTCTACCGCAGGGCGTAGGCCTGAGTTGAATAGTTGAGTTTGTAGGAAAACCTGACCATCGGTGATTGAGATGACGTTTGTTGGTACAAACGCAGATACGTCACCCGCTTGAGTTTCAATGATAGGAAGTGCCGTCAGTGAGCCTGTTTGGCCTTTCACTTCACCGTTAGTGAACTTCTCTACATATTCCGCATTCACTCTTGCTGCACGTTCTAGTAGACGTGAGTGGAGGTAGAATACGTCGCCAGGGAAGGCTTCACGACCTGGTGGGCGTTTAAGTAGCAAGGAGATTTGACGGTAAGCAACAGCTTGTTTTGATAGATCATCATAGATGATCAGTGCATCTTCACCGCGGTCACGGAAGTATTCACCCATAGTGCAACCAGCATAAGGAGCAAGGTATTGAAGCGCTGCTGATTCTGATGCTGATGCCACAACGACGATGGTATTTTTAAGTGCGTCGTGGTCTTCGAGTTTACGAACAACGTTTGCGATAGTGGATGCTTTCTGACCGATAGCTACATACACACATTTGATGCCAGAATCTTTTTGATTGATGATCGCATCGATAGCTAACGCTGTTTTACCTGTTTGACGGTCACCGATGATAAGTTCACGTTGACCACGACCAATAGGCACCATGGTGTCTACCGCTTTGTAGCCCGTCTGGATTGGCTGATCGACGGACTTACGTTCGATTACGCCTGGTGCAATCACTTCTACAGGGTCTAGTCGGTCACAACTCACAGGGCCTTTGCCATCGATGGGTTCGCCTAATGTGTTCACTACACGACCAAGAAGTCCGTTACCTACCGGTACTTCCAAGATACGACCTGTACCTTTCACTTTCATACCTTCACAGAGGTCAGTGTAGGGGCCCATAACCACCGCACCTACTGAGTGGGTATCTAGGTTAAGCGCGAGGGCGTACTTGCCACCTGGAAGTTCGATCATTTCACCTTGCATTACATCCGCAAGGCCGTTAATGGTAATGATGCCGTCACGAACCGATACAATGGTGCCTTCGTTGCGAGCTTCGGTGCTCACATTAAACTTCGCGATGCGATCTTTAATTAGATCGCTGATTTCATTTGAATTTAATTGCATAATTGATACCTATCTCGCGTGAAGTTGATTAGCTAGTCGGTTAATCGATGTGTTTAATGAACCATCGATGACGGTTTCACCCGCCTTGATAACAATCCCGCCAACTAGCGTGTCATCAATAACCTGTTCCATTTCAACCTGACGCTCTAATTTCTTCTCAAGTGCAGCAGTGAGTGATGTAACTTGATCTTGTGTAAGCAATTCTGAACTGGTGACAGTGACAGGGATTACACGTTCATGTTCGTCCTTTAGGTCGCTGAACAAGTTAAACAATTCTTTAATCACTGAAAGACGGCCATTCTCAGCCAAGACTCGAATGAGATTAATGACGTGGTCATCAACGAGTCCTTGGCAAACATGAATAATAAGATTGACCAGTTCTTCAGATTGTTGTGTGCGAACACCTTCTGCTGAGGAAATCTGCTTAGCGATCGTTTCTTCTTCTGCCACAGTCACAAGAATCGACAACATTGAGTGCCACTCTTGCAACTTGTTTTCACCCAAGGCAAAGTCGAACGATGCTTTGGCGTAGGGATGAGCAATATTGGTGTAATCTGACATATTGCCTCCGCTTAGAGTTCGCTTATCATTTGATCAACTAACGCTCGGTTCGTTTCGGAATCTAGGTTTTTGCTGATCAATTTCTGTGCACTTTGAATAACAGCATCTGCCATACCCGCTTGAAGTTCACGGCGTAACTTTTGACGTTCGCCTTCTAGCTCAGCTCTACCTTGTTCTAAGATGCGTGCTTTTTCCTGCTCACCTTCTTGGTGAGCTAAGGTGATGATTTCGTTGCGGCGTTTTTTGCCTTGCTCAATCAGTTCAGTCACATTTCTTTTCGCATCGGCGACGAGTTGTGCGCCATTTGATTTTGCTAGTTCTAGCTCTTTCGCTGCATTCTCTGAGTGGCGTAAACCATCAGCGATTTCTTTTTGGCGCTCGTCTAACATCGCGGTGAGAGGGGGCCATACATATTTCATGCATAGCCAAACAAAAATCACGAATGAGATTGCTTGACCAAACATGCTGGCATTTAAGTTCATACCTTCCTCACTAAATCTTGATTATTTATAAATCGATCTTTTCAAAGCTTTTCATTAAGCCACGGCAAAGATGATGTATAGACCGATACCAACACCAATCATCGGTACAGCATCCACAAGACCCATCATGATGAAGAATTGAGTACGAAGCATTGGAGTAAGGTCTGGTTGACGAGCTACACCTTCAAGGTATTTACCTGCTAAGTTACCAATACCAGATGCTGCACCTGCTGCACCTAAACCGATCAGTAATGCACCCGCTACATATAAAACTGCGCTTACGATATCCATTTGTATCTCCGATAAATAATGTGTTAGTTAATTTTTTAGTTATTAATTAATGGTGTTCTTCTGTTGCCATCGCTAAATAAACAACGGTCAGTACCATAAATATAAATGCTTGCAAGAATACGATTAATATGTGGAATAAGGCCCATGGAACACTTAGTGCCCATTGCATCCACCAAGGCATTAGTGCGATAAGGATGAATATCATCTCGCCTGCATACATATTTCCGAATAATCGTAAGCCTAGTGATATTGGCTTTGAAATTAATGTTATTAATTCAAGAACTAAGTTAACAGGATATAAAAGAGGGTTATCAAATGGCTGAGTAGTGAGCTCTTTGATAAAGCCTTTCAAACCTTTATTTTTAAACGTATAAGTTAACAGTAGAATAAACACACCGAGTGCCATCGACATTGGGACATTTACGTCCGCTGTCGGTAGGTCTCTAAAGTGTTCTAAACCCATTACACGAGTTAACCCTGGTATTAAATCTATAGGTAATAGGTCGACTGCATTCATTAACAACACCCAAACAAAAGTGGTTAATGCCAGCGGTCCTATTAATTTATCCTCCGCTTGAAAAATCTCTTTGACTAGGTTGTTAACGAAATCAAAGATAAGCTCGATAAAACATTGAAAACGACCTGGAACACCGCTGGTTCCCTTGGTCACTACATATCGAAACGCTCCAATAAACAGTAAACCCGTAATCCAAGATATCAACATTGAGTCAATGTTGAACGCCCAGAAACCATCACCTGTAGTTAAGAAGGTTAAGTGATGCTCTATGTATTCGTGAGCGGTAGTGACTTGATCCATACTACACGTACTCCGATCTTGTAGAGGCAGTAATAAATGGTGTTAAGAAGTACCCAATCATTGTGAAAATGTACGCGTATAATATTACTGGGTTATCCAATTTAAAAAATTGGAATGCCAGGATAAACATTAAGAACGTATAAGTTATTTTCACGACACGACTCATTTGCATTAAGTCACGTAAACTATAATTAGGATTCTTACGAACCTTTAAGCTTGCATATATAAATCCAAACAGCGGTGGTAGCATCGCGATAACAACACCCAAAGCTGAAGATTCCATATCTACTTTATTACCAAAAAACACTTCATATAAAACTACACCGACGGCTAATACTATTTGGCAAAGAACAACTCTTTTAGCAGCAACAAGGATGTCGCTACTTATCCCATTAAGCCTCATAATAAAACCTTATATTTAACAGTGTAAGTCAATATAAAACACAGTTTGAATATGTTTTGTTACTAGCACTTACTTGTTAATAGCAATTTGACTTGTTAATAAACCTTTACTTGTTAACAAAGAAATAATCTTTCTGGCTTTATATCTCCTGACGAAATTAAACGATAAAAACTAACTCGCTATCGTTTCGACAAAATATAAATTACGCCTAAAATTATGTGATCTAAACGACAAATATCGACATCAATAATTCCATTTTTGAAAGAAGTGTTTTTCATTTATGAAAGTAATAGCTTGATTACCTCATTCATGAATATTTCAGATGCTTTATTTTTGACGATACGAAAGGTTTATTTCCACAATATTTAAAGTAAAACTATCAGCTTATTATCGTATCAATTGATAATATTCAAACACTTAGAATTACTTATGAAGCCAATTATGGAGTGTCATTCTGGGCGGGCCTAACTAAGTTTTAATCAATAGTGGAAGGGAGTATTTGCGTAGTGATTTAACGGTACGTAACTCCTTATATATAAATAATTATTTTTAATATTGTTGGCGCAAAGTCGTTATTCATGTGTTGGTAAGGAGCTGAAACGGTTAGTTTGCCGTTTTAAGACGACACTAAATGAACAATCTAGCCCCCAATCATCAGAGCAACAATGCTGGAAGTTAGGGCTAAAGGTCAAAGATTAGGACAATTGGGCAGAATGGCACAAAAAGAAAGCGCCGAATTTAGAGAACGTAACAGGCAGTTAAGTACTGCCCAATCTAGCGCTAGAGTTCTTATTTTATTAATAGTCCTTATAAGTAAGCGAAGTCAATCACGTTTCCCTCTATTACTCTTTATAGCTTAGGTATTGAATACATAAGTCATGAAAAGCCTGTGCTTGTGGCGAGATCGTGCGGTCAGCCAACCTGAAAATACCGATTTGACGCTGTAAGGGCGGGTCAATCAATGGAATCCACACCAAACGGGTTTCATTGGTTGGGAAAGCCAGTTTAGGCAGTGTAGTCACGCCTATCCCGAGCTCTAACACCGAAAACAAAGAAGTAATGTTCTCTACTGAATACAGAGCTTGTTCGCTGAGCATTCGTGCAGGTGTTGGGTCAAGTAGCGTACAAGTACCGTTGCGAATGAAGGGTTGTTTTAACAAAGTTTGCCACTCTATTCCCTCTCTTTGGGAGGCGATAGGGTTGTCTTTCAGGCAGACCACACCAATAGGATCGGAAAGCAAAGGGGTGAAATCGATGCTCTCTTCTTCTAAATGGGAGCTATTTCCGAGGGCAACATCCACCTCTCCAGAGAGTAATCTCGCTTCCACACCCGCCGCATTATCATCAATCAAACTGACTTCTACATTAGGGTACTGCTCACAAAAAGCCCCTAAAACGCTAGGGATTAATTTTGCTGCTACCGATGGCACGCTTGCTATTCGAACTCTTCCTTGTTGTCCTGCCGCTGCTGCGCGCAAGTCATTATCTAATGCTTTGTAAACATTCAGAAATTGAATGATTTTTGGTAAGCATATTTCTCCGAAAGGTGTCAACGTTGATTTGTTGCCTGTTTCAAACAGTGGCTGACCGAGTATTTTTTCCAGTTCTTTTATTGAGGTGGAAAGTGCCGCTTGCGATCGATTTGCTCGGTGAGATGCCGCTCTAAATCCACCTTCTTCGACCACTAAAACGAAATGTTTTAACTGTTGTAGCTTAATACTCATGGCGCTGATCCTTCTCTAGCCCTTGCTATACCTTACTTTTTGAAAGGTGATAGATTTTATTTATCAAATGCACAAAATTTACCGTTAGATTTATCAGTCGTCAAGGTGCAGTATTTAACCATCTTGAAACATAGTTGTTACAAAGTTGGATGGAATCGTGAACGCACAAACTAAAAAACACCCAGTAAAAACCGAGCTTTTTGCTTCAAAAGCACCACTAGAGTGGGCAATCGTTAATAACGGCACTCTATACACCGCGCAGATTCCAATTGATGAAACTGGCGCAGTAGTAGAAGGCGGTATTGAAGCGCAAACGCGTCAGACTTTTAACAACCTTGTTCATACGTTGGAGTGTGCAGGCGAATCTATGGATTCAGTGCTGCAAGTTCTGATTTACGTGACAGACCGTGAATACTTAAAAACGGTAAACAGCGTATACGGAGAATACTTTAATGCACCTTACCCAAACCGTGCTGCGGTCGTCGTTGCAGGGTTAGCAAGAGAAGAGATGCTGGTCGAGTTCGTGGTTTATGCATCGGCGTCTCAACCTGAATAATCAGACTGTGAACTAAAGCTATTTGCGGATCAAAACTCTTTTGAATTGAAGTGGTTTATTGATACAAGCGACTTGGTTCACTTTAGAAACAAAATATACATCTTATTTTAGCAATTAATTATCTGAATATTAACAGTTTATTAATTAACCAGATGGTTGCCAGACTCAACCGCAACCTAACCGTTACAAGGACAGAATGATGACTCAATTACAGAATGTTCAAGCAGAAAACGCACTTTACATTGGCGGCGAATGGCAAGCGGGTGTAAGCACCGTTGCGAACATTAACCCATCAGATATTTCTGAAAACATCGGTAACTTTGCACAAGCAAGCACTGACCAAGTTCAACAAGCGATTTCAGCGGCGAAGCACGCTCAACCAGAGTGGGAAAAAACACCGATTGAACGTAAGCAAGCAGTGCTTCAAGCGATTGGTGATGAATTGATTGCACGTTGTGATGAGCTAGGTACATTACTTTCTCGTGAAGAAGGTAAGCCTTTTGCTGAAGGTCGTGGTGAAATTTACCGTGCAGGCCAGTTCTTCCAATACTTTGCAGCTGAAGTGCTTCGTCAAATTGGCGACAACGCAGAATCAGTACGCCCAGGCGTTTCTGTAGAAGTGACTCGTGAGGCCGTTGGTGTTATCGGCATCATCTCTCCTTGGAACTTCCCAACAGCAACAGCAGCTTGGAAAATCGCTCCAGCATTGGCTTTCGGTAACAGCGTTATCTGGAAACCTGCAAACCTAACACCAGCAAGTGCGGTTGCATTAACCGAGATTATCCACCGCCAAGGCATGCCAGCAGGCACGTTCAACCTTGTACTGGGTAGCGGTTCGAAAGTAGGTGATGCACTGATCAACTCTAAAGACGTGAATGGTGTGAGCTTTACTGGTTCTGTTGATACGGGTCGTAAAGTCGCAGCAGCAACAGCGCCAAACTTCGTTCGTTGCCAACTAGAAATGGGCAGTAAGAACGCATTAGTGATTGCTGACGATGCAGATATCCAAACTGCAGTAGATGCAACTATCGCGGGTTCGTTCTCGGGTGCCGGTCAAAAATGTACTGCATCTTCTCGTCTAGTGGTAATGGATGGCATTCACGACCAATACGTTGAAGCACTTATCAAACGCATGAGTGAGCTTAAAGTCGGTCATGCACTAGAAGAGGGCGTGTTCATGGGCCCTGTAGTCGATGGAAACCAACTTGAAGCAAACCTTGGTTGGGTTGAGAAAGCACGTCAAAGCGGCGGTGAGCTAGCATTTGGTGGCGAACGCTTGAGCATGAAACACGAAGGTTTCTACATGTCTCCAACCTTGTTCTTGAATACTAAGAACGATTGGGAAGTGAACCAAGAAGAAGTGTTTGCTCCTATGGCAAGTGTGATTCGAGTTGCTGACTTAGAAGAAGCTATCGCGACAACAAACGACACACGTTTCGGCCTAACAGGCGGCATCATTACTCAAAGCCTACGCAGTAGTGCGATGTTCAAACAACAAGCACAAACAGGTTGTGTGATGGTGAACCTACCAACTGCAGGTACGGATTACCATGTACCGTTTGGTGGTCGTAAAGAGTCTAGCTTCGGTCCTCGTGAGCAAGGTCAATACGCGAAAGAGTTCTATACCGTGGTTAAGACAGCTTATCAGCGCCCTTACTAAGCAGCTTTCTGTTAATTAGATTTCTATTAACTAGAACGGGATAGTTGGAGTCATTAGTTAAACAGACCCTAACTATCCAGCTATCGAATTGGCCTGATTCATCGAGTCAGGCCAACATCAAAACTCAATCAAGCTCAATCAAATATAGATTTCAAAGACTGAGCGCCCAGTAAGTGATTTAACCCATTTTTGAAAACATGTTATTTGAGCGTGTTTTCAAAACCGAGCTAGAACACTGAGCTTTCAATAGGAGTGGTTATGTACCAGCAACGGATTGTTATAGATGGATTGCAATACTGCAATTGGAACAGAGAATATTTCCAAACACTAAAGGCGAGCGGCATTACAGCAGTTCACGCTACCGCGGTTTACCACGAGACAGCTCGTGAAACCTTATCTCGTTTTGCTGAGTGGAACTTAAGATTCGAGCAGAATGCAGACATTATTATGCCGATACATTCAATGGCTGATGTTGAAACTGCAAAAGCGACAGGCAAAGTCGGCATTTTTCTAGGTGCTCAAAACTGTTCGCCAATCGATGATGAGATTGGTCTTATCGAAGTGATGCGTCAGCAGGGTCTTTTGATCATGCAGCTGACGTACAACAACCAGAGCTTATTGGCGACGGGTTGTTATGAGCAGAACGACACAGGTATCACGCGCTTTGGTAAGCAAGCTATCGAAGAGATGAACCGAGTAGGTATGATCATCGATATGTCTCATAGTGCTGAACGTTCAACACTTGAGGCGATAGACCTATCTTCTCGCCCTATTTGTATCAGCCACGCGAATCCGACGTTTGCACATGATGCACTGCGTAATAAATCAAACGATGTGATTAAGGCTCTAACCGCACGCGGTGGCTTAATCGGATTCAGCTTATACCCATTCCACCTACCAAACGGCAGCCAATGTACCTTGGAAGATTTCTGCCAAATGGTTGCAACTACGGCTGACATGGTCGGCGTAGAACACCTAGGTATTGGCAGTGACCTATGCTTAAACCAACCTCAAGCCGTTCTTGAGTGGATGCGAAATGGTCGCTGGTCGAAGGCTATGGACTACGGTGAAGGCTCTGCGAATAACTCAGGTTGGCCAGATTCACTGCCTTGGTTCTGTGGGAGTTCTGGTATGGAAAATATCTATAACGGATTGATGCGTCACGGTTTCAGTGAGTCTGAAGCCGGGCAAGTATTAGGCGATAACTGGTTTAACTTTTTGAAAGACGGCTTAGAGCCTCAAAGCAAAAAGTAACCGCTTTTTTGAACAGCATTGAAAAGAATATCAATTATACAAAAGGAACAATGGTCTATTTCGCAACGCGGTAACCCAAACATGGATTAGCCTGCCCAACACAAAAACAATAGGGCAGGTGTTAAATACACCTCTTGTGGTCATCATTTTAATGACGGCTGCAAAGAAACCTCTGGAGTCAGAGTATGTCTGATTTAACCAATAGCGTGAAATCTTCAAATGTAAATGCGGGTCAAGCAAACACAGCAAGTAATAAAACAAGTAAAAATACACAGTCTGAGTCTGCCTCAGATAAATTAGGACTAACTAACCCAGCGCTTTGGTACAGCGGCGGCTTTATTGCTCTGTTTGTAGCACTTGCTTTGTTTGATGGCGAGCTGTTGTCTACCCTAGTAAATACCGGCTTTGCATGGTCTGTAAAAGTGTTCGGCCCATATTGGCAAATGCTTCTTCTTCTGACTTTTCTTATTGGTCTTGGCCTAGCGGCAGGGCGAACAGGCAAGGTTATCCTAGGTGGCATCGATAAGCCTGAGATGGATGGCTTCCGCTGGATGGCGATCATCTTTTGTACGTTACTGGCGGGTGGCGGTGTGTTTTGGGCGGCAGCAGAGCCTATCGCACACTATGTGAGTCCTCCACCGTTGTATGGCGCACAAGAAAACGCACAACAAGGCGCAGTAAATGCATTATCACAATCGTTTATGCACTGGGGTTTTCTTGCATGGGCAATCGTTGGTAGCTTAACGTCTATTGTGGTTATGCACCTTCACTACGACAAAGGCTTGCCTCTTAAGCCTCGTATTTTGCTATACCCAGTTTTAGGCGAAAGAGCGCTGAAAGGTCATACTGGCGCACTGATTGATGCATGTTGTATTGTTGCAGTAGCAGCGGGCACCATCGGTCCGATCGGTTTCTTGGGCTTGCAAGTGAGTTACGCATTGAACGAACTGTTTGGTATCCCAGATGGCTTCACGACACAGCTGATCATCATCTTGTTCGCTATCGTTCTTTACACATTGTCTGCATTAAGTGGTCTTAACCGCGGAATGCAAATGCTAAGCCGTTACAACGTAATTTTAGCAATGGCATTGATGGTCTACATTCTGATCTTTGGTCCAACGAACTTCATCTTCAATGGCTACATCCAAGGTGTAGGCAGCATGATTGACAACTTCATCCCAATGGCGACTTACCGTGGTGACGAAGGTTGGTTGAGCTGGTGGACAGTGTTCTTCTGGGGCTGGTTCCTAGGTTACGGACCAATGATGGCAATCTTCATTGCTCGAATTTCACGCGGTCGTAGTATTCGTCAGTTGGTGACAACCATTAGTATTGTTGCTCCGTTTGTTACTTGTTTTTGGTTCACGATTGTTGGTGGTTCAGGTCTGGCATTTGAAATCGCAGATCCGGGCAGTGTAAGTAAAGCATTTGAAGGTTTTAACTTACCAGGCGCTCTACTGGCGGTAACTCAACAGCTACCAATGCCAATGCTTACGTCTATCTTGTTCTTGATTCTGACGACGATCTTTATCGTGACGACAGGTGACTCAATGACTTACACCATCAGTGTTGTTGTGAGTGGTGAGACAGAACCCAATGCAATTATTCGTACTTTCTGGGGTGTGATGATGGGGGTAACAGCTTTAATTCTGATTTCCCTTGGTTCAGGCGGAATTTCTGCGCTGCAATCGTTCATTGTTATCACTGCGGTACCTGTTTCCTTAATCTTACTTCCTTCACTTTGGAATGCGCCTCAAATCGCAATCAAGATGGCAAAAGAACAAGGTCTATAGAAAGCAAGAACGACCAAATGCGGGCCTTGTAATTAAGGCCCGCAAGAAATCCGCAAGTCAGTAAAACCTGTACCGGTGAAGATACACCGGACGGCAAAGTATTTAGGTCAATCGATCTAGTCAGGACAAATAATAAGGGGCGAGATCGCTTGCCTCAATAACTATCAAAAACGTGAAAGCTAACCAGCATACTGTTACAACGAATGCTTCAAATGATGGCAACGATCGGTTCTGAATGGCTAGCAAAATCCTATAACTATAAGGTGGTGAGCAAAATGGATGCACATCGTTCTACCTACACTGAATCAGCATTACGTGACGCAACCGTCGTCATGGCACCGGAAAGGCTAGGTGCGATGCACCAAACACGCATCAGCTTCGTGAGAACTCTGATTCGTAAAATGGCGCAGCAAGAATGGAAAGTGACGAAACATGA
Organism: Vibrio sp. L3-7; assembly: GCF_963898195.1. Classification (NCBI taxonomy): domain Bacteria; kingdom Pseudomonadati; phylum Pseudomonadota; class Gammaproteobacteria; order Vibrionales; family Vibrionaceae; genus Vibrio; species Vibrio sp. L3-7. Next base: position 274,429 of record NZ_CAWQUW010000012.1, on the reverse strand, counting down.
GTGGCAATTAGACGCTCAAGGTTTTGGTCATGTTATCTATAAGCTAGCGACGCCAAACCATGTTTATCATTTGGTTGTTTTTTGCGATGAAATTGCAGACGACGAACGAAATGACCGTGTCATTGCTGAAAAGTGGGACGTAACGTTTGCGCTTGTTCTTGGTGATGTTGATGTCACCTTACTTGAAAGACTTCGTGCGAATGTACCGCTTCAAGAGGCTGGCCGTAATCCAAATAACGTACTTGTTTTAGCGCGTGCTAACAAAAGTGTACGTGTGTTTGAACACATCGTGAGTCACTTGGCGAAAGGTGTTCAACCAACGCTCAAAGAACTGGCTGAAGTGGGCTACATTCTACGAACCACTGCCGTTTATGGTAATGGAAAATTTGGTATTGCTGACTTTAAAATCTTAGAGAAAAATGAAGATTTTAACCAGTCGTTCAGTGCGCAAATGTGTGCAGTTTATATGCTGCGTGAGTTCAGCCTAGATTGGGTTCATTACTTAGCCGAACAACAGGGCGGTGAACAAGCGATTTCCTTGCATAGAGGATTACAACGTTACCTTGGTGTTGGTAATGCGACGGGTTTAGGTATGGCGCCATACCTCATTAACCACCCTAGTATTGTCGATCAGTGGATGACAACCCGTGAACATGCATTGGCGGACGTGTTGGCTAGTCAGACTGATATGGCGTTGATCGAGCCACTGCGTACATTAGTTAAAAAAGCGATTTGTCATTTAGAACAAGTCGTTACCATCAATGAAAATCAGCAAGGGCTGAATAAAGCCGCTGTTGATGATTTGAAGTACACAGAACAATCATTAGAAGCTTCTGTCAGCCTGTGCGATACATGGGCGCAGCTAGTCGAACAATCTAAGCAAATGAGTATGGAAGCCCAAGAAATCCTTATCTCATGCTTGATGGAATTGTACCCAGAATTAGTGGACGCCCATCAAGAGCAAATGAATTGCAGCGAAACACTGTCGCTTCCTAGCGGCAAAAAGATTCAAGATCTTCTTGTTGTACTAGAAGAAAAGTACCGTTGGGCGATCACGACCGACTTTACGAAAGCAGAAAACAACTACTGGTTCTGGTATCGATCTCAAGACAAAGAAGAGCCAAGACTCGGTGTTCGAGGTGAAGAGCTGGGTGAAGAGCGTGAACTGCCGTTGGATATCGGCCGTCAAGCTTACCGTTTGTACCATGCTTTATTACAATTTGCGCCTGGGCTTTCATTGGCTGAATTCCTTGTTAAACAGCCGCAGCATCGTGCGATTGCACGCCGTGTATGGACGTTGGGTAACAAAGCGATGGGCGATATTCAAATGAATGTGCTGCATCAAGATTCGCCGCCAATGCACTTGCTGCGTTGCAAGCTAGCGATGTTTGGTGCAACTAAGTTTGATCCTCGTTCAGATCGTTGGGTGCGAGTGACGTTTTTCCAAGGTGCGCCACTGCTTGATGAAATTCATCAGGGTGAATGGGTGTTCCCAATATTACCAAGTGAAGCGGAGCTCGCTGACTCACAAAAAGCTACTACACATATCAACGCTCAACATGGAGGTAAATCGTTATGATCGTTTCTCACAATGAACTGGTAGCGGCCGTCAATAAAGCCTTTCTGGGTATGCGTCGTACATGTGGTGAAGCTGATGTGATAGCGAACATGGTGGCAGATTTACAAATGGTCGGTTTGGATGGAGTTCGTCATTTTAACAATGCGAGCAACTTTATGGGTCTTGAAGACGATTGCCCTGTAGACATTCAAGTGAGCAGCGATAATACCGTTGAAGTTGACCTACACAAGGCGAGCTTAGCCTGTCATCTTCCTGTGATTATGGACTATTCGATTGAAAAAATGGTTGGTAAGAAGACGCTGAAAATTGAGCTAAATAACTGCCACAACCGTTGGTTGGCGTATAGCGAGCTTGTAAAACTGGCTGCGAAAGGTATCGCGTGCATGGCACGTTGGGATAACGGCTCTAACCCTAAGAGCACTTTGTATGTTCTTAACCGTGGTTGCGTTGCTCCAGAACTGTTTTTATCAGATTTGCCACTGGCATCGGACGAACATATCCACAATATGACCATCGAACTTTCCGTCCAGGATTTCGATATCGAACGTTTGTCAGATGGTTACCAAACACACATTGAATCGGACGCGCTTTTTAAAACTCAAGAGAAAGCGTGGAACGATGGCATTGAAGTTGATGATGGAGAGTGGGGCGCGTTGAAAGAGACTGCGACGGCTATCCTTGTTGAAAGTAGCCAACGTTCGACTCAAGGTGCAGGTGAATTAACGGCTTCGTAGTCGCTAGATTCACTAAATTTGATAGATTTATTAGAAAGAATAGATTCTCGATAGATTAACGACAAATAACCCAGTTAGTTTATCAATACAGATAAAACCAAGAGCTTAACGTATCCTCACTTCGTTAAGCTCTTTTTATTTGCCTCTCGCTTTTGGTTTGCTTCACTTTATTCTTTCGATCTCTCGTTAGATAAATCCCTTCTAAACGGACTGTTTTGACACATGTTGTTACCCGATGAGGGGTAATTGAACAATTAAACGAAGCACCTTCACATTCATGTTAAACAAACGGTTTCATTTACAAGCCACTATGCGTATCTTGCTAATTAAAGGTGCCAAAGGGCGCCGTTTTTATTCGTACCGACGACTTTAGAATCAGATAAAAAGGAATGAAGCGTGCAAGCTAACTTTATTGATGGAACCACCCTGTATCGTCAGCACTCTTTTGAGCTGCCACTCGATTACCAAGCCAAAGATGGACAACAGATCCAAGTCTTCGCACGTGAACTGGTTGATGTTACAAAAGATGCACAAGAACTGCCGTGGTTGATCTATTTTCAAGGTGGGCCAGGCTTTCCTTCTCCACGAGTAAGCGGTCAATCAGGCTGGCTAAAGCGTGCATTGCAAAACTATCGTGTTCTGCTTCTTGACCAACGCGGCACAGGCAACAGCACAGTGATTAGCCATGAAACTTTGGCGCATCTGTCCCCAGAGCAACAAGTCGAATATTTAACGCATTTCAGAGCGGATAACATTGTTCGTGACGCCGAAGCGATTCGTGAGCAATTCGGTGTTAAGCAATGGTCGACGATTGGCCAAAGCTTTGGTGGCTTCTGTACATTGAGCTATTTGTCACTGTTCCCACAAAGCCTACAGCGCTGCTATGTAACGGGCGGCATTCCGTCTATTGAGCGTGAAGCTGATGATGTATATCGTGCGACTTACAAGCGTGTAGAAGATAAAAATAGGGCTTTCTTTGCTCAGTTCCCACAAGCGCAAGCCATGTGTCGTGAAATCTCTGATTACTTGCTTAACAATGATGTGAGGCTGCCAAACGGTCAGGTGTTTACAGTTGAACAGTTCCAGTTGATCGGCATTAACCTTGGTGGCGGCGAAGCAAACCTTCCGATGTACTTCACGCTAGAGAGTGCGTTTGTTGAAGTTAATGGTAACACGCAGTTGAGCTACAGTTTCTTAAATCAAATGCAGCAAGAGCAGGGTTACCTAACGAATCCAATCTACGCAATTTTGCATGAATCGATTTACTGCCAAGGTACAGCATCACAATGGTCGGCTCACAGAGTTCGTGAACAGTACCCACACTTTAACTATCAATCGGGTAGTGAGTTCTGGTTTACCGGAGAGATGGTCTACCCATGGATGTTTGATCAACTAGAGACGTTGAAGCCATTGCGCGAAGCGGCGAATCTTTTGGCTGAGAAATCGGATTGGGGCAAGTTGTATAATGCAGAACAGTTGAGCAAGAACACGGTGCCAATGGCATGTGCGGTTTACGCTGATGATATGTACGTAGAACTGGATTACAGCCGTGAAACACTGGCGAATATTCCAAATTCAAAAGCGTGGATTACCAACGAGTATGAACACAATGGCTTGAGAGTCGATGGCGAAAGAATTGTAGATAGATTAATGACGATGGTTGAAGCGTTAGAAAACCTGCCAAAATAATTAGGCGATTTACGTTAGAAGCTATCTACGTTAAAAAGTTGTCTACGTAAAAAGCTATGTACGTTAGAGGGCATCTGCGTTAAAGGCTATCTATGTTAGAAATAAGGTACGCCAGAAACAAGAAAACGCTGCATCCGTGCAGCGTTTTTTTTATGTCATCGAACTGTGTTTTACTAGCCGTGATGTTAGGAACTGCAGCTAACTGAAACGATAGAGTTTAAGAACCGGGAGGGATAGTTCCTAAATTCATTAAGGTTGGATGACGATATCTTGAGTTTCTGTGGTAGTTAAGCTGGCGCGGTTTTGTTTGATAAGTTGAGCCGCATAAGAAGGACTCACAGCTTGAACTTCGCCTTTTGATCGAATCGTTAATGCTTCCCACGCATGGTCACGGTATTTGCCTGTTTGTGTATATTCAATAAGTACTCTCATGATTCTTCCATTCGGTGTGTGGTTAACGTGCTACTAACATTAGCGGCTTTGTGTTGGTTGCACACCTGTTAAATATGAAACATAAGATTAACCAAATGAGAATGTGTGTAACTTGAAAAACAGAAGGAATTGCACATATAACAAACAGTGGATATAAAAAAACGCTGCACAGTGGCAGCGTTAAAATAGAGATAAGTTGAAAAGCGATCAGCTGTTTTCTAAACCAACGATCTTACGCGCGGACATCACCGCACTATCTAAATCGGTCAATCTACCAGCACTCGCAGGACCAAGAACTGATGAATACAAAGCCAACTGCTTCTCAAATGATAAATCTAATTGGTTATATAGATTTTGGCGGATTTGAGCGTGTTGCTGTGGCTTTGCGCTCGACAGGCCTTCCAACGTATCGTAGATGAGTGTAGTTGTATCCATATCTGTCCTTAGTACACCTTTATAAAATTTTGTATATTATGCACTTGGTGTCATCTTTGTTCTGCGAGATTGATCGCATTATGTGCAGCTCTGCTTAATTGTGTAATCAGTTGGTTATAATTGTGTTGTTTTGATGATGTTAACTATGAAATCAACATAAAGAAAAGGAGGCTCATTGGCCTCCTTTTAAAGGGTGATAGATAGCGGTTATCTAATGTTAATCGAGTTATCTCTGCGGTCATACATGTCTGGTGTGGTATGTAAGCCGCCAGCGTAACCTGCAGCTTCCAGTGTTTCTCTTACCTCTCTAACATGTTCCGCGGTTACTGGCTCCTCTCTATCCCCAAGGTGCAATCGTACGAAGGTGATCAACTCTGCCAAGCGTTTATCCGACAGGACATCTTCAAAACTTGCCATCGGCATGAAGTTTCTGTCTTTGTCGAGATAAGTGGGTTGTAGGCCGCGCACGGTTACCGCGATGGTGTTGAACGGGTCGCTGTGCATGATGATGCCATTATTCAGCAGTGTAGGTGCGATGGGATCTCGCCCTTTACCATCGTCACCATGACAAGCACCACACGTTTGGCGGTAAGTGGTGTAAATGTCAGTCGCATAAGCGTCTTCATCAAACCCTTTAGGCTGCAACGGAACAGCGTCACTGCTGATGGTGTTGTTGATGTCACCACTGAGTAGGTAATAGGACATCGACTCGACATCTTCACGAGTCATCAAGCTCAGGCTGTTTTTCACTACGTCTGCCATACCCGCAAAAGCAGTCCCTTTGTCTGAGTGACCGGTATGTAAGAAGTCGGTGAGTGTTGTTTCGTCCCAACCGTCGATATACAGCTCATTGGCCGTGATATCAGGCGCGTTCCAACCGTCGATCAAGTTACCTTGGAAAATGCGTTCAGGTATCAGCGCTTGGGCAATGTTTCGCGGCGTGTGACATTCAGAACAATGTCCAAGTCCCGCAACCCAGTATTTCCCTTGTTGCCATTTGTCGACGTTTTCGATTTCCATTTTAAGATCTTCAGGCACTTGGTAGTCAATCGGATCGGTATCCATGAACACAATATTCCACCCGAGCAACCCTAGACGAATGTTCGATGGGAACATCATGCTGTTGTCGTCATTACGTCGAGGCACCGCGGTGATTGATTGCATGTATTCCCACAAGTCGATCATGTCTTGGTCTGTGAGATACTGATATGACGTGTAGGGCATAGCTGGGTATAGATAGCCGTTCTTACCCTTGCCGGCGACTAACGCGGCTCGGAAGTCCTCAAAGTCATATGTTCCAATACCTTCCGTTGTGTGTGGCGTAATATTGGTTGAATAGACGGTGCCAAAAGGTGTCACAAAAGGAAGTCCGCCAGCAAAGGGTTCGCCACCTTCTGCACTATGACACGCGACACAGTCACCGGCATAAGCGAGGTATTCACCACGTTCAACAGACTGAGCTTCTAGGTTCGCGAGTCTTTGCTGCTGCTCTGATCCCGCATGTCGGATGTAAGCACCCAGTGCGAGTATCTCGTTTTCCGTAAGCTGTTTATCAAACGCAGGCATCAGGTTGTTCAAGCCTTTATTGATAGTGTGTTGTATCTCTTCAATACTCCCTCCGTGCAGCCAGATATCATCTGAAAGATCAGGGACGCCAATCGCCGGATTCGCGATAGAACCATCGGCGTGACAAGACGAACAGTATTTTACAAACAGCTCTTTACCGACTTTAACTTTCACCTCTGGCACATCGGTATGACGTTGATTAAGTGAGGCTAGATAATAAGAAACCTTAGCCACTTCATCGGGGCGCATTATCTCGCTCCAACCCGGCATCGCGCCGTTGCGACCCTTGGCGATCGAATGAATGATCGCTTCATCACTGCCACCGTAGAGCCACTCCTGGTCTATCAGGTTAGGGAAGTGCTTTTGTCCCTGAGCATTATCTCGGTGACAGGCCGCACAGTGAGTTTGGAACAGGATTTTACCGCTGTTAACGATCTCTGGTACTGCAGCTAATCCTTCTAAAGTGGTTTCACTAGTTTGAGAGAATTGTTCATTCAGGCTGGTGGTCGGCGAGCTGAGCTTATCGTCGCTTTGTTTCCAATCGACTAATCCTTCCCATTCCCCTAACCCAGGGTAAAGGACTAAATAGCCTGCAGACATTAAGAAGGCAACGGCATAGCTAACAAAGAGTAGTTTTGGCGGTGGCGCATCCTTTTCTTCAATCCCATCAAAAGTGCCAAGGGTGTGGTCTTGATCGGCCTGGTGATTGCTACGCCAATATTTAACGACAACGGACACCATAAGAACGAAAAAAATTAGAGTTAAAATTACCGCCCATAGATTCCAGAATGTACTCATTGTGATACCTCCTGTGACGTATCTTTACCAAGGCTTTGTAAGTAGCGAATCAGAGCTTCACCTTTGGTTTTTCCTCTCACCTGTAATCTAGCGTCACCAATTTCTTGATCGGTATAAGGCACACCTAAGGTACGTAAAACCTCCATTTTGGCGCTGATATCATCGCCTGTAAGCGTTTGCTCAAACAGCCATGGGTAAGAGGGCATGATCGATGTAGGTATGACTTTTCGCGGGTCAATTAGGTGAATAACATGCCACTGGTCAGAATACTTTCTACCAAGGTTAGTTAGGTCAGGCCCCGTACGTTTAGAACCCCACAAGTTGGGAAACTCATAGATATCGTCTGCTTCTTTGTTCGGACGACCATTACGTTTCACTTCTGGTTCTAGAGGGCGAACCATTTGTGTATGACACACATGACAGCCTTCACTGATGTAGATGTCTCGTCCTGCCAACTCAATAGGTGTGAGTGGCATCGCTAAGCTGCCCTTGGCAATATCGTCTCCACGGACAATGCTTGGCACTACCCAAACCAACAGAGAGAAAGAAGCAACGACAACGGTGGTCAAAATTAAAATGACGATTGAATGTGTAAAGTCTTTACTCATCATTTAAGCTCCCTGATTAACGGCATGTTTAGCGTCATGTACGACTGGCATACGAACCGTTTTGAACAAATTAAATGCCATAAGGAATAAGCCCAGAACAAACAATGCACCGCCAAAGAATCGTAAGAACAACCAAGGTGCTTTAAAGTCCATAGCTTCAACAAAACTGTAAATCAGTTCACCATTTTCATTTTGAGCGAGCCACATATAACCCTCGCCGATGCCTGCGACCCAAAGTGCTATCGCATAAATAGCGACACCAGCATGAGCAAGCCAAAAGTGCCATTTAATCAGTCGTCGTGACCAAAGATCGGTTTGGCCCCATAAGCGTGGAATGAAATAGTAAAAAACCGCTATCCCTGACATTCCCACCCATCCGAGTGCTGCGGAATGCACGTGACCGATGATCCATTCGGTGTTGTGTGCCACCATGTTGAACCAGCGAATAGCGAGTAGGGGACCTTCGAATGTCGCCAAGCAGTAGTAAAGAATCGCTGAGAAAAAGAATAAAAGAATGTAGTCGGACTTCAGCTTTTCTTTGTTTTGAAGCAGGGTCATTGCGCTATTGAACGCACCTGCCCAGGAAGGGAGCCACAATATCAATGACATCACGATTCCGATGTTCTGAATCCAGATGGGAACGGAAGAGTAAACTAAGTGATGCGTTCCGGCCCACGTGTAAAAGCCGACCAAGCCCCAGAAATGGATCACAGACAAGCGGTAGGAATAGATAGGTCGATCTGCCGCTTTAGGTATGAAATAGTAGTTCATACCAATCACACCAGCTGTTAGCAAGAAACCGACGGCATTATGTCCCCACCACCACTGAACAATCGCATCTTGAGCCCCCGCAAATACAGAGTAAGACTTCATTGCCGAGACCGGCATCGCGAGGTTGTTCACAATGAAAATCATGGCAACAACGATGATGAAAGCAGCAAAGAACCAGTTAGCCACGAAGATATGGCTCACTTTCCGCTTGGCAAGGGTGCCAAAAAACAACACCGCATACAGCACCCAAACCAACACAATCATTAAGTCGATTGGCCATTCAAGCTCCGCATACTCTTTTGAACTGGTGTGGCCCGCGGGTAAGGAGACGACCGCGAGCAACAAAATGAATTGCCAACCCCAAAATACCATCCACGACAGGCTTTTATTGAACAGCTCACAATGACCAGTTCGTTGGGCAATGTAGAGTGACGTTCCCATGAGAATATTGACCACGAACCCGTAAATTACGCCTGAAGTGTGCAGTGGACGAAGACGGCCAAATTGAAAGTATTGAGAATCGAAATTGAGGACTGGCCAATACAACTGGGCGGCGAGGATCACGCCGATGATCATACCTACAATAGCCCAAATCAAAGACGCGATGATAAAGTATCTCACGACCTTAATGTTGTACTGCGTTGTCACTTGTTCCATAACAAGGCTCCTTGCCTAAAGTTTTGAATCGTCGTCTAGTTGTTCTTTAATACTGGTCTGTGCATCTTTATTGAGATTCGTGGCCTAGTTGAGAGTCTTTATCCATCTGTGCCTCGAGACCTAATTGAGAGTAGAAATACGAAATATCTCGGATGTCTTGATCGGAAAGCGTGTCGGCTTGTTGCTGCATAAGTATCGCCAAACCGCTGGTTCTTTCTCTGGTTTGGTAATCTTTTAAAGAAGAAATGAGATAACCGACCTTCTGACCTCGAAGGTTAGGGTAGGGATCTTGTGTCGAGATACCATCTTCGCCATGACAGGTCATGCATACCTTGGCTTTTTGTTTACCTAATTCGAATTTTTCATTATCGACTTCTGCATAAACTGGATGCGTTACGAGCGTCATTAAAAGGACGGAAAGTGCGGTTATGGGGTTAAACTTGTGTGTATTTAAACTCATTACTGGTTCCCTTGGTTCTAAAGTTAACAAGCGATTCTTGGTTTAAGAACGGTGTTGCTTGGCTGTGACAACCTGAACGAAAGCTATTGGAAAGGCTCAAAATATAGATTCGTTCGATTAAAGGTTATGCAGCGTTGAGTATTCCCGCTACTTGTTGAGCCATATTTATTATCAAATTTATAACTTGATACGTATTTACCTGGTCAATTGGATTACTTACCGGGTTCGAAAAGTAGTGTTTTGATAATAAACATCGTTAAACAGAGAGTGTTTGAAGGGTAAGAAACGTCGCACTGCGGATTTGAATACGGTGTTGATGAAAAAGCTGAGGAGAGTCTTTAATTAATGTGAAAGCTATACGATTAACATTAAAGCTATTTGATTAACGTGACAGCTATATGATTAGCGTGAAAGCTATGTGATTGAAAAATTAGCTAATAGCGAGGCAAGTCAAATGCTCAATATAGGCTAGACTGAATTTAGTGACCTTTTTAAATGGAGTTTAGAATGAGAACTGTACTTTTGTTTGCCTTCTCTCTTTTTTCGTTTTCCAATTTTGCCGCCTCAGAGTTAACGGTTTTCGATCACTTAGGTCAAAAACATGAGTTAAGCAGGGATCAGCTTCTTTTAATGCCTCAAAAAGAAATCACCACTTCGCTACCTTGGGTTGATGGTAAGTCGGTTTACAGTGGTGTGACGTTACAAACGATTCTTGAAACCATTGATTTACCAATATCGTCGCAAGTGACGTTTGTGGCATTGAACGATTATAAAATTGCCGTACCTAAAGAAGATTTTGACGATTACCATCCGATTATCGCTATCAAACAAAATGGTGAGTTTATGTCAGTAAGAGATAAAGGTCCTTATTGGTTGATCTATCCACTTTCTTCAAATCCAAGCATCAACAATACGGATTTCCATGCCAAGATGATTTGGCAGATAAGAGATATTCATCTGTAGAGGTTTGACTATGAAAAAGCTGTTGTCTTTGGCGGCCATTAAAGTCGTTATTTTGTTTTTATCGGTGGCCGCTCTTACTATTAATATTTACAGTGTTACTCGGATAAATGATATCAATAAAAGCTTCTCCAATAGGCAGAACGAAGCAACATGGTTTGTTTTTCAATTAGTTAAAGAATACGCCAACTTCTTGATGGTCAGCCAATCTAACAAGATAGATTACGATGAATTGTGGTTAGCTTACGACATCACTTGGAGTCGTTTTGATATTTTAATAAACAGCACTGAATCGTCTAACTTCATTAAGTCAGCCAACTTTAGACCTTACTTTACAACAGAGTTTGAAAAGTTTAAGGCGTTAGAGTCTTCAATTAAGCTAGTCAACGAAGGTGTCCTTCCTAAAGAGTCGTTACAGAAAAAAATCGATATTTGTTATCACACGTTGGTGGGCTTTATTAATGAAAAATTTCGCCTACAAAGCCCAGTGATAGAGGAAAACACCTCCATGGTCGACAAATTGGTCATGGTTCATCAAATCAGTAGTGCGTTTCTTGTTTTAATATTGATGATGACGGGAGCCATTTTTTATATCGATTTTTCCGCTAAACGAAAACTCCGTTCGACCGATTGCATTACAGGCTTTCATAATAGAGTCTCGCTAATGAAATTTGTAAAAAATAATTACTCGAGAGACAACAACTTCGATCTGTACTTCGTGCGAATCAGAAATCTTAGCGAGATTAATCAAAAGTATGGGCTCGAATATGGCGACTTAGTCGTGAGTTCAGCCGCTAAGTCTCTTACGGCAAAGATCCCTGAAAGTGCTATTTCGTTTCGTAGTAGTGGTAGTCAGTTTTTGTTCTTTATCCCTGATCACTTACATGCGAGTGGTGAAATACAGGAGAAATTTAACGAGGTGCTCAGTGATTATATTTCGGCAGGTAATCTAGAATTGATGATTGACGCTGTAGTAAGACATAAGAAAAATATAAGTTCTAAAGACATGATGGAGTTGGTTACCACCATGCAAGGTTAATGCTCTTTCATATGAGAGCATTATTGAGTTTACCTGAGCTGTTTAGTTCATTATCCCCATTCAGCTCCATTCATTAATCGCTTTGCTCGGTTCCTCTTCGTTAAGTCGCGTTTAGGTTGAGCAATGTATCGCTCGTGTCCAATCTTTTATTTAGTCGCTTAACGTTTTTATCGACTACTTGATATCGCTTCAATTAGATTATTCGTTCGTTAGATTATTCATTCGTCTAATTTTGACCATAAGAGCCACGTCAGATTTGATTTGTTCACTTCAGACCTTATCTTGGATGAGATGGATGAGATGGATGAGATGGATGAGATGGATGAGATGGATGAGATGGATGAGATGGCGAACTCTCTGCGCTGCGTATAATAGTGTCAACCAATACGAGTTCGAAAATATGAAGCGATGTATTGAGGTTATTTTTTCTGAGTTAGAGAAACAATTCTTTCGTCAGGACTAGAATCTACAGTGGATTGAGGGTCTAAGATTTCCTGAGGATTATGGTCTCGAACAAACTCGATAAATTGAAGGTATGTTAATGGTTGGCTGAATAAGTAACCTTGTATCAAATCGCAGTTCGCCTCTTTGAGATGTCGGTATTGCTCTATTGATTCCACACCTTCACCGACAACTAAAGTGTCACAAGAATGGCCTAAGTTAATCATTGATTCGACCATCTTGCGGCCGGCTTTGTCGTTTACGATATTATCGATAAAACTCTTATCCACCTTTAACTCATCCACAGGGTAGTGGAGAAGTTGATTAAATGCGGTGTAACCAGTACCAAAATCGTCGAGGGACACTTTTAGTCCTAAGCTTCTGAGGCTTTCAATAGTTTGAACCGTAAGTTTCGTACTTTTGACATAACTGGTCTCGGTGATTTCGATAATAATCTTGGCCGGAGGCACTTGATATCGTTCAAGAACTTTACGAATGTTATCTGCAAAATTGCGGTTATATAACTCCATTGCTGAAATGTTGATGGATAAGGTACCTTCGTACTTGTGAACCTCTGACAGCTCTTTATAGCTCTTGATTGCGGTACTAATCACCCACATGTCGAGTTTTGAAATTAGATTACTTTTTTCAGCGACAGGAATGAATTCATCGGGTCCGGCATTAATATTAAACAAAGCAGGGCAACGGATAAGGCACTCTGCGCCATCGATGTGAAGTGTTTGGGCATTGAGAATAGGCATGAAACGGAGTTCAAAATTGTCACTTTCACAACATTCCAAAAGCCTTTTCTCGATGACATCATGTCGCTCTAATGTGTGCAATAACTCTTCGCCGTAAATAACGCGACTTTCGCCATCACTGTGAGACTTAGCATTGATCAACATCTCATCAATACATCGATGCCAAATCTCTTCAAATTTTGGTGTGTCGACAGGCAATACGCCTGTTGCGACCGAGAGCCTAAATCCATAGTAATCAAGGAAAGTGGTTCCGGTCAGTGTGTTGTTGATGTTCTCAATTTCTTCGCTTATCGATTGATGTTCATCGATTTCCAATATGGCAATAAACTGGTTTCCCCCGAGCCTTGCAAGAGAATAATCACTACAACTAAAGCCCAAAGACGATTGTTGGTTCTGTAGCGTTTCTCTCAATGCTTTAGCTAGGCTAATTAGCACATTATCACCTACTTTTGCGCCGTATAAGTCATTGATCTTTCTGAAATCGATGATATCCCAACAAACCAGGTAACAACGTGAGTTCATTGAACTTTTTAAACGCACATCAAGGTGACGTATGAACGAACGTCGGTTGGCTAACTTAGTGAGTTGATCAAACTCAGCTTCGAATTTTAATTCCGTCAACGAGTCAATGTACGCGTTCTTTAAGCCATCAATTTCACTTTGCCCAGACGACCGCTTGAAATAACGAAGCTTTAACCCACCGATAGATATCTCGTGCAATAAGCCTTTGAGGGGCCGTACAAGTTGGTATCGCACAACCAGGTGGACAATTAACATGATTATAAAGAGAGTAACTAAGCAGCCAAGTAGGGTCTGTTTGGCGATGATGGCTTTCTCATGATTAAACTTTTTCTCGCGAATGTTAACTTGAGCAATGAGATGACGGCTTGTCATCTGTACATTGATGCTTTCGTTAGTTTGTTCAATGGACTTGATGACGAACTGAGTATTTTCGATGTTGGCAACGTCTGATGAAGGTTCAATCAATAGCTGCATATTGTCATCATCGTTGTATTTGATTAACAAGCTAGAGAGTTGCTTTAAGGGCCCGTCGGCAATCAATATGTACCGGTTTAAACTGTTATTTGCACGTTTATCCTGAGGGAGTAAATAAGGATCAATTGCAGCAACATAAGCGTACCTAAGCTCACCACTGACTGAGATATAAGAAAAACCTTCGTTTGATAGTTCGTTCTTATTTATCAATGAAGTATATATGTCGAAGATTTTTTCATAAATATTATCGGGAATTTTTAACCCTTCGAAAGGGTCGGCTCTTAATGTAGACAGTGTTAATTTAAACTTGGGATCTATGATGTAGATATTACGTTGTCCAAATTGGCTAACGTGGTTCTGGTTTATTACGCGCAGTACTCGTTTTTCAAGGAGAGACAGGGTGGTGTAATCACCAGGGTTTTGAATGTAGCGAAGAAACTGTAACGACGACCCGATATCTTTAACTAACAAAGACAAACCGAGTTGTTCATACTCAGCAGCAACTAACGCAGTGTTAACGTCAGATTGTACTTTGTCGAGGTACATGTGTTTCGCATGGTTTGATGCGAAATTATAGGTGACCATTCCCGCTATCGTAAAGACAAATAGCAGTGTTGGTATGAGTACGAAATACAGCTTGTTCAATACTGGCATCAATTATCTCAGGCTGTCGACAATACGGTTACGAATTTGAATGCTATTAGGTTCTAATTGTTTATAGAGGTAGCTGCGATCTAATATCTCTTTACTAGGAAAAAGTTCAGGGTCATTTTGATACTCTTGAGAGGTCAGCTCTTTTGCTTTTGTACTAGGGGTTGCAAACCATGAATCCATCGCGTTTTGAGCGGCGATATTGGGTTGAGATAAGAATGTCATTATTGTGGTGGCTTGTGAAGATAAGGCTCCGTTGTTAATTGCTGCGATACACTCTAGCCACAAAGTTGTTCCTTCTTGAGGCACGACATATGCCCAAGATGAACCATGATCGGCATCATTGAGTGCATAGCTATCGCCTGAATAACCGTAGGCGAGGTCAATGTTTAAGAGGCGTTCAGGCTGGTGTATGTAGTCGATAACGTATTCGTTGCTTTCAAGATGCGGCTTTTGTGTTTGTAGGGTTTTATACGCAACGCGCAGTTCTTGTTCGTTGTTCGTGAATGGATCAAATTGATGTGCCAACAGTGCAGTACTTACTAAATCTGTTGGTTCGTAATACATACTTATTTTGCCACTGGCTTTTGTGTCGGGATCAAGAATGGCATTCCAAGATTCGGGAGTAGCAACTTTATCGCTTCGATACAAGATACCTGATGTCCCCCAAGCATAAGGGATACCGTAATCTCCACATCCATCAACCCATCTAGAATCAAAGTTTCCTGCAATGGATTGTTGCAAGTCTTGGAGGTTGTGGAATAGATTTTGTTCGGCTAACGCTTTAAGTTTTACACTTTCTACAATAACTAGTTCAAAAGCGCCTCGACGTTCGCTCAACAAAACTTCATCTCTTATTGACTCATCAGAGAAGTACTGTTGTTTCAGCGAAATATCGTAAGTATCGCGTAACTGAGTAATAACACGATCAGATAAAAACTCATCCCAATTGTAGAGATAAATTTCATGGGTTTGGCTAAGTGCAGAGCCAGTTAAAAAGGATGATGACGCAACAATTGAAACATAGAATGTTTTCACTGACGGATTCCTTTCGTACTGTGATTAATTAAATCGTAGCCCAATTCTTGAGACATAGTTCAAATTTAGGCCTCTTATTTTAGTACAACCTAATGCATTGCACGTGAACAACAATTTTCTGACTCCAAATAAGCGAGTTATTGAGCCTTGGTCAAAAGCTCACTAAGCTAAATCGTGGTTTGATAATCTAAATATTGAAAAGCTTATTATTAGGAAGTCTCGCACCTAACAAGACTGATGAAAACGTGTTGTCTGTCTGATTCTCTTCGTATCTAAACATTAACACTTAACCAATAAAACCCAGACTCTAATAATTATGCAATAATAATGCATTAATTTTTACAATAAGGATATTGATTTATGGATGCAGGTTTAGTCGGAATTTTTGTTACCGTGGCGATTGCTCACTTTCTAGCGCTGTTGAGTCCCGGGCCTGACTTTGTGATAGTGGTGAAGAGTGCCGTTCGAAATAAGGGAAGAAAAGCATTAGGTGTTGCATTCGGTATTGCCAGTGCGAATGCGGTTTATATTGCTTTGTGCTTGGTTGGAGTAGGGTCGATTCTAGCGGCATCCGTTTCCGTTATGATTGCTCTGAAAATTGTTGGTGGATTGTTTCTTGTCTATCTTGCTGTTCAAGCAATAAGAGCGAAGAAATGTAATTACAACAATATAGATGTGGTACCAGAAAATGCATCGAGCCAAACGACTTTCCTAAAGGAGTTCATCACTGGTTTCTTATCAGGAGCCCTCAACCCCAAAAATCTCTTGTTCTATTTAAGCTTATTCACAGTGGTATTGAATAATGATGTAAGCTTTATGTTCAAGCTCGGACTGGGAGTTTGGATGACGGTGGTTGTATTTGTCTGGGATGCAGCAATCATATTCCTTTTATCGGCACCTAAAGTTCGTCGAGAGTTTACGCGTGTTGCTTACTATATTGATAAAGTGACAGGAGTAATGTTGGGACTGCTTGGCTTGACCATTGTGAAATCTGCTCTGGTACGTCAGTAGAGTCATCATTACTGAGTAACCTACGTTTGTGGCACGATACAATGCCTATGTGCTGCGAACGTGTGCTTGTTTCCTACAAGGCTGATAAGTTTTATCTTTTGTCTGCCCTATATTCAACCTTCTATTTAATCCACCAATTCTTTTCATAACTCTTTGTTTATCATTCCTTACTTCTTAAATAAGGTATTAATGAAGTTGTTGTTAAATACTTGTAGCACAGGGTGTTTGTGCTTATTGTAGGCAACAATAGTTATCCAATATTAGAGTTAGGAACCATTGTGGATTTAGATATATATCAAGTAGATTCGTTCACAACCCAAGCCTTTAAAGGAAATCCTGCTGGGGTTTGTATTTCTCAAGAGCCTTTGAATGAAGCATTAATGTTTTCAATAGCGGAAGAGATGGCGGTATCAGAAACGGCTTTTCTTGTGCTTAACACTATGACGCTTAAATGGTTCACGCCAGAAGTAGAAGTGAAACTATGTGGACATGGTACTTTGGCAACCGTCCACGTATTGAAAGAGCAAGGGTTAGTGAAAACGGGTGATAAGGTAGTATTTGATACTTTGTCTGGTGAATTATCTGCCACGGTTCGTGAATCGTCTATCGAGCTGGATTTTCCTAGCACTCATTTATCGCCGAGTCTGGAACCCGATCAAGAATTGCTCGAACACCTTGGCTTGGAGTTCAACCAAGTTGTTTCATTTAGAGAGTTTGATTCAAAGCAGTTAATCGAAGTCGTTGATGAGCGCGTTCTATTGGATTTGTCGCCAAACTTTGACTCCTTGAAACGCATGGATGGTAGAGGTGTTGTGGTAACGGCAGTTCCATCAAATCCTGAACTTGATTTTGTTTCTCGCTACTTTGCGCCATGGGTGGGTGTTAATGAAGACCCTGTCACTGGTTCGGCACATTGTGCATTGACGCAGCACTGGGCAGAAAAGCTAAACAAAAGTAGTTTCAATGCTTATCAGGCGTCTCGTCGTGGTGGCTATATGTCGACAGAGTTATTAGCTAACGGGCGAATAAAGTTAATCGGTTCTGCTATCACTGTGATTAGTGGTGTGTTGAAACTTTAGATCCCTGTTGAAGCTTTGAATCACTGTTACCGTATTTTTGAATTAACCAAGAGAGTTTCTTAGGCTATTCATGGTTGAACAAAACGGCTCGGGCGTAATGTTATTATTGAAGGAATCACCGTGTCAGCCTTTTATCTTTCTCAAGTATTAGTCGCGATTGCGATCTGTTTCGATCTTTTGTCATTTCAGTTTAAGGAAAGGAAGAAAATCGTTACCTGTCTGTTCTTTGCTGGTGTGCTTATTTCGAGTCACTTTATTCTTCTCGAACAATGGACAGCGGCGAGCTTAATGACGATTGCCACTGTTCGCTATTTAACGAGCGTGTTTTCTACATCGTCTAAGTTTAAATATTTGTTCTGTTCCATGTCGGTGGTCGCAACGGCCGTGACTTACTCGGGGCTGACAAGCATTTTGAGTTGCTTTGCTTCCGTATTTCAAACCTTTGCAGCCTTCAATAAAGATGACCGTCGATTAAGAGAGTTGATGATCATCGGAACCAGTTTTTGGTTGGTTCACAACTACTTAGTTGGCTCTCCAACAGCCGTACTGATGGAAGCGCTGTTTATATGCAGTAACTTAGTGGGCTATTACCGTTTTTACTTCAAAAAGAGTGTTGCTGCCTAGGTTTCGGCTTTCTACGGTTTATTAAGTTAAAGAACCACAAGCTTCAAAGCGCAGCACCAGATTACAGTTAACAAGGATTAGGATAGTTCGATGTCTAATATTTACGCTGATTTTCCTTCGTCGATGCCCAATGAAATATTCAATGACCTGCTTGCGAACGACAGTGTTCGAATCGAAAGAATATTGTCTCATGGTCACAGTTCCCCAGAAGAGGGTTGGTATGACCAAGAGGAGAATGAGTGGGTAATGGTGATAGAAGGTCAAGGTATCATCGAGTTTGAAGATGGACGTGTTGTTACCTTGTCTAAAGGGGATTACATCAACATTGCTGCAAGAGAAAAGCACAAGGTTATTGGTACGGACAAAGACATGGTGACGATTTGGTTGGCTGTGTTTTATCGTTGAAACTCTTTGTTCTAGAGTCGACTCATTTAGAGAGCACATAGGGACAATACGTTACCTGTCCAATACCCTAAATACCCTAAATACACGAAAGGACTATGTCGTGGTTAGAATCCGAAATTACCAAACCAGTGATGCTAAGGCGTTGTGGGAGATTTACTTTCATACCGTTCGTAACATTAATGTTCGAGATTATTCTCAGCAGCAAGTAGAGGCTTGGGCTCCAAACGGTTTTGACTCTGAGCTTTGGCAAAAGCGCATGAATGAGTTACTACCTTTTGTGGCTGAGCTAGATGGTTGCGTTGTTGGTTATACTGACCTGCAACCCAATGGCTTGATTGATCATTTCTTCTGTCATCATGAATGCCAGGGTAAAGGCGTTGGAAGAGCGCTAATGGAACATATTCTTGCTGTTGGTCGTGTTCGTGGTGTATCGCGGTATTTCTCTGAAGTAAGTATTACCGCAAGGCCTTTCTATGAACACCTTGGTTTTAAAGTCGTTAATGAGCAGGAAGTTGAAATGCGTGGCGTAAAACTCACCAATTACGTGATGGAGAAGATAGTCGAATAAGTGGGCTATCGTTCTTTAGAGTATAGATACCTACTTTGAAATATTAATGAACCTTTTTAAGGATAACTTTTTCTGATCTATTGATATTGTCGATGAGTTCAAATTGTGTGCAAGGTAATTTGTCTAATCTAAACATTGAGTGAATACAAGGAGTGTTGTTCATGAGTCATGTGAGTAGATCTAAACTATATACATTAGTGTCGATGTTGTCCTTCGCTGTTGGCGTTCTAGCCTTAGATGCTGGGGTGTCGGGGCTGTTTCCTCTCTTTGTCGTCGTCATCTCATTCTTTTCATTCGTCATCAATTCTTTTCTTTGTTTGTTTGGAGTTAAACACGAAGATGGTTTTGATGCCTATCAAAAAGCAAATCAGGCTCGGTCAAGTGCGTTGGTGAAAGGCTTAGAAGACTCGAACAAATAAACGGTGCATTCAGCCGAATGGTAATCTCATTTTTGTTACAGTTTTCACCTGCTTTTTGTTCTCTTCTTAAAGAAAAATCATCACTTTAGCGATAATATTCACTACAACTAATTTGAGTGAAGGAAGTAACGTGGGAATCGAAGCTTTAGCGTTTGTGATGGACGCATTAATAACCGCATGCTGTATGTATATCGCCTCCAAAATGTCTTTCGTGGTCGCAGACTTTAAATCCCTTCTTACTATTGCTGTAATCGTTGCTTTGGTGTCATTGATTCCGACCGTTGGTTGGGTTCTAGGATTGATCCTGTTTGTCTTTCTACTTGGGAAGGCGACCCATTCGAGTATTGGTGACTGCATTTGGGTTGTAGTATTTACTAAGGTTGTGTCGATGGCGGCATTTCTAATATTTGGGCGTTTGTTTATCCAATAACAACTACTGTTAACAGACATCGTTGCTTTGATGTCGACATTGACTTGTTATAGATAAATTAAAAGGGTGTGAATTTGTCACACCCTTAACGAATTTCGATTTTTACTTGATAGATTATTCTCGACTGCTCTATTTAGGTAGCAATACAGTATCTATCACGTGGATTACACCATTGCTAGCCTCTACGTCCGCTGATATTACCTTTGCGTTGTTAATCATCACGGCACCATTATCTATGCTAACCATTACCGCTTGCCCTTGCACTGTATCAGCGCTGTCTATTTTCATCACATCTGCGGCCATTACTTTGCCTGCTACTACGTGGTAAGTCAGCACTGCAACCAACTTGTCTTTGTTCTCTGGTTTCAAAAGCATCTCAATGGTACCGTCCGGTAATTTAGCAAATGCTTCATCTGTTGGGGCAAATACAGTAAATGGTCCTTCGCCTTTTAATGTTTCTACAAGGCCACCTGCTTTAACTGCGGCGACTAGCGTGTTGAACGAACCGTTTTCTGCAGCCACATCTACGATGTCTTTCTTCATTTCGTGATGGTTAGCGTGAGCAAATGTAGTGAAAAGAAGTGTTGCTACTAGTACTGACAGAGTCTTGCTTAATTTATTAAACATATTGTAGTCCTTGAGTTTGTTTGTTATTTCCGAGATGTATTACGAAAGCTTAAAAGCGATAGATCAACTTATTGACGTCTCAAGCCGTTTACTTCGACAGTCAAAGTCACCGGGGGAATAAATTTTCACAGTTAATTACTTGTTATAATTCTATTTTTATACTTATAGTTAACGTGAAATTATTCAAATAGTGGATGTGAATATGAGGTTTGTTTTACCGGTTGTATTTTCGGCATTTGCTTCAATGCCTGCTTATAGTGGCCTTGCCCCTAATGAAGGTTTCAGCGGTAACTTTAGTGTTTTGGCAGGTTTCTACTCGGATAGTAGTAATTTGAGTACCGAACAAAATTCGAACCAAACAAGTAATGTCATGGAAGGTGATAGCGAAAACCAAGGGTTACTCGGTTTTCTTGGAACCGTTCAATACACCTTTGGTGAATCTCTGACTCACCAAGTTTATGCAGGTACAACGCGAGAGGATATTGCAACAGGTACCATTGCGTTTGAGATTGGTTATCGACACCAATTCTCAGGTGGCACCATTTTAGACTTCTCTGTGCTACCAACGCTCATTTCTGGTAAGGCTTGGTCAGACCCTTATGCGGTCGGCGTTAATCGCAGCGAAACGGATGTAAAAGGTAATGTTGGGCGATTGCAACTTACTAACATTGGTGGGACGGGTTTTCGAACGGATTTCGCGATTGGTGAATCTGATGTTGATGATGAATTATCAGGAACTCAAAGCTTATCTGCAGAAGACGTTGCGCTCTTGGATAGGGAGAGAAGTTATGTGTACGTCAAAGTAGGGTACCCCTTCATCTTACCTAACCAAGCTGATGTGTTCGTTCCATCTATGGTGTATTTCAATTCAGACGCAGAAGGTGGAGCTCTCAGCTTTGATAGTTACGGACTAGAATTAAACTACGCCAAGAGAATTGGTCGTCATGGCTTCGTTGTCACGCTAGATGCCAATGATCGTCAGTACGATGAAGCGAATCCGATTTACGGAAAAGCTCGTGAAGAGAATGAGTACGGTGCATTTTTAGCATACGAGTTTGGTAGTTTGATGGGCTATGAAGATTGGTCGTTTATTACATTACTAGGCTTAAGAAGTATTGATTCTAATATCGATTTCTATAATTCCGAACAAGTGTTGGCGAGCGTGGGTGTCGACTATAAATTCTAACGATTACATATAGCCGAAGCACTAGCTAAACCTAAAACTCGGTTTGAGTTTCATTATTTCGAGCACTTATAACCTTTAAGGTTGTAGGTGCTCGTTGCTATCCGTAATATGAAAAGTAGTTTACATATAGGATTAGATAGTAAGGAAGCGCTTTGGAAATACAAATCAGACATCTTGAACCCACTGACAACCAAGATATTTTTGATATTTATCGACACTCATCAGTACTAGAGAATACCTCACAAAAGCCTTTCCTTAGTTCTGATCAAGTGGAGCGATTGTTTGGTCATTCAGACCATTTCACTTTGGTTGCTGAATTGTCCGGAAAAGTCGTGGGCCACATTACTTTATTCATGACCACCAAGATGAGAGACAGACATTGTGCTGGCCTTGCGATAGCGATCAATCAGGCCGATAACTGGCTTAACCTCGTTCGACTTGAATTAGAAGTTCATGCTGATAATCACGGTGCGATTGCTTTATATGAAGGCGTCGGTTTTCAGTTAGAAGGCACCAAAAGACTTAGTACATTCAAAGGTGGGAAATATATTGATATGCTTTTGATGTCGAGGATTAGACCTGAGTACCTTTGATAATGAACTGTCTATTGCTTCTGTTCATCGCTATTTAATTCTGTTCGTCACGCTTTAAACCTGTTCATCGTTGCTTAATTCGGTATAGTAGCAACCGTTTGCTTCGTATAACCCCAATGATATGGTTTGGGGGTTTCTACCAGTGCCCGAAAAGTGCTGATTACGAAGGGTTTAGATCACAATTGTGTTCTTACTCTTTGTAATGGCGTTCGAAAAACATCCTGTCTATTATTCCGAGTAAGTGCACACCTAAAATCCATTGTAGGTGAAATATGAACGCATTTATCCAAGGGCTTCCAAAAGTAGAGCTGCATTTACACATTGAAGGTTCACTCGAACCTGAGTTACTTTTTAAACTCGCTCAACGTAATGGTATCGATCTGCCTTATTTATCTCCAGAGCAGTTAAGACTTGCATACGAATTTGATGATCTCCAGTCGTTTCTCGATATTTACTATCAAGGTGCTGATGCATTACGCACAGAACAAGATTTCTACGATTTAACATGGGCTTATCTAGAACGCTGTAAAGCTGACAATGTTATTCATACTGAAATTTTCTTTGATCCTCAAACGCATACCGACCGTGGGATTGCATTTGATACTGTGATTAACGGCATTTATCGCGCACTCGAGTGTGGTCAAAAAGAGTTAGGGATCACTTCTCAAATCATCGCTTGCTTCTTACGTCATTTATCTGAAGAGAGCGCTATTCAAACGTTCGCCGATATTCTCAAGCACCAAAGCAAAATTATTGGGGTTGGATTAGACTCCTCAGAACTCGGGCATCCGCCAGAGAAGTTCAAACGCGTATTCCAACAAGCCAAACAAGCGGGTTTTCTAACAGTGGCTCATGCTGGTGAAGAAGGGCCTGCACAGAACATTGTCGATGCCATTGAAATGCTCAGTGTTAGCCGAGTAGACCATGGCGTGCAATGCATGACCGACGAAGCGTTGATATCGGAATTGATTGAGACCAAAATGCCGCTGACCGTGTGTCCACTATCTAACATTAAACTGCGAGTGTTTGATGTAATGGAAGACCACAATATTGTCGAGCTACTAAGGAAGGGCGTTGCCGTAACGATCAACTCTGACGATCCTGCGTATTTCGGTGGTTATATGTCGGATAACTTTAATGCTGTTAGCAATGCTCATCAGCTTACGCGTCAAGAGCTAGCACAGTTCAGCTTAAACGCGATCGACGCGAGCTTTATCGAAGAATCGTTGAAACAACAATATCGTGATGTTGTGTTCGCGTATATCGCCGAGGTTGGTGCTATCTAGTATTTAAAGTTCTACTATTGGATATACTTAAACGACTGGCAATTGCTGGTCGTTTTTTGTTTACGTTCAGTAAACAGGGGGGACAACCGATTGAGTCTTCAATAAATTTAATGTCAATAATCTGAATGCCCCAAAACGAGTCCCCAAAAACGAGAGTGCAACAAGCGAATTATTACGGCTATATAGGTCAATAGTTAGTCACTTCTGAACACTATAAAGTGGTTTGTCCATGATTTTAAGTTGCGTTAAGGCCTTAAGATACTAAGGTGTATGGTTTTTTTGATAAATAATCTCTGGGTATTAGCTGTAATGGACTACATTTAGGAAAGGTGCGGTGAGATAGCGTTGTACTCACGTAGATATATCTAAACGAGGAGTTAATCGTTGTTAGACCCCCAAATAGGTGAACAGATACAATGGCCTTGTGATTTACCACAAGACTTTATAGACAGCCTGCTCGAAATTGCTGTTTTAAAGACGGGCATACATAGCCTAGAAATTACGAAAAAATTTCAAAACCTACCGGGCGTTTTTTATATTCTTAAGGGCTCAGCAGGTATCTGCTTTTCAACTGAAAACATGAAAAGCTTGTCGGGCGGTGTGATCGGTAAGGGTGATTGGGTAGGCGCTTTAACCATTCACGCTAATTACAATTTATTTGCAGTCGCAGAAGAAGTTGAGCCGATTACAATGGCATTTTTCCCCGCAGATAAGGTGTTAGAGTTGGCTGAGAAAAAGTGCATGGTATTTAAATGGTTACTCCACTGCGGGGTCAAATCGCAATCTATCTGGATGCAGGCTTTTTTGGCTTCCATCCATGAAAAAGAGCAAAAAACAATTTATGTACTTCTAGAACTTGCTGCTCGTCAGACAAATATTACTGGGGCGACGGTCAGTATCAATATTTCACAAACCCAACTGAGTACCATCACCGGTATATCGAGACCGAGGTTAAATGAAGTTTTAAAAGGTATTGAACAACAAGGTTTAGTGACGATACAAAGAGGTAAGGTGTTTATCTCAGATTTTGAAGGTTTGTACGAGCGTATCTCACCGATGAATTTAATGATACGAGACCCTGTAATTGCGATGAAGCCGTTATAGCTTGAATACCTTTTTCTCGATAAAAAGGCCTAAACAGGTAGCTATTTGTAGGTAACTACCACCTTTTGTTCTTTTCGGAACATACACAAATCACTGATAGCGATAACTTTAGCTCAATATTTATAAATTTAAATTTGAGTGAGTAGTACTGTTATGAAGATGGCCGTGTTGGAATATAAAGTGTGTGGAATTGGTGACTGGATTAAAACGACGATTTCGAGTCGTTGTGCTTACCTACTGGCTGCTGAGTATAAAGGGTTGGGTTGGCCTGCTAAGGTGAATGGAGAGTCGCAATAGACGCGGCTTAACCCATTAAGACGGGATGAGTTTTCCGTTCACACGAAGTAAATCTTTAGATAAAAAGAAGCTGATTAAATGTCAGCTTCTTTTTTTTAATGAGCCAAATAAATTTACTTGTTCACGTAGTCTTTGAATTTCTGCTTGGTTTCAGTGTCAGCTTTTTCGTACCAGAAATAAAGCATCTCTTCAGCGGTGTTTCCTGCGGTAGAATCAATCTTTGCGGGTAAAGTAACAGGTTGCACAATCGCTGTTGTTGCAACTGCTGCTGTCCCCATCGTCAATGCAGCAATACCACCTTTCTGGTTGTATTCTTTCGCTTCTTGAGGGTATTTACGACCAATCTGCATACCATCTTTGACTAGCTTATCTTGTTTAACACTGATTACATTTTGGTTCTCATCAATCAGTTTCCAATCAAGGTTATTAAAGCCTTTTTTCGCTTCCGATACATTACGGAATTTAGGCATTTCAAACGTCAATGTAGTGTCTGCTGCATCAAAAGTTGCAATTATTGCGTCGCTATCGATAAACTCACGGTCGTTACCTTGACTAAAAGCAAGTTGATATTTGAATACGATTTGGTTCACACCGTCAGGAACGGTTATCGTTTTACTTGAAGAGAAAAAACCACCGTCAAGATCAGGTTTAGCCTCATTAACCGCTACGACGTCAATTAAGGCATCTGCGCTAGAAGGGACTTTAATGGTTACATCAGCTAATACTGTTGGTGCAGCAACGATAGCTGAAAGTAGGGCAACACTTCGGATTGTCTTCATAATCATACAGTTATTTTAATGAGATATTTTTACAATCTCATGCAGAACGAAGTATTTCAAGTCGTCTTGTCTCGATTTGGTAAAATTCACCGAAACTTAACCTAAGCCTAATTTTTGAACGTATTAATCGTGTTTTTTTCGTTCGCGCGATGGTGCGGTCTTAACGTTTCCTCTACTGGATTTTCTAAATTGCTCTCAGGGGAGTTTCGAGGCGGCTGAAGAGTGACGTACATAGGAACAATAGCAGCAACCCAAATGGCATAAATAGTAATCACTCGATTGAAAGCGACAAACCATGTCTCGCTACCCGATTGAGACAAGTAGTAACCGAAGAGGGTGAGTAAAGTGCAGATGATTGCCCACATGATTGTGGAAAATGGGTCTCTTGTTGTCGATGCGAGTATCACAATCGTAATGTAAGGGACTGCCATAGCAACGCCTAAAGGAACATGGTAATCGACGGCGAAAATAATGGTCGCACCAAGGGCTAAGAGCACGTTTGATCGCGTATTGGGTAAATTGAAGTTCCATGTCATGTGATATCTCACTTAGCCCGTTTTACGTTGTTGATTGAGCCTGTTTTACGTTGTTGATTGAGTTTGTTTATTAGGCGTGTTGCTTGGTGGCTGTTGACCATTAAACGGTTGATCAGTTGTTGGATTAATTCGGCTTCTGGCATGATTTGACGCTCTGCTATCTGTTCAGCGAAAGTGGCAAGTTCCAGTACTTCCGTCATTTCAAACTTTGACGCAATGCTTATTACTGCGTTTAAAGTTTTATTTAAGTCATCGGGTCTGGCGCTCGAGAACAGCTCTATCAATTCATCAATTTCGTTTTCTAGGTCATCAACGAGAGACGTTAAGCATTTGAGTTTTTCATCTAATTTAAGCTTACCTGTGGCTAATAAATGGCTTCGAGAAAGCTCTTCTTCCGTCAGTGGAAGTTTGTTCTTGGGTGGGCGCGTTAATATAGTGATGTTGCTTTCATCTTTGTCTGGAAAGTTATGTACGTTAACCAAGTTATGTCGGTTGCTCTCAAACTGGTGATGAAACTCATTGATGGCGTTTTGTAAGCTGTTTTTCTGTAATGGTTTGGTGAGCACGAAATCAGCCCCGGACATGATAAATTCGTCATGCGCTTCTTTAAACACATCGGCTGTACACGCGAAAACTACGGTAGTCAGCTTAAGTTCCTTGCGGATTTTTTGAATCGCTTCAACACCGCTCATGTTCGGCATGTGGTTGTCCATTATGATTAGGTCATATTGGTTTGAAGCCAATTTATCTAAGGCTTGCAAACCGTCGTAGGCGTTCTCGACGGTTAAGTTTATAGATTCACAAAACTTCCTAATCACCATTGCGTTGATCTTATTGTCTTCTACTAACAATACCGAGAAGTTGTCGAGTGCCTGATTGGTTTTTGTTGGTGTTTTAACGACGACTTTTTCTTCGAGTTCGTGCATTTCAAGCGGAAGCGAAATGGTAAATCGAGTGCCTAGATTAAGTTCACTGGTAACCGTAATTGTACCACCCATCAGTTCGACTAACTGCTTAACAATGGAAAGCCCTAATCCTGTGCCACCAAACTTACGGGTCGTGGAAAGCTCGGCTTGTTCAAAGGCTGTGAATATATGGTCTATCTTGTCTGCTGCAATGCCAATACCAGTATCCGTCACCAAAATATTAACGCTTGGCGGGATTGTCTGTGCAATCAAAAATTCAACTTCGACTTTACCTGATTCAGTAAATTTAACTGCATTGCCTACCAAATTAAACAAGATCTGACGCGTACGCGCGGGGTCTCCCACCAACTGAATATTGGTAGGTATGTTGTCCTTGATGGCAAAAGTGAGCCCTTTGTCCTCTGCAAGTGGTGCCAATGTTTTATCAAGATGTGTAACCACGTCTGTGACTGAGAATGGGCTGTATTCAAGTTCCATTTTTCCTTGTTCAACCTTAGAGAAGTCAAGAATGTCATTCAATATGGTGACGAGGTGCTGACCTGAGTCGATGATGATCTGTGCTTGCTTACGAGTGTCTGTGTTTTGCGATTCCTCTTTGATAATTTGAGCAATACCTAGTACGCCATTCATCGGCGTTCTTAATTCATGACTCATGGTGGCAAGGAATAAGGACTTCGCTTCGTTGGCTTTTTCTGCTTTGTCTGCTGCTTCTTGATAGGCAAGGTTGTTTCGTTTTAATTCAAAGACCCGGAAGATAAAGATGGCGAACGAGAACACGAAGGTTAGTAGTGCTAGTGTGATGGTGAGTTTAACCATGATGCCTTCTAATTGGTCTTGAAGGTCGGTGAATTGGTGTTCAATTTGCTCAAGGTACTCCATGCTATGCACCGAAAGAACTTGAGATAACAGCTGGCTTTGTTGCTGATTGAGTTCAGCGAACGTTTTAGACAGGTCCGCCAACTCTGAGCTAATCTCTTGATGTTGAATTTGGCTTCCTGAAAATAACACGCT
The DNA here is from genome assembly GCF_963898195.1 of Vibrio sp. L3-7. Lineage (NCBI taxonomy): Bacteria > Pseudomonadati > Pseudomonadota > Gammaproteobacteria > Vibrionales > Vibrionaceae > Vibrio > Vibrio sp. L3-7. The sequence continues at coordinate 245,933 of NZ_CAWQUW010000012.1, read as the reverse complement.
AGCGAGCAGCTCACTTTGAATATTGATATCCGGCGTAGAGAGAGCATTTAACTCTTCTGAATTAAGCTCGCTTGCTGCTTCACGATGGTTTGCTGAATGACTCTCTATGAGTTGTAGCGTTAGGGATTGCAGTATGAACTGACGAGCGACACTCAACCCTACGAGCTTGTCGAGCGTATCGACATTGGATATCGAGGCTTTGTGGAAACGTTCAAGTAATTGAGTGGTTTGTAAGTCTTGAAAGAACGTTGAGTGGATGCTTTCACCCTGATAGTTACCCTTTAACTCTTGCAGTTCTATTTCTAGTCTGACTAACTCAGCCGAAATTTGGTAAGGGTTCGAAATATCAGCGAGAGCAGCGTTGGTTATCTGATCACGCATTTCTAAAACTTCATGCCCCAGTTCTCGAACAGATTCTCCATATTCCGATACTTTCTCGTGCTCAGAGTAGGTCAGTATGATTAAGCTAACCAGCCCCACAAATAGCGAAATAAAGAATAAAAATATGAGTCTTATCTTATTCATTTTCAAACTCCACTAACATTTTAGGACGGTTACCTGTTAGGGTTTCGAGGAACACTTTAATCTCGTTAATGGTTTGTTTTTCAAATGTCTTGCCGAGTTGGCTTTCACCCATGATTTTGATGGCTTCCTCTAACGTTTCAGTTTGACCATCATGAAAATAGGGTGCAGTGATCGCCACGTTTCTTAAACTGGCGACACGGAAGAGGTGCTTGTCTTGTGGTTGTCCTGTAAACATAAATCGACCTTGGTCTTCACTTCGTTCTGAACCCGTTTTTGATAACCCAAAATAACCAAATCGCATGACCATTCCTCCGCCAATATTGGTACCTTGGTGGCAACGAATACAACCTTCCTTCTGAAAGGTTTCCCAGCCTCGCTTGGCCTTATCGGACAGCGCTGAATGATCGCCTCGCAAGTACTGGTCGAAAGGAGAATCAGGTGTGGTTAGCCCTTGCATGAACTCAATAAGTGCAGCCTTAATCGAAGCTTCGTTGATGGTTGTCGATTGTTCTTTGAATAGGCTGATGTAAGTCTCCGATTGAGATACATAGTCCGTAATGTGTTTCCAGTTTGAATCCATTTCGTCAACGTTGTGTACTGGACCATCGATTTGATCGCCAAGGTTATTCACCCGACCATCCCAAAAAAATCGGTAGTTAAAGGCAGCGTTAAAAACGGTGAGTGAATTTCGCATTCCTGCTCCATTTACGCCAATGGAAACAGGAATCACTTCAGCGCCATTGGTTTGCAGGCTATGACAACTTTCACAGCTGACACTTCGGTTCGACGATAAGTTAGGGTCTTTGAATAGCGCCCAACCTATCTTGGCAAGTTCATTGTTAATCTCGGTCGAATCTGGAATTGGGAAGATTTGTTGATCTGGAAATGCCGCTTGTTGGGCATCTTGTGAGTCTGTATTTGAGTCGTGTTCTGAAGAGTACGAATCATCATGGTCGTTTGCATGAGAGTGATTTTCTTGGTGCTCAAATGAGGCGTGCATCTTTAAAGAAGCGGCGTCATAAACCAGTAGGCCTATTGAAACGCAAATGACAGTGATGCTTATTACTGCTAAATATGGCGTTTTCATAGTATTAGTACCATCTAGTTTAGATAATTTTGGCAAGTCAGAATCCTTCTGATTTAAACCTTATTCACCCTGTGGATGAGAGGTGTACATTTATAAACTTAGTTTCATAGTGGTGATGTTGCAAGAAGATGGTGTAACAATAGGAGAGGAGCAAGATGAAGTCATTGAATCGTTGAATGGCAAGGAACGGGGATCGTTAGAAACAACGCGTTACGTAGGGCAAGTTAGTGACCTAACGGTCAATTCGAAAAGACCTTGTTGTATAAAACTCGGATTTTTAAGATACAGATACAGATGCAGATGCAGAAAACAAGTGCCAGACGTAGAAAAGCCGTGGTAACTGCATAGAGTGACCACGGCTTTGGTATTACATCATGTACTTTCTAAACTGCTTGAATTACATGGTCTAGAGGGGCTTATTTAGCTTGAGCTGCTGCCGCTTCTAGTTGCTTAAGTTTACCTTGAAGCATGTAAGCATTTTGGTTGAAGTTACCAGGGTTCAACACTTGGCTTTGCTGCATTGGGTAGTCAGGTAGCGTGTTCATGAACTCTTGTACTTTGCCGCCTACTGGTACGAATAGCCACATGTTGTCTGCCATCCAGCGTAGGTACATGCCCGATTCGTGTGGTGCTTTTTCGAATGGGTCAGCACGTAGGTGAACTACTTGAGGCCAGTTTGGTTGGAAGCGAACTGCATCAACAATGTTACCGTCCATTACTGCGAACGAAATCTTGAAGTCATTCCAACGAACTGCGTTTAGCTCAGCGTTAGCAGAGAAGTAAAGCATGCTGTCACGAGGGCCTTTATCTTCTTTGCCTTGGAAGTAAGGTAGGAAGTTGTAACCATCTAGGTGAACACGCCAGTTTTTACCGTTGTAAGTTGCACCTTTATCAGACGCAAGTTTTTCAACCACTTTATCATCACCAGCGGCTGCTAGTAGAGTAGGGATCCAGTCTTGGTGGCCCATGATGTCGTTGATCTTAGTTCCCGGTTTGATAGTACCAGGCCAGCGAACTAGCTGAGGAACACGCATGCCACCTTCGTAAGTTGTACCTTTTTCACCGTGGAAGTAAGTAGCACCACCATCAGGCCAAGATACGGTTTCTGCACCGTTATCGGTCGAGTAGATGACGATAGTGTTGTCTGCGATTTTAAGCTCATCAAGCTTGTCTAAAAGGATACCCACTTGGTCATCGTGCTCTAACATGCCATCAGCGTAGATGCTGATACCAGATGCGCCTTGGTATTTTTCTTGTAGACGAGTCCACACGTGCATACGAGTCGTGTTGTGCCAAATGAAGAATGGTTTGTCAGCTTTCACTGCTTTTTCCATGAATGCTAGAGATTCTTCTAGGAACTCTTCATCCGCATGCTCCATACGCTTACGCGTCATAGGGCCTGTATCTTCAATCTTACCGTCTGAAGTCGATTTGATTACACCACGAGGGCCAAAGTTCTTACGGAACTCAGGGTCTTTAGGGTAGTAGTATGTCTCTGGCTCTTCTTCCGCGTTTAGGTGGTACAGGTTACCGAAGAACTGGTCAAAACCGTGGTTTGTTGGAAGGTGTTTGTCTTGGTCACCCATGTGGTTCTTACCGAACTGAGCTGTCATGTAGCCTTGTTCTTTAAGAAGGTCTGCGATCGTTGGAGCCCAATCAGGGATACCGTGGTCCGAACCTGGCATGCCGATAGTCAATAGACCAGTACGGAAAGGTTCTTGACCGGTTAGGAATGCAGCACGACCAGCAGTACACGATTGTTGACCGTAGTGGTCAGTAAATAGTGCGCCTTCGTTAGCAATACGGTCGATGTTAGGTGTTTCGTAACCCATCATACCGTTGTTGTATGCACTGATGTTGAATACACCAATGTCATCACCCCAGATAGCAAGAATGTTTGGTTTTTCTGCTGCTGTTGCCGCTGAAGAAGCTGCTAATAAGCCAACACCTAATGCCAGTTTATTAATTTTAGTACCCATAAGGACTCCGATTTACTTTTAAGATTAATGCGTTAGAACAACACATCGATAAACAAATGTTATTCTCAAAATTCCGTTACGTCCTTTTATAGTGCTTATAACCAATTGTTATAATGTTATATTAACTTGTTGATTAAATTGGATTTAGTTTGTTGGTTAGAAGAAATCCTTAGAGAGCATGTGTGATCCTTATCATGTTTATTGTCGTAAACCTTATCGATGATCTGTGCATTTGTATTTGAATGAAAAATGACAAAAATATTAATAGTTTAGCTAATGTCGCGAGAGTTAAAAAAATGAACTATATGTTGTAGGGCAGGATGCAAATAACTAATGAAGAGGTTTCTATGACAGCGAAATATGGCGTCAAACGTCGATTAGCGATTTTGGGTACAGCGATGATGGCGGCTTCCACCACCACATTCGCGGCAGAAAAACCGAATATTCTCGTAATTTGGGGTGATGATATTGGGCAATCTAATGTCAGTGCATATACCTTTGGCTTAATGGGTTACCAAACCCCGAACATCGATAGTATCGCCAAAGAAGGCATGATGTTTACAGATTACTACGCAGAGCAATCTTGTACCGCAGGTCGCTCTACGTTCATTACCGGTCAAAGTGTATTACGAACGGGTTTGAGTAAAGTAGGTTTACCAGGCGCAGACATCGGCTTACAGGCAGAAGACGCCACAATTGCCGAGATGTTAAAACCGATGGGTTACATGACTGGTCAATTTGGTAAAAACCACCTTGGCGATAAAGATGAATTCCTTCCAACAGCACATGGGTTTGACGAATTTTTTGGCAACCTTTACCACCTAAATGCTGAAGAAGAACCAGAAAATGAAGATTACCCAACCGATCCTGAGTTTCGTAAGAAGTTCGGTCCGCGTGGTGTCATCAAATCTTTCGCTGACGGCAAGATTGAAGATACGGGTCCATTAACGCGTAAGCGTATGGAAACTGTCGATGAAGAAACACTTGATGCGGCGCTTGATTTCATGGACCGTGCAGTGAAAGCTGACAAGCCATTCTTCGTTTGGTGGAACGCAACACGTATGCACTTTAGAACGCACGTGAAAGCCGATAGTAAAGGTGTGACCGGTGTCGGTAACTACGCTGACGGTATGGTTGAACACGACAGACACGTTGGGCAACTATTAAAACAAGTTGATGAGTTAGGTATCAAAGATAACACCATTGTTTTCTACTCAACGGACAATGGCCCACACATGAACTCTTGGCCTGATGCGGGTACAACCCCGTTCCGTGGTGAGAAAAACACCAACTGGGAAGGCGCATACCGTGTTCCAGCAATGGTTCGTTGGCCAGGTAAGATTGAACCGGGCAGTGTGTCTAACGAAATCATGCACCACATGGACTGGATGCCAACGTTTGTTGCCGCCGCCGGCGATGATCAGATCAAAGAGAAACTACTGAAAGGTCATACTGCGGGTGATAAAACATTTAAGGTTCACTTAGATGGTTACAACTTCCTTCCTTACCTAACAGGTGAAGAAGAAAAAGGTCGCCGTTCTGAAATCTTCTACTTTACCGATGATGGTGATTTAGCCGCGCTTCGTTACAACCAATGGAAAGCGGTGTTCATGGAGCAACGCGCAACGGGTACCATGCAAATTTGGTCAGAACCGTTCGTGACGTTACGTCTTCCTAAGCTGTTTAACCTCCGTATGGACCCATATGAAAATGCAGATATTACGTCGAATACCTATTATGACTGGTTGTTAGACCATGCTTATATGTTCGTTCCTGCGCAAGCGTATGTAGGCGAGTTCTTAGAAACGTTTGCTGAATACCCACCACGCCAAAAAGCGGCAAGCTTTAGCTTGGATCAGGTTATGGAGAAACTTCAAGAGAACCATAATAAGTAAACTATTGCCCTAGCTAAACTGATAACACGAAAGAGCTCCTAGGAGCTCTTTTTTTTATGCGCATATCGATGAGTAAACCCCGGTCGTGAATATGAATCACAACTATCGTGCTTATTGCCACTAAATAATTGTATTTTGGTCTTTTTTACGTCTACCTTAGTAAGCATAAGGATGTATAAAAACAAGGAATGTTATGTCTGCATGGTTGTGCTCGCTAGTGAACGGATTGAAACACCAGAGAGTCGCAGTATTATCCGTAATCTTATCTCCACTTATGTTGTCGCTGTTCAGTTTGAGCACCTATGCCAACGAGCAAGCTCCTAATAGCAACACTGAGACTTCAAAGCTCAGCTCTGTAGCTTCACACGCTAGCTCTGATGTTTTACCTACCGACTCTAAAGCCACGTATGTCGGTTCGGAAGCTTGTATTGATTGTCACAGCGAAGAAGTCGAAGCGTGGCAGGGCTCTCATCATGACATGGCGATGAAACACGCTACAGATGAATCTGTATTAGGCGATTTCAACGATCAAACGGTCATTCATGACGGTAAACCCAACCGATTTTTTCGCAAGGGTGAAGAGTTCTGGGTCAATATCGAAGGGCCAGACGGGCAATTCAAAGAGTATAAAATTAGCTATACCTTTGCTTTTGAGCCTCTACAACAATACATGGTTGAGTTTGGAGACGGACGCGTACAGTTGATTCCTTTCGCTTGGGATTCTCGCACTGAGGACGAAGGCGGTCAACGCTGGTTTCATCTCTATCCTGATACCACCAACACCGATGAATTCTACTGGACCAACAGTGGCCAGAACTGGAACTTCATGTGTGCCGATTGCCATTCAACGAACCTAGAAAAGAACTACGACAGCGTAAGCAATACCTACAACACTACTTGGTCTGAAATTAATGTTGGCTGTGAGGCATGTCATGGTCCTGCGAGTGAGCACGTTGAGCAGGCTCATTTAGCCAAAGATCAGTTAACCAGAAACAAGCTAGCCAAAGCTAACGGCGGTAAGGATGTTCAAATTTCGGCGCATTATGGTTTCGATCGTGATCTGTCTAAGTCAGTGAAAGAGTGGATCTACCAAGAGGGCAACTCAACCCTTCAACCGAAAGACATCGTCCATACCAATCAAGTTCAAACTTGTGCTCAATGCCATAGCCGACGAACTCAATTGAATGAAAGCGGCGATCACGTAAATGGTTCGTTCTTCGATAAATATCGCCTTAGCTTGATTACCCCTGAGCTTTACCACAACGATGGCCAAATCTACGATGAAGATTACGTTTACGGCTCTTTTCTTCAATCGGTGATGGCAGAGAAAGGCGTCACTTGTACAAATTGCCACGATCCCCATACTGCAGAACTGAAAATTGCAGAAGAAGCGGTGTGTAGCCAATGTCACATTGCCTCTGAATACACGCCTGAAAAGCATACATTCCATGAAGCGAATACCGAGGCTTCACAATGTACGACTTGCCATATGCCTGAAACGACGTATATGGAAGTTGACCCAAGGCGTGACCACAGTTGGCACATCCCGCGTCCTGATGTTAGCCAACATATAAAAACACCGAACGTGTGTACCAGTTGTCATGAAGATCAAACCGACCAGTGGGCCGATAAGCAGATTAGCGAATGGTTCCCGGATTCTAGGTATCGTAATCAACAGCATTTTGCCGTCGCCTTTTATGCCGATTCAATAGGGCACAGAGGGGCCGAAGATGCATTGGCTTATTCTGCTCAGGATTCGAGTCTGAGCAATATTATTCGTGCATCGAGCTTAGAACGCTTAGGTGGTAACACGGGCAAGAACACACTTATCTCACTTGCCAGAGCAGTTAAACACGATAATGAGATGATTCGTTTAGGGGCCGTGGCAGGTTCCTCTGGATTCTCATTTAGCGACCGCTGGCAAATTCTCGAACCACTATTAACTGACCCTGTATTATCGATTCGTTCAGAAACCGCAGGTGCATTAGTGCGTTATTGGGGGGAAATGAATCCTCTACAGAAAGATCAAATCAAGCCAACATTAGAAGAGTACATCGAGATACAACGCTTCAATGCTGACAGAGGGTTTGGTCGTACTAATTTAGGTAACGTTTATCGAGATTTAGGGCAGCATCAGAAAGCGATAGAGTTCTATCAAGGCGCTATCAAAATTGAACCTTACTTCGAAAACAGCTACGCCAACTTGGCCGACTTGTATCGTGCACTTGGTGATGAACCAAAGGCATTTTCGACATTGAAACAAGGTATTCAAGCGCAACCAAAATCGAGTGTGTTGCCATACAGCGCAGGCTTATCTTTGCTTCGTGTCAAAGATTACGACCAAGCAACCGACTACCTAAAACAAGCAGCTGAAACAGCGCAAACTGACCCACAATATTGGTATGTGTACGGCTTGGCTTTAGAGAAGTCTGATGTGCTTGCTGCAAGTAAATCACTGAACAAGGCTTACCAATTTAGCCGTAACCCACAACACTTGTATGCACAGTGTGAGATTTTGGCTCGAAATTACCAGAAACCGGGTGTACCAAAAGCATTTGAGCAATGTATTTCATCATTGAGTAAGGTGGCACCACCGGAAGCCATTAACCAATTGAAAGCAATTAGTCAGTAGAAAGCTAAGCTGAAATAAAGCGCCAACATTGACGTGGCTATGCGCTTATAATTTATGGTGCTTATAACTAATAGTTATGGGGCTTATGAGTAGGATGTTCACAGCCAGATTGAATTAAGGGAAGACCTATGAACCATGCGCAACAAGCAATAAACCAACTGATTGAACAGACAGAGAAAAGTGTTATCGGTCAGAGCCACGTCGTTCGGGCTCTGGTGATAGGGTTATTGACCAATGGCCATGTGCTTCTAGAAGGGCTCCCTGGTACTGCGAAAACGCGCTCGGTGAAGTCGTTGGCGAATTTACTGAATACAAGCTTTGGCCGTATTCAGTTTACGCCCGATCTCTTGCCATCAGATGTTACGGGTACTGAAGTGTATCAAGAGCTGGATGGTAAGCCTCAACTGCATTTCCAACCGGGGCCTATTTTCAATAGCATTGTTCTGGCCGATGAAGTGAACCGTGCCCCTGCGAAGGTGCAAGCGGCTCTGCTTGAAGCGATGGCGGAAGGCACGATAACCGTAGGTGGTCAAACTCATATCCTTCCAGACTTGTTCATGGTGTTAGCGACTCAAAACCCTGTTGAACAAGAAGGCACGTATCCACTGCCTGAGGCGCAAATGGACCGTTTCATTATGAAAGTGACGGTCGACTACCCAGAAGACGAAGCGGAGCGTGACATTATTCGACTGGTGCGCAGCGAAGAGTTGGGCAGCGAGACCAGTTCAGAATTAGTCACCCCACAGCATATTGAACCTGAATTGGTACTTGAAGCTCGTCGCCAACTTCCTGATATTGCGGTTTCTGATTTAGTCGAAAACTACATTGTGGCCTTGGTGATGGCGACTCGTAAGCCAGAGCGTTACCCAGAATCAAACTTGTCTAAATGGATTGAGATAGGTTCAAGCCCACGAGCGTCAATCTCCTTGGATAAATGTGCACGCGCTTATGCGTGGCTACAAGGGCGTGACCACGTCACGTTAGACGATGTGCGAGCAATGCTACCGACCGTATTAGGCCATCGATTTTCGCTATCTTATGACGCATTGGCTGATGGTGTGAACCATCAACGAGTAGTTGAAGAGCTGCTTGATAATGTTGAGATCGGATAACTAGGGGGCGTTATGGCGAAGCCAACACAAGCTCCCGAATCGCAAGGCCTTGATCCACGACTGTATTGTGACTATTCCAGGCTAGTGCGAATACAGGCTCAAGCGGAGTCGTTTTCTCTGTTACCTCATTTAAAGGCAGGCAGCGTATTGTCAGGCCGACATAATTCTTTGTTTCGCGGTCGAGGTTTGAATTTCGAGGAACTGCGTCATTATCAATTGGGTGATGATATCCGCAACCTTGATTGGAAAGTGACAATGCGAACAGGCAAGCCGCATGTTCGTAGTTACACCGAAGAGAAAGACCGAAATGTGATGATCTGTGTTGATCAGCGCAGTTCGATGTTTTTCGCTTCTCAAAATACCATGAAATCTGTTGTGGCTGCCGAAGTGGCGGCATTGTGTGGATGGCGAGTGCTTAAAGACGGCGACCGTGTCGGCTTTGTTTTAGCTTCACACCAAAAGCTATTTCACAGCAAAGCACAGCGTTCTCAGTCTGATTTACTGGCGCAGCTCAAGCACCTAGCAAAAGCCAATCAAAGCTTAGGGGTGAGTGTCAGTGACAATGATGGTGTTGGGTTTAGTCAATGGATTGAACTGATCAAGAGAATGAGACTAAAGCAGTCGACTCTAATATTTATTAGTGACTGGCGAGACTGCCAAGAACAGCACCTTGATCGGCTGAAACAACTTCAGCAACACAACGACATCTTAGCCATTATGGTGACCGATCCATTAGAACAATCACTGCCTCAAGACCTTGCTAGCGCAAATTGGGTGGTGGGTGATGGTCACTTTCAACTCAACCTAGATAGCCAATCTAAGGTTAATCTAGCGAGTGAAAGCCTATCCCAAAAAGCAGCACTCCAAAAGCAATCACTGGCCAAATTAATGGCGATGAAAAGTCTCCCTTATATCGAACTAGATACATCTGGCGCTCACATATCGCAGCTTCAAAAGCTAGTGGGAGGACGCTAAATGGCTGTTGAACATACTGCTCCTAGTACTTATATTCTTCGTGAATTACATGATGTAACCATTCCTGAAAGCGTGAGTTGGGTTCCTCAAACCATCGGTTGGAAGATCCTTGGTGTGGCCTTATTATTGGTCGCTTTTTATCTGGCTTATCGCATAGCGTTAAAGTGGTGGAATAACCGTTATCGAAAAGAAGCACTCAATGAACTGATTTTATTGGACGCGAGAGACAAAAATTCTACCGAGCGAACATTTAAAGTGCTCAAAGTGGTACTTCGCTACCTAGACAGCAGCAATGCAAAATTGTTCGGTCAAGCCTATGTGAATCGATTGAATGCTTATCTGCCAGTTGGCGCTAACACCGATACAAGCAGTGCTTTTTTTGCTGATGAAGTTTCGGGATTATGGATGCAAAGCCTGATAGACCCAAACGTGCGTTTAACCTTTGAGCAGCGTTTAGAGGTAATTCAAACCGCAATGACATGGTTAAAACTTCATAAGCTGGAGATACAAATGACGACTGGAGGACAAGATAATGTTTGATATTTTATCCGCCAGCTTTGAATTCGTGCATCCACTGTGGTTTATCGCATTACCTTTACCTTTGTTGGTCTACTTTGCCGTGCCAGCTTATCGCACCAAGCAAATGGCTATTAAAGTGCCATTCTTCCGAGAGTTGGTTGAGGCGATTGGTGAAGCGCCATCTGAAGGGGCAAGTCAGTTATCCCCTAGTTGGTGGCAACGAACCACGCTCATTATTACTTGGGTATTGGTGGTCTGTGCGTTAGCTAAACCAACCATTCTCGGGGAGCCACAAGTTCGTGAACAATTGGGCCGCGACGTGATGGTAGTTGTCGATTTATCGGGTTCAATGGCAGAAGAAGATTTCACGTCTAAACAAGGGGATAAGATCTCTCGCTTAGATGCGACCAAAGAAGTGCTGGCTGATTTTGCGACAACCAGAAAAGGCGACAGACTCGGTTTGATTCTGTTTGGTGATGCAGCGTTTGTACAAACCCCATTTACGGCTGACCAAGAGGTATGGCTTGAGCTACTCAACCAAACCGATGTTGCGATGGCGGGTCAAAGTACTCATTTAGGTGATGCAATTGGTTTGGCAATTAAGGTGTTTGAACAAAGCGAGAAGCAGAATACTGCGGTTCAAGACTCAAGCGTCGATACCAACGCGAAAGAGAAGGTCGTGATTGTGTTAACCGATGGCAATGATACGGGAAGTTTTGTAGAGCCGATTGATGCTGCGAAAGTTGCTAAAGCTAAAGGTGTTCGTATACACGTTATCGCTATGGGTGATCCGCAAACGGTCGGTGAAGTGGCTCTGGATATGGAAACGATTAAGCGCGTGGCTCAAGAGTCCGGTGGTGAGGCTTTTGAAGCACTTAACCGTGATGAACTGACCAAAGCTTACGCTCAGATTGGTGAGCTAGAGCCTCAGCTATATGAAAGTACCACTTATCGTCCTAAGCAAGGTCTACATCATTATTTGATGGCGATGGTTGTTGTGATGTATTTGACCGCGTTCAGCTTGGCGACGATACGTCGAAGATCGCTTTTGGCTTCTTCAACTAGAACTTTGAAAGGAGAGGACGATGCCTGATTCTCTCATGCTACAGCAGTTCTTTACCCAATTTCATTTTATTCGGCCATTGTGGTTATTGGCCTTTATACCGATGTTCTTCCTATTATGGATTCGTTGGAGAGAAGAAACTAAGCCAACGTGGAAAGACATTCTACCTGATCACTTACGTGATGCGTTGACCATTGGGGAAACCGGTTGGCGTAAGCAATTACCATTGAAGCTATTGATGGTCATTGTGACGGTCGCCATCATTATTTGTTCTGGGCCAACATGGCAACGTGAAGCTTCGCCTTTCGGTGAAGATAAAGCTTCAATGTTAGTGGTACTTGATAACAGTGAATCCATGCTTGCCAAAGATTTACCTCCGAGTCGCTTGGAACGATCTAAGCAGAAAATTAGAGACTTACTCGCAGCTCGCAAAGGTGGTAACACAGGTTTGGTTGTTTATGCAGGCAGTGCGCACGTCGCGATGCCCGTAACTCAAGATAGCAAGGTGTTTGAACCGTTTCTTGCGGCAATAACGCCTGATATCATGCCTATTTCTGGTAAGTCAGCAGAAGAAGCGCTGCCACTTATTAATCAGCAATTGTCTGGTGAGTTAGGCTCGTCAGTGTTGTTGGTATCAGATGGTGTCAACCCAAGTACTATTAAAGCTTTCGAAACCTTCTTTAACGACAACCCGTATCAGTTGCTCATCCTAGCTGCAGGAAACAGTAATGTGGTGAGCGATAACCCAGTAGACCTAGATTCATTGCGTAATTTGGCGAGCAAGACGGGTGGTCGAGTGATTGAGGTAACCGTTGATGACTCCGATATCCAACAACTAAACCGGGCTGTTGAGAGAAACATGCAACTTAATGGTGAATCTTCGATGCCTTGGAAAGACATGGGTTATGGTCTGCTCATTCCAATGGCGATCATCATGTTGTTGTGGTTCAGAAAAGGGTGGTTGGTGCAGTGGTGTGTCGTTGGTTTGATGATCACAAGCAGCATGTATTCACCAGACACTTTGGCGAAAACGGTCAGTTTAACGGCTGACAAGCCGGTAGTTGAAGAGTCCGTGACTGCTTGGGACAAAACGGCTCAATGGTGGTGGGATTTATGGCTCACTCCAGACCAACAGGGGCAGCGTTTGTTGAACCAACAAGAATACCTTGAAGCTGCCAAGCACTTTAAAGAGCCAATGAGAAAAGGTGTTGCCTATTATTATGCTCGTGATTTTAAATTAGCTCATAGTGCGTTCTTACAAACGAAAACCGATTTTGGTTTGTATAACGCTGCGAGTGCTTTAGCTCGTCAACGTGAATACCTTGCCGCACGAGATTTGTTGAAAGCATTGAGTGAAAAACCAGACCTTTCACCAGAACTAAGGCCTGACGTTGAGCATAACTTAGCGGTAATAGGCAGTATTGTCGAAGAGGTCAATCGCACCAGCGAAAGCCAATCAGGCACTACAGATGGCCCAGAGGAGTCGTTAGAGTTAGATGACGACCAGCCGCGCACTGGCGATGGTGCGGAAGAAGAAACGGTCGCAGAACTAATGCTTAAGGAAACACTTAACGCTAACGAAATTTTGGGTAGTCAAGAGCTGGCAGACAAGTGGTTAAAACGAGTAGAAGCCGACCCTAAGTTTTTCTTAAAATCTAAATTCCAAATTCAACTACGAGAACCAGCACCTTCGATCGAACAGACGCCGAAACAGGAACAGGCGTTAAAACAGGAGCAAACACAATGAGTCGATATGATTTAGCTCTTGAAGCCATTCAATCAAAGAGCGTGCGATTCAGAGCCCGTACGTGGTTACTGTCGATTACTCTTGTGTTGAGTTGTGTTTTACCTAGTCTTGCTTGTGCAACCGATATCTATGATCTACAAAAGAGTGGTGACGTTGAATTGGTCGCTTGGATAGGAGAGAAACCTAAATCGGGCGACAAGATAACGCCAGCTAAAGTGAGTGTTAATGAGCAAGTGATTTTGAACATTGAGGTTGCCACGCCTCGCTGGTTAACGGGCGGGACTCGAATCGGCAGTATCGAAATCCCTAACGTGATTGCTAAGCAGCGGAACCAACTCGCGACGAACTACACGGAACGAGTTAATGGTACTACATGGTCACGTCAACGTTGGGAAGTGACGCTCTATCCGATGACATCGGGTAAATTTGTGATTCCGAGGTTACCTGTTCGTGTTCAAGTTTCCGCTCCTGATGGATCAAACGTTGGTGGCACGCTGTACACGCAGCCAATTAAGTTTGAAGCATCATTACCTTCTGGCTTATTGAACGATGAATCGCCTTGGTTTTCAGCGACAGACGTGGATGTTGAACAGCAATGGCAGCGTTCAAGCGAAGACTTAAAAGTTGGCGATGCCATTACTCGTACCGTGACAATAAAGGCGAAAGACAGCCTATCTGTGTTGTTACCAAATGTACTGACTAATGAAGCCACTCAGCAATATCAAGCGTATCCGCAGCCTAACCGTTTAGATGATACACAAGAGCGAGGTGATTACCGTTCAAGTCGTATTGAAGAAACGGTTTATGTGATTCAACAAGGTGGTGAGTTTACCTTGCCTGAATTCTCATTCCAGTGGTGGGACAGTAAGAATCAGCGCCTTGAAAGTGTTATTATTGAAGGTCAGGCTTTCAAAGCGCGACACACGCTTAAATCTTTCTTCAAGGCCTACATGCATGTCATTGTTTTTTCCGTTATTGGCTTGGTAGCACTTATTTGTTTAATCTTCGCGACTAAGCGTTATTACCGAAACCACCCAACGCCAGATTGGCTGGTATTGCGTCGTTTACTTAAGCAAAGAAATTGGCCTGCATTAAGAACTTTTGTCTATCGTCAACTACGTAGTGAAACCGCCCAACTCGAGCTGAGTAAAGCGCAACTTGGTAAATTGAATGGACAAAAACGATGGGTGGAAGATAGCGAAGCGCTCCAGCAAGGGTGTAAAGATCAAGCCGTCTTTACGCGTTTATGGCTAGGGTTACGAAACCTATCATCTGGAAAATCAAAATCAGGCGCTTCTCGTACGATTATTAGCCGCTTGAAAATTCCTAAAGCATTGCCAGACTTAAAAGATAGAACTGAGTAGCTTTACGATGAGAAGTGCATGTATGCGATGAAATCCGTCAAATTGAAATATCTATAAAAATTGTGGGCTAATCGCGGCATTACGCACAACTTTTAGCAATTCGCATCGAACATAATCGGCAGGTTCTCTAATATGGGGAACCTGCTTCTTTACTATGGAACTGTATGAAAAGTACTGAACTAAATTTAATTCCTATTTTTGTCGCTATTTATGAAGAGCAGAACTTGTCTAGGGCTGCGAATCGTATGGACATCAGCCAACCAGCGGTAAGCAAAGCGCTCGCTAGGCTGCGTGATATTTATGATGAGCCACTGTTTCACCGAACGACTTCAGGTGTTGAACCGACGACATTTGCTATTGATATTTATCCAGCAATGGCTGCAGCTTTAAAAAATTTCACTTCTACTCTGTCGGCTTCGAGAGACTTTGACCCTAAAACATCAAATCGTATTTTTTCTGTTGCCTGCGTTTCTGCGGCAAGCTACGAAATGATGCCAAGAGTTATGCAGTTAATTAGCCAGGTTGCGCCTGGTATCGCGTTAGAAATTCATCCATTGTTTACCGAAGACTACGAGTCCGATTTAAGGTTACAAAGGCACGATGTGATTGTCGATATGACGCCAAAAGGAAGAACTATGCTGAAGCATGAGGTGATTTCGACAGAAGAGCTCGTTGTCGTGTGTCGTGCTGATCACCCAACAATAGGTGATACGATCGATATGGAACAATTCTTATCTTTGGACCATGTGGTTGTATCTCGTTGGCACGCTCGTAAAAGCCTTTTAAGCTCAGAGCATTTTAGTGACCTAGAGAAGCGAAGAGTGGTTTACCGTGCTGCGGGTGTAGTTGAAATGCTTCCTGTCATAGAGAGCTCAGATTACATCGGTATGCTGCCTATGTCGTCAGTTCGTTGTTTTGCTGATAAATACAAGGTAAAAACATTGCCTCTGCCGTTCCATATCGATGATCTAGATATGTGTATGATCTGGCATCCGAGTAGAACCAATGAACCTAACCATAAATGGTTAAGAGGTAAGATCAAAGCGGCTGCGAAAGAGATATCAAGCTAGCACAATAGGGAATATAGACATGGAAAGCGTTCGTGCGATTTTAAATGGAAAGAAAGCCAATATTCCGGAGCTAAGACAAGCGGTCTTTGCTGCTAGAGAGGAAGATATCGACTTGCAAGTTAGAGTTACTTGGGAGTCTTCGGATATGTTTCGCCTTGTAAGTGAAGCGATATGCGATGGTGTAAAACGACTGATTATTGCTGGTGGTGATGGGACGATTAATGAAGCGGTTAACGCGCTCAACCAATTTCGCGCGAGCGAAAGGCCGCAACTTGCCATTATCCCAATGGGTACAGCAAACGACTTTGCGACCGCTATAGGGATTCCTAATGATATAGCATCGGCCTTCAAATTAGCTTTAAAAGGCTCGGCCTATGCTGTTGATAGTGTTAAAGCAAACGATCGTTACTTTATGAATGTGGCGGCGGCCGGTTTTGGCGCAGAGGTGACAGCAGAAACACCTGTTGAATTGAAAGACTTTCTCGGTGGTGGGGCATACACACACAGGTGTAGTGAAAGCGCTTGGTTTTAAGCCTTACAGCGGCACTTTGACCATAGATAAAGGCACATTTACCGGTGAAATTCTGGTTGGCGCTTTTTGCAATGGACGCTTAGCGGGTGGTGGACAATTGCTTGCGCCCGAAGCTCTGATTGACGATGGCTTGATGGATTTAACGTTAGTTAAATCGTTTGTCGCGTCAGAATTACCGCAAGTGATTGAAGAGCTAAAGCGCCCTGCTGAAAATGGTAAATATGTCGTGCATACTCAAGCTCGCTGGCTCGATATCGATTTCCCTCAAACTTTACCCGTTAACTTAGACGGAGAACCTTATCGTTCAAATCAGATTCGATTTGAAGTTGTCCCTGCCAGTATCAGTTTGGTGTTGCCAAGCAATTGTCCATGTTTGACTGTGAACGCGTAGCATATTGGCTGGTGACGTATTACATTGCTTGACTGCTGACGCGTAATATCGTTTAGCTGTTCATGCATAACATGGCTTGCACGTTAAGGTGAATCACATGTTATAACTGTGGTGAAATCCGTTTTATTGTCTTTCAAGCCACAGTCGATAGTTTCATTTAAAGCAACTCTCTGGCGTGTAACTTGTTTTCGTTTTGCTTTGAGTTAATTAAGAAATAGGAGAGCCAGGCATCAACAGGAAGAGGCTTGGCGAAGAAGTAACCTTGTGCATATTTGCAGCCTATATTCCGTAAAGTTTCAACGTGACTTTGTGTTTCAAGGCCTTCAGCGATGACTGAAAAATCGAGTATTTGTGCGAGTTTCAATACTGCGCACGTTATTTCGTAATCCACCTTTGAAGAGTTGATGTCTTCAATGAAGCTGCGGTCCAATTTGACGCAATCAGCAGAAAGGTTTTTCAAAACCGACAAAGAGGAATAGCCGGTACCAAAATCATCGATCGCTATTTTATAACCCTTTGAATGTAAAACTTCTATTGTTCTCGAGCATGTTTCAAAGTCTCTCATCATGTCTCTCTCTGTAATCTCCAGTAAAAGCTGATGAGGCTTACAATCTGTTTCATCGAGAATCACTTGTAGTTGTTGAGCAAGGTCTGTCATGTAGAACATTCGAGCGGAAAAATTGACTGAAAAGATGACGCCTTGTAAGTCTATCCCTGCGTGTTGCCACTCTGTGATGAGGTTTGCTACCTCCTTGAACACCCATTTATCAATGTCGATAATAAGGTCACTTTTCTCCGCAACTTCAAGGAAATCAATGGGAGGAAGTAATCCTAACTTTGGGTGTCGCCATCTGACGAGAGCTTCTGCTCCGATTATCTCTTGCGAGTTCAAATCAACTTTTGGTTGGAAGAAAACTTCAAGCTCATCATTATTGATGGCTTGACGCAATCCTATATTAGTTTCGATGAGATCGTTGACTTCATGCGTCATCTTGTCCGCATAGATTCGGTATTGGTCTCTGCCATTTCGTTTAGCGTGGTACATGGCAGTGTCAGCATTTCGGATCAAGGTTTCACCATCTAAGCCATGGGTAGGGTATTCACAAACACCAATACTCGCTGAAACGAATATAGAACTATTTCCGATGTAATAGGGCTTTCTAAGTGCTTGGTTCAAGCGATCGGCGAGAGCTTCGCCTTCTTTCAAGCCAACATTTGAGAAAATTATCATGAACTCATCACCCCCCATCCGAGCGACGAAACCAGTCTCTCCAATCAGGTTTCTCAAAATATCGGATACGTTGACCAGAAGATTATCGCCTGGTGCGTGACCCAATGAATCGTTAATGGTCTTAAACTCATCAATATCGAGATACAGTAATAAAAACGGTGTGTTGGTGTTAGTGGACAGTTTAATTTCTTTGTCTAATTTTTTTGTCGCCAAAAGACGGTTCGCCAAACCTGTCAGTGGATCGTGGTGAGCTAAGAAGTCGAAGTTTTTCTTCTCTTCTGTGAGTTCAAGGTAAGCTTCAGATAGCCTCGATGCCATGTCATTGTATGCTTTCTCTAAGTGAGACCATTCATCAGTTCTGCCTAAGGCTATTGGGTTCTTTAGGCTACCTGACTCTAGACGGTCAAAGCCATGTCTAAGGGCATTAAGAGGCTTTCTGATATGGTGTCTAACGACGTGGTTAACTAGTAATATCGATAAAACAAACGCAAAGAAACTCATGACAATGGCGTTGAGTCTTGATTTTCCGATCTCTTTCTCTAGTTGATCGGTGAGTTCCAATGCTTGTTTTTGAACTCGTGACTCTGTGTTCTCTACCATTTCCAATAAGTCACTTTGTGCTGCTAACAGGGACGCCATGACTAGCCACCGTTGCTCTAAATTAGCTCGAATTCGTTTTAAAGCCGCGTTGTACTGCCTAACTGTACGGCTGATCTTTTTCTTCTCGGCAATGACAGCAGCGGTTTCGATGTCTACATTTTCTAAGTGAAGTAAGAATATATCGAGTTCTTTTTCTACTTCGATAAGCAGCACTTTTTCGGTTTCTGGGGTAATACGGCTATGAATGTCGCCAACCATTTTCCCAGAAGTAAGAAAAGACTCTCGTAACATATTTATCAGATCTAACTCGTTGTTATAACGAATAAAATCAGGTTGATCTAAATGTTTAAGTTTACTATCAGCGATAGCAAATTCGAGCTGATCAAGTTGGTCTGCTAGCGTTACATCAATTTTGTTGGTCTGTTTTAGAATTCGATTTAATGCGAGTGAGCTACCTAAAAATCGATGAAAATTATTAATGAATGCATCAATTCTTTGTGAAAAGCCTTCGTTCGTAGATAAGCCCCTTAACCTCTGTAGTTGAAAATCAACATTAAATGCTTCTTCAGATAAAGTGGTTTCGCTGAACAAAAAGGTTTGTTCAAGTAGCTTTACTCTCGACGTTAAGGTAAAAACTCGGCGGCTGATTTCAGAGTTAACAATTAACTCTGATACATGCGTTGAGGTTTCGGTTTTCAGTGTCGACTCTACGTAATATAGGGATCGAATCACCATTATAACGGCAAGGCTTACAATCAATAACGACAAAAGGTTGGAGATAATGAGTCTTTGGGTGATGTTTATCTGGTTCAATTTCATTTTGGCTTCCAAATTCTCAAATATGCTTCACGGTAGCCATTTTTAGGGTCATAAATTCCGGTGTCTTCTTGGTTAATAAGCTCTTCGACGTTGTCTGGGGTAACCAAATGAACAGGGGCTGAATAACCGCTCGGTGGCATTTGATTAAATGCTCGGTTGAGTTCGTCGACTATCTGCCACCCTTGTAGGTATAGGGGTTCGGGGACGGTTGCGAGTTGAAATTGACCGCTATTAATCCTTTTATACGCCGCTTTACTTCCGTCTCCAGCCGAAATGTTTTGTGGAATAAGTTTGTACTCTTCTAGATTCGATTCTAAAGATGGGATTGCGTAATCAATATATAGGTCGTTGATCGCCAGCATGTGTGTGATCTTTTCGTCATACTTTTGTTCGAGCGCTTTTAAGGTTGCAGGCATTTGTTCGGCAATTTGATCCAACGGTAAGTAGTTCAGTTCAAGAACCTCACAAGTGCCACATCGCTTGATGGTATTAACCATCGCATTTGCTTTGATCATAGCGATTTCATAGTTGGGGTCAGTAAAAACGACCGTTTTCGTTCGACCATTTGAATTGACTATAGCAAGCAGGGCGGCAACTTCTGCCACATCAAGCGGGTCAGTGGTTATGTTGGTGTATAAACCAATTTCTGGATTTCCTCCAACGAGTTCTGTTGCGTGCCAACCAATAACCACGATCCCAAGATCTTCAGCTTGCTTCAAAATGGTTTTGTGGCGGACAGCATCAATTCCACCTAAGACAATCGCATCGGGCTCGAATCCAATGGCTTTTCTGATAGCGGCACCCTGTCTAACTTCGGAACCTAAACCATCGATAAACCGCAGGTGCCAACTAATTTTAGAAATGGCTTCAGATATGCCTTTTCCCACACCGTAAACGCCGCCATTGCGTAAGTCTGACGCGACAAAAATAATACTTTTTTCGTGGAGGACGGCTGGTCCTTGAGTTGGACCTCCCCAAGTTAGCTGACTTGACACCGCACGCATCACTTTTTCTTCAGCGTATTTGAAGAATTCATCTTCTTGATTGCCTGCAAAACTCGAGGAGGAGCAGGTGGTAGCGAGCAATAAACCCGCAAAACTTAATATCTTATTCATAGGCTCTATAAAAGGCTTTAATTCATTATCATTCTATATTTATAATAATGTTAATAAACATTCAAACATTTGGTAACAGTTATGTTGCATCGAATTTGTAAAAACGTCTTGCTAGCCCTGATTACAGCTTGTTTTTCTTTCCCTTTGCATGTGAATGCAAGTGGCTTAAACACAGCCTCAGACGTAAAAAAACTGGATAAATTTCAAGAGACTGTCAGTGGAGACCCGATATCTATGGCCCCGATGACAGTTGAGAAACCAGTTAAGATTGCATTAATTTACCCAAGTGCAGATATTTCTGACTTTTGGATACGAAATTACATCGCATTGAAAGAGCGCCTCATTGATCTAGAGCTGCCGTTTGAAATAGAGGAGTTCACTTCAAGACAGATCGAACACTCGTTACAGACACAACATACAGAGCATGTTCTGAACTCTGAGGCGCCTTATGATTTCGTTATTTTTGGACCGTCTGAATTGGATATTCAAGCCGGTAATATTCAGAAGTTGTCTGCGTCTAAAGACTTCAAAACTTTTATCTGGGCGTTTCACACGCCAAACGAACAATGGGTACATCAACCAGACAGTTGGTTCGATTTTTCCAGTTCGATGGGCGCGGATGTTTTGTGTGAACACGTACTTCAAGAATTGGGGAGTGAAGTTGAGTTTTCTGCCAATCGAGGGATTCCTGGAATAACAGACACCCAACGCTCACAAGGTTTTATAGATTGTGTTGAAGAGAGAGGCGACTGGTTAACGGTATATGAACACTTCGGTCAATATCAAAAAATCGGTGGTGCCGATGGGATTCGTTTGGTTTTAGGTAATTTCCCTGAAGTGACAATGGTACACAATGCAAATACGGCGATGACAATGGGCGCTGTTGATGCGTTGGGCAAAGCTGATCGGTTGTCTGAAATCTATGTCACAGGTTGGGGAGGAACGGCAAAGGAAATTGAGAAAATTCGCTCCGATGAGTTAGACGCTACTCCAATGCGAATGAGTGATGACCTTGGCGTTGCGACCGCAGAAGCTATTAAGTTCCACCTAGAAGAAAGACAAGAAGAAGTGCCGTTGATCTACTTGGGGCGTATTACGGTTGTACATAACAAAATGAATGACGATGAGTTGAATCAGTTGACGCGAGAAGCATTTCGTTACTCTGTTAAAAATTAGTTTTGACCGTAAAAACCTAAAATAGTCGTTTATCTGTTTCGACTGAGTCAGTCTTAATATGATAAACGACTCTTTTATTGAGTGGATTCTGGATTCGAAATCTAGATGACGAAACCTTAGAGATTTAGTCTATTCAGTGATCTCTTGTAATACCTCTCCAATTGAGCCACTTGGTTGGGTGATCCCCAGTTTATTCGAAAGTGTAGGTGCTATATCGTATGGCGTAACTGCACGAGAGATCTTTTGAGCTTCAACATCATAACCTGCGAAAATTACCGGTACATGAGTGT
The DNA here is from genome assembly GCF_963898195.1 of Vibrio sp. L3-7. Lineage (NCBI taxonomy): Bacteria > Pseudomonadati > Pseudomonadota > Gammaproteobacteria > Vibrionales > Vibrionaceae > Vibrio > Vibrio sp. L3-7. The sequence continues at coordinate 223,811 of NZ_CAWQUW010000012.1, read as the reverse complement.
CATATTTCCATGGAGAGCCATGCGTAGAGGCAATTTGAAGGCCTTCCATGTCGTTAATGTAGCTACGTGGAGCAAAAACTACATACACATCACCAGAGCGAGCAGGGTGGTAGTTATTCTTGATTAGCTGCATCACATGAGTATCAGGTACTCGGTTAGCCGCAATATCACTGCTTGATACTGCAAATGCAACATCTTTCACTTTCGCAATTTCATCAGCGATGGCATTTTGCACTTTCGCTAGATCGACCTTTTTCTTGGCAATCACGTCGTGGTTCAGATAGATGTAAGGTTGTGCATACAATCGAATGGCGTCTTTACCTAAACCAAACTCACTCTTCAAGCGTTGTTCTACACCTTGCGATAAAAGGGTATCTTTATTGAAGTATTGTGCTTGTCGGAAGCCGAGAGCGTTTGCCGCAGGTGATGATTCAGGAACACCATGGTCGGCAGACAAGACAATTAAGGTATTTTCCAAACCGACTTGGTTATCGACAGTTTTTAAAAGCTTCGCAACTGTTTTGTCTAAACGAATCAAGTTGTCTTCCGTTTCTAAGCTCTCCGGACCATAAAGGTGGACCACATAGTCATTCGATGAAAAGCTCACGGAGAGATAATCAGTCACATCACCTTGGCCTAACTTCTCTTGCATCAACAACGTACTAGCAAAGTTTTCAGTGATTTCATCTCCAGCAGGGCTTACGGTCAATGTTGTACTGTAATACTTGTAACTAGCAGGGCCGTAAGGGTGTGGGAACGTGCGTTCGAAACTGCCTAGTTTAACCTTGTGGTCCATGTTGTGTTCTTGCAGGGTGTATTTCTCACGAGGTAAGGACAGTTCCCACTTTTGCTTAGAATATTGACTCGCAATAGCTTTTTCATTCCAACGTGATACCCAATCTGGATATTCATCGTAGTAATAGTTACTGGTTACAAACTCAGATTGTGCTTTTGAGAACCAAAAAGCTTTACCGCTATGTCCGGCGAGAGATATTGCGCCGCGATCTTTTACCGATACGCCAAATACTTTAGATTTACCGCTGTTTGAAATAGTCAGCTCGTCACCAAAAGTGGTCGAGAGAATTGGTGCTGGGGAGCGGCCATCACCTTGTGCTGTCTTCTGCGTTGGGTCGATCTCGGTGGCCTTATCAACTCCCGCTCCTGAAGTTAACATCTTGTAGTTGCCATCTTCTACGTTATAAACCAAACGTTCTTCACTGCGGTCATACCAAACATTACCTACCATGCCGTGTACGCTCGGCGGAGCACCGGTTGCAAGCGATACATGACCCACAATGGTCTCTGTGTTGCCGTGTTGGTAGTTTGCATTGGTGTAGTAAGTACCGTCGTCCATTAGATATCGAAATCCACCTTCACCGAAGTTGTGCTTATACCGCTCTATAAGGTCTGCACGTAGGCCATCTACCGTGATTTGTAGGACTAGGTCTGGCTTATCGGCTGCCGACGCTGGAAATGCACAAAGCACGGCAAGTGTTAAGCCAGAAATTTTGGTGTATTGCATAGAGTGTCCTTCTTCGATGTGATTTCGTTACTTCAAATGACCTGGATTGGACACTGAACAGAGGCAGACCTCTGTTCAGTGACCATGGGGTGTTTCGTTAGCTTGTCTCTTTTACTTGTCGAATTTTTTACTCGTTTCAGCCTTAATTCGTTCGCGGTTTTCATCAGTAACTAGTTATGATCTGTAACGAGCTTGCGCTGGTAGCGTAACTAGTCGGCATCTTTCACTAGGCGCAGGCCCATATCCGACATCGTGATCGATTGGCTTGCGAAGTCACGACGGTAACTTTCAGATTCATTTTCGTCATACGCAAAACTGCCGCCGCGTACCGACTTATGTGATAAACCAACGTCACTGTGTTTTGCATTGTTTGGGTTGTCTGTTGGACCGAATCGATAGAAGGTGTCATCGAAGGCATCAATCACAAACTCTCCAACATTTCCGCTCATGTCATATAAGCCTAGTTCATTTGGTTTCTTTAGCCCGACAGGATGTGCGCTATTTTTAGAATTTGCTGAGTACCACGCAACATCATCTAAGTTGTTGGAACCACTGTAAGTAAAGCCTTTACTTTTGTTACCACCTTTCGCTGCAAATTCCCATTCGGCTTCAGTTGGAAGGCGGTATTCCTCGCCCGTTAATTCGTTCAGTTGCTCAACGAAATAGTTAGCTTGTTGCCAGCTGAGGTTATTGACTGGAACCTGAGGGTTTTGGAAGTAACTGAGAGATGAACCCATAACAGATTCGAACAATTCTTGAGTTACCTCAAACTTTGCAATGTAGAAACTATTTACAGTTATATTACGCGCAGGTCGCTCTGCTTTGGTTGCGTCAGAGTTGTTTGAACCCATGGTGAATGTACCACCTTCAACCAGCACCATATCTTGGTCAATTTGTTGGGCGATTGGGTGTGTAGGCACGCTTACACAGCCACTCAGGAAAATTGTCATGGTAGCGCTGCTAATTGCTGCTAAATATTTGTAATTGAAAAATTTCATCACGTGCCTCAAATGTTCGAAATAGGCTGTGATTCTAACGTTTAAGGTCATTCCTATTGGTTATAAAGGGTATAACATGCCACTGACTTTATTAGGAATTATGATGGGAACAAGACATTAAGATAGGTAGGTAAATCATGCACATTACTCAAGGTCCACAATATAACGGTAAAGCGTCTAAGCGCTTACATGTTATGGCTAAACCGATTGGCGCAGCGTGCAACATTGACTGTAAATATTGTTATTACCTAAGTAAGCAAGATTTGTTGGAGTACAAGAAAGGCAGTTCTCCAAGAATGGATGATGAGACGTTGGAGACTTACATTCGACAATACATCGAAGGACAAAATACCCCTGAAATTATTTTCTCATGGCAGGGCGGTGAACCGACCATGCTGGGTTTAGCGTATTTTGAAAAAGTGGTTGAGCTACAAAAGAAGTATCAACCTCAAGGTGTGTTGATTTCAAATGACCTACAAACCAATGGCACACTTTTGAATGACGATTGGGGGCAATTCTTAGCGAAGAACAACTTCTTGATCGGTTTAAGTATTGATGGCCCAGAAATGCTCCATAACGCCTATCGTACCAACAGAGCAGGACGTGGCACATTCAAGCAAGTAATGGCGGCAGTCGAACTGCTGCACAAATATCAAGTGAAGTTCGCCACGCTTACCTGTGTGAATAATTTAACCAGCCAAAATGCATTAGAGGTGTATCGCTTTTTACGCGATGAAGTTAAATCACCACAAATGCAGTTCATTCCTATCGTAGAGCAAAAAACCTTTAGAACGGTTGCGCCTCAAACATCTCAAGTGAGCGAACAATTAAAACAAGGCGACAAGCGTCTGATCCCTGGTCATAAAGATTCCATCATGGAATCGTGGTGTGTGTCAGACTTGGCGTGGGGTAATTTCCTTATTTCTGTGTTTGATGAGTGGTCGAAGAACGACATCGGTAAAGTGTTTGTTCAGTATTTTGAAGCCAGTCTAGAAACATGGATTGGCCGTCCAAATCCTCTTTGTACTTTGAATGAAATATGTGGAAAAGGGTTGGCGATGGAGCCGAACGGCGACGTATTTTCATGTGACCACTATGTATACCCTGAATACAAGATAGGTAACATTCATCATGAGAAGCTTGAGGATCTCGCTTACAGCGCGCCCCAACAGAAATTTGGCTTTGCTAAATCACGCACACTGACTAGCCAATGTCAGCAATGTGACTATAAGTTTGCCTGCCATGGAGAGTGTCCTAAAAATCGCTTTATTAAAACTCGTGCAGGTGAACCGGGCTTGAACTATTTATGTGCCGGTTGGCACAAGTTCTTTGCTCATGTTGATCAGTCGATGGCGTACATCGCTCGTGCGATGGGACATCCCGTTGCTCATGGAAAATTCAGTGACTCAATAGTGATGGCGCGTCGAGCACAACAGGTGCAACAAGCGACGTTTGAGACAAAGTTTTAACGGATTTTTTAGGTCAGCAGACCTTAATTTAATAAGAAACGAGTCTAAGGACAGGCTAAGTTCCCCAGTTTAAGGTAATACTATGATGAAGAAGAGTTTAGCGACGGCTGTTGCTTTATTGGTTTCAACGTCCGCATTGATATCAACGTCTGCGATGGCAGCGAATAGCGTTCAAGAAACCGTTGATGCACCTGCTCAAAATATCAATCAAGTGCTCGAAATGACGGACACTCAAACGCGTATTCAACAGCTGTCTTACATGGCTCAAGATCAGAATCAGTCCATTGAAAACCGCACTGGCGCGCTGCAGGAGCTAGCATCATACCCAAGCCAGAATGCGCTGGTGGCAGTTGCGCGAGGCTTAAAGGATCAAAACCCTGAAGTTCGTGAAGCGTCGGTTATCGGTTCTGCACCATATCAATTGGAGCACCGTTGGGCGTTGGTTTCTCCTTTGCTAAAAGACAGTGATTCAATGGTGCGTCACACAGCGACATCCAATTTAGTTCGTGATTACAATACGTTAGATGACGAGCAAAAAGCTCAAATAGAACAGCCTGTTGCTGAGCTAATCACATTTTTGGAAACACAAGAATCTGAAAAGTTTCAATTGTTGTTTGCTGATGTTTTACGTTGGCATAACGAATGGGAAAAAGCGGAAACTATTTATGTTGAGCTAGTGCAGTCCCATGGCAACAACGCCCAAGTTTGGTTGAGCTATGCAGATAACTTTAGAGCGCAAACTAAAGATCAAGAAGCAGTTGCGGTGTTAGATCGTGGTATTGAGCAAGTGCCAAACAACGCGGCACTGCATTACTCTAAATCACTGACTTTAGTTCGCTTAGAAGAAAAGAAACAAGCCGCTCAAGAGATCGAGGTCGCCGCTAACCTTGCAAAAGACAACAGCTACTATTGGTATCTCAATGGGGTATTACAAGAAGAGTTGGATATCGATAAATCGACTAAATCGTTCGAGAAAGCGTATTTGATTTCTGGTTCTCCAGAACAACTGTACGCGGTTTGTGATATTTACGTACGTTACGGTAATGAAAAAACTGATGATTGCCTGACAGAGTTAGGTAAAGTCGCACCAGACTATGTTATTGAGCAATTAAAAGAAAAACGAGTGAGCTCAAGCTCGTAAGTTTAGATTAACCGCGTAAACTTAGATCATCAGAGCACATAAGCTTAAAAGCCAGTCGATATATTCGACTGGCTTTTTTGCATTCACCTAATGCTTAGACAAAACAAAGGTTGGAAAAGAAAAAGTGGGCAAGTTCATTACTTACCCATTTCTATTGCTGGCCACTTATATTGTTAGTCACCTATATCGTTAGTCACCTATATTACTTTGCTCATTTCGACTAATTACTCACCCATAGAACTAGATGCACGACGTCTGTCTGTTGCGCCATGGATCTTGCCATCTTTGATTTCAATGGCGTTCAAGCCGCTGACCACAGGAATAACATGTACTGGATAACCGAGCTGAATAAACTCTGGCACCAACATTTCAGCGTAAGTTTTCTTCTCGACCAATAAACCTGTTGGGTCATAAGGTTTGGTGCGGTCGATCTTGGTGCCGTATTGGATGTTTGGAAGGTCAATTGCTTCCTGCGCAGACAGATCCCAATCTAAAACACCAACCACGGTTTTTAACACATACCCCGGAATTTGTGAGCTACCAGGAGAACCAACCACTAAACGCAGGTCGTCTTTTTTATCCATCACCATTAATGGCGTTATCGCTGAGCGAGGTCGCTTGCCTGCTTCAATGGAGTTTTGAGTGGGCTTACCGTTGATGGTTGGCTTTGTAGAAAAGTTTGCCATTTGTGCATTGAGAATCACGCCATCGACCATTACTCCGGATCCCATTCCCGTGCCGACGGTGCTGGTCATTGCAATGGCATTACCATCTTTGTCGATAATGGAAATATGCCCAGTGTCTTGGCTCTCAAACCCTTGATACTGAGCGTATTCAGTATTGGATAACTTGCCTGCTTTCGGTTTGGTTTTAGCTATGCCACTTTCAGGGATGAGTTTACGTCGCTCGTCGATGTAGGCTTTGTTTAGTAGGGCAGTAACGGGTGCCTCAACGAAATCCGGGTCACCTGCATAAGCGATACGATCGGCTTTGGCTATTCTCATTGCTTCTGTCATTAGTCGCCATGGTTCAACATCCGTTGTCGACATACTTGCCAAGTCGTAGGCTTCTAACATTTCAAGGCTTTGAGCAACCATCACGCCTCCAGAGGCAGGATAGCCAAATGACACAATCTTATTGCCACGATAGTCGCTTTCAATAACATCACGTTGCTTCATTTTGTATTGCTCAAAGTCTTTAATAGAAAGCTTGGCGTGGTCTGAGTCGATTCGGCTGTTAACCGTCTCAACGATTCGCTTACCAAACTCTCCACCATAGAGATACTGATCACCCCGCAGAGCTATGTTCGCGAGCGTATAGGCAAGTTTTGGGTTTTTCATTAAAGTGCCTGTTGGCTTAATCTCGTCGCTATTCCAATAGAGTGCTTTGATTTCTGGATCTTCAATCAACCGTTCTTGCTCACGAACTACGATGTCGTAGGTGTAGCTGTTCATCGCATAGCCTTTGCTTGCGAGATCTATGGCGGGTTGAACTAGTTCAGACCAAGGCATTTTTCCGTATTGTTGATGAGCGCTATAAAGCAAGCGAAGTGTGCCAGGGATAGCAACAGAACGAGGGCCTAAAATCTTGTTGCGACTGAGCGCTTCACCATCTTCGATGAACATATCGGGTGTGGCGCTTGAAGGGGCTTCATCACGCCCATCGAGTGCAAGAAACTGGTCTTTGTCTTGCTGGTAAAACAGAGCGAAAGTACCACCGCCGATTCCCGTCATATCTGGTTCTACGACCGACATGGTCATCTGCATCGCCACCATTGCATCAATGGCATTACCACCTTTTTTGAGTATCGAATACCCAGTACTACTCACGTATGGGTTAGTTGCACTTACCATAAACTCTTCGCCACTTTCATCTGGCGTAATTGGAAAAGGATTTGGCTCGGCCGCGAAACCGACCGCTGAAACCAAACTTAAAGATAAAGTCGCTATTCGCATGCGTTCTCCGTTTAAGGTGTCTTTTTATTTGCTGTGAAGTTGACCGAGCAATGGGAGTGAAGTTCGTGAGTTTGCAGCCTTTTGACACAATGTTGACGGCTCTGACATTGGAATAAAACCATCTCAATATTCACCATTGAAACGATAGTTATGGTTTATGTTTCGATAGGTTGGACTGAAAAATTACAGCGATAAAAAAGCCCAAGGTAGAGTGGTTATCTTGGGCTTTGATTTGAATGACGATTGTTTAATTCTAGGTTAGAAAACGAAACTTAGCATGATGGTGTAGAGCACCGCATCTTTATCATCAAAGCCAGTGAGTGCGTTAAAATCTTCTACAAACGCCCCGTTTGTTTTACGAGCTTCAAAATATTGCACTTCACCATTGATAGAGACGTTTGGTAACACATCGTAATCCACACCAATTAGGTAGCTGTTTCCTGTTAGGTGCTCGTGTGAATCAAACTCTGCTCCGTAAACTACATAGGGAGTGAATGAACTTAATCTATAGCCCAAACTTGCATACATCGATGATGAGAAGTCGCTAATTTGCCCCTCACTTGAAAGCACAGCTTGACCAAATTCATATTCTGCACCCAAAGACCAAAGTTGGATATGCTGATTGTCATCTGTTGGAAGAGAGCCAATGTTTTTGATTTTAACCGTTTGATCAAAATTTGAATCTAGGAAAGATAAGTTCCAACGGTAATCTTCACCACTAAGCTGCAGGTTCGCTCCGAACATTCGATTGGTTTCAAACTCAAGCTCGGTTGTCGAATTGAAATCAACTTCATTATTGTCTTTTATACCGAAGAATGGGGAGAGTAATAGGGTCGCTTCATCGCTTACATCATGAGTCCAGCTCACTTTGATACCATTGAAAGCCGTGATGCCAAGTACGCTGTTATAGACCTCTGTAGGCGGTCTAGCTGTCATGTAGGCTTGACCCACATAGTAATACTCAGATGCAAGGAAAAGTGGAAGTCTTAATCGCCCTACACTGACATCGAAGTCATTAAACTCATAGCCGACGTAAGCCCATTCTAACTGTGGGTCACTCCATTCAAACTGTGGTGGTTTGACAACTTGTACTGAGGCTCTGAACGAGTTGTAGTAGTAATCTAACTGAACGCCAAACGTGGTATCACAGTCATAACAGTTTTCATCAGTAAAACCGCGGTTAATGATTAAAGGATTGTCGTTATCTGATTTTGCCCAAGACGTAGAGCCAAATCCGCTTAATGACAAATTATCGGTAAGTTCAATAATGGCAAAGGCCGGAGAGGCAATTGAAGCACATAGCACTGACGTGATTATTTTTTTCATGTTATTTCTCCGAACTTATAACGTATAGAACGTTGGCATTTTGAGGAACTGAAGAGAGCGGTGAGTAACCAATACGATTTGGTTTGTCGTCCAGCCAATTAACTAAGCTGTCAGCTGAAGCCTGTTTGATCTCTCTTGGATAACGCGCTTTCCCTGAGAAAGATAAGCCAGCCCAATGCGCGTTCATTTGAGCTGCATTTTTCCCAAGTAACAGCTGATAAAAATCTTCTCTTTCGGTGCTGTTTTCAGGCCAATCTGATAGTTCTACTCGCTTGCCGTTCAGGCGTTTGGTTTTTCCTCGATATAGCTTTCTGGCTTTGTTTATTGATATCTCTTCAAAACCAGAATCTAAAGAAAAAATGGCGTAATCTTCCGCTGCATGCGCTGGGGTGAAAAGGAGTAAGCTCCCTAACAGCCCAATTGCGGTTGGTAGCACAACTCTGCGAGAGAGTGCGTTAATCGTTCTGATCCAATCCATTGGTTTCTCCTAACAAGTCGCACTTTCTATTTGGTGGAATAGCTTTTCTTTTCGCACTGGCTTCGCTACGTATCCATCCATACCCGAATCAAAGCATTTTTGGATATCATCATCGATAACACTGGCCGTTAACGCGATAATAGGCGTCTTTCTTAAACCTAGATTTTTCTCGAGCTCTCTTATCTCTTTTGTCGCTGTGAAACCGTCCATAACTGGCATCATGCAATCCATGAGAATAATGTCGAAGCTACTGTCGTTTTGATACATATCAACGGCGATTTGCCCGTTCTCAGCAATTTCAAATGCATATCCCGCTTTAGTTAACATTACAGATGCCACTTTCTGATTAACCCGGTTATCTTCAACTAACAATATTCTTTCGGATTTAGTTGGCACTGTTTGTTGGTCGACTTCTTCCGGTAACGTTGGTTTAGCTGAATTAGCATTGTGAATCGGGGCTATGGTTGAAGCTTTTGATGTAGCAGGAGGGATATGCCCGCTAGGAAGCGGCATTGCTTCTACTGCGGTGAGTATTTTCTCTTTTAACATTTCGAACTTGAAAGGTTTTGGTACGTAGTCGTCCATACCTACGTCGAAACATTTTTGAATGTCGTCATCAATAACACTGGCGGTTAAGGCAATGATCGGAATACGGCGTGTAGCCTTAGTTTCTTGTTCAATTCGTCGAATATTACTCGTTGCTTCAAAACCATCCATAACGGGCATCATGCAGTCCATCAGGATCGCAGCGTAATGAGGGTTTGCTGTGAACTTGTCTATGGCTTCTTGGCCGTTGTTAGCAAACTCAAATTCGAAACCACTTTTTCCAACATGAAGACCAGCGATCTTCTGGTTAATTTTATTGTCTTCGACGATAAGAATTTTATGCTGTATCTCTAAAGGTGCTTGGCTAGCCTCTGATAATTCAGCTAGACCTTGTGTATCACAAAGTTCAACCGCTTTAATTAACCGCAAGCCGAGTAGGGGCTGCGATACTTGTGCTGTAACACAGTCTCCGATATCGGCTGGCTCGCTAAGAAATGAACGAATTAGACAAATAGTGATTCCATTCTGATGCAGCTTGTCCAAGTCATTCGAGTAGTCACTGGCTTGGAACGCATCGTCTTCAGCAAAAACAACAGTGATTGGTTTATTGTGCTTTTGAGCAGCGAGTTGTTCTGTTATTGCAACCGTATCACTTGTTTGCTGAGTAACTTTTAGACCATAAAGATTGAGGTCGCATTCTATGCGTCTAGATAGCTCGTTCTCGTTACCAAGTACGTAAATATCGGCAGTTGCGATGCTTGGCTTCGGTAGCATTAAGTCAACGGGTAACTCTAAATCGAAGTAGAAACAACTGCCTTCACCTTTAACGGAATCGAGTTGAATCTGACCACCCATCAGTTCAACTAATTGCGTACTAATCGCCAGGCCAAGCCCCGTGCCACCAAACTGACGTGTAGTTGAATCATCTTCTTGAGCAAAGGGTTCGAATATCTGTTTCTGCTGCTGTCTATCGATACCAATACCGGTATCCCTAACTGCGAATCTAATGGTCACGTTGTTTTCAGTATTGCTGAGAGTCTGGATGGATAATGTCACCCCACCTTCGGCAGTAAATTTCACCGCATTAGACATAAAGTTCATTAAGATTTGTCTTAATCGATGATCGTCTATCATCACTCGAGCGGGGGTGTCTGGACTGATATCGACGTTAACCAAAACTTTCTGCTCTTTTGCTTTTGGTGCAACGATAGAAGCGATGTCATATATCGACTCTCTAATGGATGCTGAATGTGGGCTGATAAGCAGCATGCCGGATTCGATCTTAGAAAAGTCTAAGATGTCGTTGATTAAGCTGAGTAATAGTTGAGATGAGGTTTCAATGGTATCAACGTAATCTCGTTGTGTTGGTGTCAGTGGTGTATCAGCCAGTATTTCTGAAATACCAATGACGCCATTGAGAGGGGTTCGAATTTCATGAGACATGTTGGCCAAGAAACTACTTTTAGCTTTGCTAGCTTGTATGGCGTGGTCTTTCGCTTTTTCTGCGTCTTCTTTTGCTAGGGTTAGTTTTTCTTTGGCGTGTTCTCTTTCGATGGTTAGTCGTTCTACCTGTTGAGCAAAAAGACTGAGTTCATCCTTACCTTGAATCAGTTTTTCCAGAGAGGGGCGGGTTTCATCGTTTTCGCTTTTTAAAAAATTAAGGACGAGTCCAAGATTATTCGTCACTTGTCTTGCCAGACTCAAGGTTAAGCCCATAACAATGGTGGCGAGTAAGGCGACGATGGAGATAAACAGTGTTCGTTCCATTTGGGCATCTGAAATCGCTTGAGCAACTTCTGTTTGGAATTCCTGTTTAATTACCCCTCCAAGGCTTTGCAACAAGTTAAGTCGAGCACTCATCGCTTCTAGGCCAACAGAGATTTCTTGTGGTGTAAGTTGGCTGATTGCGTTGAGGTCTAGCAGAGCGCTTCTGATTTCTTGACTCTGAGCGAAAACATCATTTCTAAATACTTCAACCATTAAAGATACTTGATGTTCGTTTGCATTCAACGAAACAAAGCGTTCTAAAAACAGTTGTTGTCTTTCGCTCAATGTTTCGATTTGCTCTGCAAGTTCAGGATCGTACTCTTGGCTGTTTTGGAATATCTCAATCAATGAGGTACCGAGTTTGAATTCCTCGTTCGACCAAAACATCAACCATTCAAGTTGTTGCAAGGCCGTGAGGTGTTGTTGAATTTCCCGCTTGGTGTTTTCAAATGGGACTTTTTCAACCTCTAGCAGTAATTGTTTGTACAAATCGCTCTGCCATTCAAGTGCGTCCAATTTATCGTAACTGTCGGTAGCTTGCATCGTAGAAAGGGTCGCTTCGTTAAAATCAGCAACAAGTTGATTCATCTCATCAGCAGCATCTAAAAAAATGATTGGGGATAGGTTTTTTAATTCTGCCTTTACTTGGCTGCTTTGCATCGCGAACTCTTCAGGGCTAGAAGCTGATGTACTTCGATACAAGACCGAAATATCTTGAAGATAGGCTGATAACTGATTCGTTCGCTCAAAGTCGGTTAACTGAGTCGTCAAGATAAAAGCTTGTCTGCCAGCAAGAAAGAGCAGTAGTGAAATGGGAAGTAAAACTAAGCCAAAGAGTTTATGTTTGACTGAAAGGTTATTCCAGACCGTAATTGCCATATAAGGATCCATCCAACTGTTTTTATATCAAAACAGTAGAATAAAAATGATGATATGGAAACTTTGAAACTGTAAATTTAGTGGAAGTGTGGGAGGGGTATAAGTTCTTGTGATTCCAGAGCTTATTTTGAAATGGATTCTGTTTTTAGTGGTTTATAGCGATTGGCAGTCGGTTTATTTTTTTATGCTTATTGATGAGTAACCTAAAAGACGCGCTAATGAGCACGATTTTTGTCTTGAGTTACTTCAAATAGAAGCTGTTCTAACACCGTTTTTGCTGAAGGCTCTAATGTCCAAATTCCTAGCATTCGCTTTAGCGCGGCACGATATGCTCTGTTTTTTAATAAAAAAGCGAGCGTATTTGTATCGTTATTCAAAGCATGTGTTTGTATGACGGACAGCTCGGCTTTGTTTGCGATGTCAATTTTCTTAAGATTGAAAGCGGGTAGGAATGCACACACGTACCAAACTTCAACGATCTCTCTGAGTTCGATTTCTTCTTCGGGTACGTCACAGTCCTGAAGTTGATGACCTTCAGGAATCGCGGATAAGTACGCTACATCAAGCTTGTCTGCAACGAAAGTGTACATTTGCTTCCTTGTTACCAATGTTTTGAGACTGAATCATCCCTCTCACTTATGAATTTGTCAATTACATCCATTTATCTAAAGAGTGAATTGTGAATAAGCGTTGAAGTTTTAACTCAAACTGTTTAAGTATTTGTCTGTTAAGCCAAAATATTTCAAATTCCCGTCTGATTCTAAGACTAAACTCATGTTTGATGTGGCAATCAAACCAGGATCATTGGTGGAAAAAATCACCGTTTTATTCAGAAGTTTATCGGTGAACAAACGATTAAAATACTGTGCATTTTCATTTTCAGAGCCGTTGAACGGTTCATCAATGATGATCAGAGATTGCTCACAGTTACCTAGGCCAAGCGCTAAGCGCAGTTTTTGCTGAATTCCGTTGGGAAGACTTTTACATTTATCCACGCTTAATTGTGTTGCTAAGCCTTCTGGTAGCCATTCATCTAACTCGAAGAAGCTCACCATCTCTTGCATCTTATCTGTTGGAATGAGCCCATTGTGTAGAATGAAGTTGGTTTCTAAAGAGCCCTCAAAAATGTGTAGATTAAAAGGGATGTAGTTAATCGATGTACGATATCGATAACTGTTAAATTGCTTAATGTTGTAACCATCGACGGACACTGCGCCTTGATAGCGATCTTCCAACCCTGCAATGATAGAAATTAACGTTGTTTTTCCGCAACCTGTCGGGCCACAGATGACCACTTTTGCACTGGGTGGAATTTTGAAACCAAGGTTGGTTAAGCCTGTTGCGGCCCCGGTGTAACGGTGGCTCACCCCACTGCCCACAATGCTGCCTTGGAACAGGCGAATAGGCGGACTTTTCTCTAGCGTTAGCTTGTCGTCATTCATCGACATTAAATTGTTTATCTGTGCCGATGACGCCTTTATGGATTGAAACTTAGAAATTGAGTTATAGATGCCCATGATCGGGCCTAATGCTTTCCAAACCAGAATAACGGTCGCGAGCATGGCGCCAGCATCTGAAGTGCCTTCCATTACCCCAATTACTGCAGTCACGATACTGGCAGTACCAATCACCTGAATTAAACTACCGCCCGCAGCCTGAATTTTACTGTTTGTCACAGCTACGTTCTCGGCATCACTGGTACTTTGCATATGCGAAGCGCTAAAGCGAGATTGAACCACACGCAGTAGAGGCAAGCCTTGAATGGTCTTGATGCCACGAAGAATTTCATTCCATTGGTAAGACACCATCGCGTTAGCTCGAGAGCTTTTGGATGTGGCTTGTGAGTAGATATAGCGTGAGTACACACAGAACACCAACATCAAGATTAAGCCGCCCATCACCACAAGAGCTGCGGTGCCAGACATCAGAGCAATCGCAATGATGAATACAATCACAAATGGCATATCAAAGTAGCTTAGGGTGGATTCTGCAGTCACTAATCGACGGAAGGTGTCGATATCTTTCAAACGAGCTAACTGGGATGAAACGCCAGCGGTTGATGTCATCGCGTAGGGCAGCCAAAGAAGCTTCGATATTACGGCTTGGGATATGTGCACCGCGAGATCTTTACCGGAGGTCGCAATGATGTTGACCCGCATCTTTTTAAAGAAGTATTCCGAGAAACCAACAATGACGGCAAACAAGGTCAACCAATAGAGCGTTGCTTGAGAACTCGAGGTGAGTGCGAAGTTATACACGCTCATAATGAAGAAAGGCTGCAACGCTCCTAAGATACTGATCACAAAGCTTAGGATGATTAGGCTTTTGAGTTCATTGTTGTAGCGGTAAAAAGCGTATTTTATCCAATTACTTCTATCTTGGGATTCGGGTGGGGGTTCGCGAAACAGACGAGAATATTCACTAATTGCAATCAATAAGCAGGGCTTCTTACACATTGGATATTCAATGGTGTTGTTGTTCGTGTAATCGAACAAAAGCAACTTGCCATCCTTGGTCCCCAAAAAGATGGCATTAAGGTTTTCTATCTCAATAAAGCATGGGTGAGGGTGCTTATCGATATTCTCGAGTGTTTTAAGTTTAGTGACATCACAGCGATACCCTAGGCGTTCTATGGTTGCGGTAAAGCTATCGCTGTCTTTCGGTTTTGGAATAAAGGCGTCACTGAGGATAGAAGGAGTCCCTTCCCATTCAAGTGCTATCAGGGTGTAGGCCAAACCTCGAATCAGAGGTGATTGGCTGTAGCGCTCGTCATACCCGCTTGATTCAAAATCTGCTACGCGCTGTGGAACATTGTTGAAGTCTACTAGGATACTCATTATTCACCTCCCGTAAGTTTGACACGTTTGAGGCGATGGTTAAGTTTGTCCATTTTATTACTGGCGATAATCAGGATCTTGTCATTGGCACGATAAGCGGTACTGGTTAACACCACGCGCGCAAATTCATCATCAAAGACACAATCGATGTCGTCGAATATTAAGACGCGTTTACTGGCGAGCAGAGCGCGGACTAACAACAAAGCGTAACCGACTTGGCGCGAGAATGGATTGCGCATATGGCCTTTGATTTCAGTGTAAAAGCCGGCCGGCAGGGCATCTATTTGTGCTTTGATGTTCATGGTTTCACATAACGCAAACGCAGTGTTATTCAAACTCGGTCGAAAGCAGGTCAGATTATCAATAATGGATCCTTCTACGAACGAACTGGTTTTATCTACCATTAGCACGCTGTTGCGCCACACGTTGTAGTTAACATCATCTAGACGCGTGTCGTTAATCATTATTTCTAGTTTGCTATCATTGTTTTGTCGCGTAATACAGTTGGCTAAGTGTGTCTTGCCTGCACCACTCTTACCTGTGAGCAGGTAGGCTTGTCCTAGTTCAAACTCGATACGTTGTTTGTCAGAGTACTTGATTGAAATACGTTCAACTTCTGTTGTTTCATGTTGATGCTCAACAGAGGCTGCCAGTTCAAGCAGTTCCGCGATACGTTGTATATGGAGTTTGTTTAATTCCCAGCGGCTCGCAGTACGCATTACTTGTTGGTAAGGCGCGAAGTAACGGTTGGTCAGCATAATGATTGCCGCCATGATGCCTTGGCTTGATTCCATGTTGATAACCGCGGTTGCTAAAACCACAACCACACAAGCAATCGAGAGTTGTTGTATCAGCGCCAAGATCAAACCAAAATTCGATTCAATTTGTTCATATTTGATGTTCTCAACTTCACGCTCTTCGACCATCTGTGTCATCAAACTTTCAACTCGGTATTCCATGTTTCGCGCTTTAATATCAAGTGGACTAGAGATGATTTCAATGATTTTGGACGTCGTTAAACCTTCAATATCAGACTTGTTTTGTAGGCTGCCAATCTTTTGTTTAGACAGGCTCCAAGCGAAAATAGCTAAGATAACCGAGGCAATCAGAAGTGTAACGCCTGCCCATATGTTAATTAGGCCGATGATGAGGATGGTTATCACGCTGACGGCAAGGTTTATCAGGGCTCGAACCGACTCTCCACCAAAGAAGGTTTTCAGCTCAGGAATGGTTGAGATCCGTTCTAGGTATTCACCAGGTTCTAAGCGGCGAAATTTGGAGATTTCAGCCAAACAAATGGATTGGAATACCTTGTTGGTTAAATTGGTCTCAAACTGTCTCATGATTACGGAAGAAATCTTCTCTTCCTGACTTTTCAGATGGTAGTCGAGGAAGATGGAAATCAAGATAATCGCGAACAACAAGAACAACGTGTCTTGTGCTTGGTTGGGCAAGACTCGGTCGAAAATGATCAGAATCGAGAAGGGCAGCACCAAACCAAATAGCGTTGAAATGATTGTCGAGAAAGTCAGATAGCATTTATCTGCCATGTTGATTTTTTGAGAAAATTGCTCAGTTTGCATTGCTAACTCCTTTTCTCAAAGACGACGTTGAGAGCAGGTGTTTAGGCACTAATTCTTGCTTGTTTCGACCTTCGATGTCACTCATTAGCTGCATAACACTCTCTATAGACTGCACGGAAAGCACGCCTTTAACCTGCTCAAGCTTGATGGTTTCGATGATGTAGTCGTAACGTGCGCTTTCATAGTCTCTTAACGCGCTGAACAATTTACTTTCTGCGGCAAGCAAATCGGTGATAGTACGCGTGCCTAACTGGTACGCCCTTTGGATACCTTTGTAAGAGGCATAATTAGCGCGAATGATGTTTTCGTAACTGCTTATAGACTGTGAGAAATCGTTAATGTTGAGAACTGAGGTGTTAACGCTGTTGCGTGTGGTGTATAGCGAGTCTTGGTAAAGCAATTCAGTTCTTTCAATGGCAGTTGAAGATCTTTGATATCCATAGTAGTCAGAACCACCTGACAAGATAGGTACAGCGAGATTCAGCCCTACGCTTGTTGAGTTGCTTTCGCCGGTCGCTGTTATGTCGGTTTTGTCGTAGTTATTGGCATCATCGTGACGATAGCTGGCTGAAAGCGAAACGGTAGGTAAGAAGTTCGAACCGCTTTCTTTTAAGCTTCTTCGGCTTCTTTCGACGTTTTTCTTTGCTACTAACAAGTCGTTATTGAGCTTTAAGGCTTGATCCATGATCGTGCGCTGTTCGGTTTCATTTATTTCCTTTAACGGGACACTTTCATATATATCTTGTGATGGCGTAATAGGGTACTGAATTTGAATAGACAGCCCGTTAAGAATGACACGACGATCTTTCTGCAAGGTTCTTAATCGATTCGACACACCTTCTTTTTGAGCAATAACTTCGTACAGTTCACTGGCCGCTGTATTTCCTAGCTCTACGTTACGTCGCATCTGATGTTCACGAGTCTCAGACGATTTAAGCTCAACCTTAGTCGCTTTGATTTGAGCGTTGTTTTTCAGGTATTCAAAATACTGTGAACCGATTTCCGAAATAGTGCTTTGAATTTTGTTCTCATGTTTAATCTCTTCAATATTGAAGTCGAGCTTTGCTGTTCCGTATTTGAAAATATCGCCAAGGTTGAATACTGATTGGGAAAGGGAAAGACTGTAGCTGTTTGAGTTATAGCTTGAGGTCTCATCAGGCACACTTGATAACAAGGTTTCATTTTCGTTCCAGGTGGTATCGGCGGCACCATTAAGCGAAGGGAGAAACTTAGATCGGCTGACGCCAATGTTGTACTCGTTTTCTTCAACCCCTTTGTTGCTCGCACGAAGAGAAAGACTGTTTTGTAGGCCGAGCTCTACCGCCTCAAGCAGGGTCGTCGCCGATGCTGAAGGTGTTGTGCTGAATGCAAGCGCAGCCATAATGCTGCTAGTTAAGTTTCTGTACCGCCACATACTTGTTGATCACCTTGATGATTTGGTCGCTTTTGTAAGGTTTGCTGATCACGTAATCCATTCCGGCTTCAATACAAGCCTGGTGTTCGTTACTGCTGGTCAATGCGGTTGCCCCTATGATGGTACAAGGGTTTTTCTCGTTCTCTTGTTCAAACTGGCGAATGCGTTTGGTCGCTTCAATGCCGCCCATACCTGGCATGATGCAGTCCATGAAGATGATGTCAGAACGTTTATTCATAAAGTGCTCAACTGCGTCGGCACCATCGCCAACCGTGTCTGGTTCATACTCTTGTTTGGTGAGGATTCGTTTAAGTAAGATTTGTTGAACTCGGTCATCCTCTACGATAAGGAATGAACTGTTTTCCATCTGCTCTTCTGATGCTTCTGCTTCCATAATGGTGAGTAAGTTCGGAATAAACTCATAAGGAATCGCAGGGGAGTTGATGATCTTATCGACGAAGCTGTGACACTCTTGTGCATGCTGAGTATTGGTTACTGATAGCAACAGCTTGGTATTTGGATGATTCTTAAGTTGAGATTTCACCGTTTTGCTCAGTGATGGCAGCTTGTTAGGTTCAAAGGTATCGGTCAGCATGATGGCATCGTACTCACCAAAGGTCTTCGCCGCTGAAAACAACTCATTTGCAGTGCGGATTTCAGTGATATCAAGCCCCAAGTTGTTGAGCATTTTCTTCATTACATCGATACGAACTTGTGTATTGGCGCACAGCAGTAAACGTTTGCCATCGAAGCGTGTTTTCTCTGTATGGAAATTCTTCGCCTTGAGATCAAGCTCGATCTGAAAACGTTCCTGTGTACCCGATTGGAACCAGTGACTTTCGTAATACCCGTAATCTTTTAATACGCTTTTCGCTAAGTCGTCTGTGTTAGCAGTATGGTGTTTATGATCGCTCCAATGGAGCTTATTGAGCTTGGCGACAGAGACATCTAACGTTGAAAGGAAATTAAGGTTGATGGTGACACGCGTATTTTCCATATCCGAAGCTGCGCCAGACTCTATTGTCACGAACAACTTCTTGTTTGATTTGAGTTGGATGGCATTAGAAAGCTGCAGGAACAAGATCCAGAACAAGCTGGTAGATTGGCCTTCAACACGATTAGGTAAGTTGTCGGAAATAAAGCAGTCAAGTTGACCTTCGTTCCTCTGAACTTTGGCGCTGATATGAATCATCAATTCAGATAACACGCTCAGCAGAGAAAACTCTTTCGACTTGCTTTCCGTACCCTGTGAAATCAATCGATTATAGTTTTCTGCTAGCTCAGATAGGGTGCTACATGCAGAGGTAATGTCCTTCGCCATCAACACGCCGTTTTCATCGGTTTCTTGAACGAGGTACTGGACACCGCCGTTAATGGTATTGGTGATTCCGCGAATCTCATAGCCGATGAGTGCATACAACTGTTTGTAGAGATCGTTATTGCGCTTTTGGTCTTCCAATTTACTGAAGATCAGTTTTAGATGGGAGTAGATCTGACGCTGTTTGGGATTGATACTCACTTCATTAAGAAGCTCTTCAAGCCTTTGTAAATCTAACTGTTTTAGTTCTTGATATAGTGCATCGAACTCGTAGTCGATTTCGCGTTCGTTAGAGCTGGATTTTTTCAGCTTCAACATGGCGACTGCGTTAGATAGAACCGTTATCACGGCCAGTATTACGACCACCATAAACAACCAAACAAAGAACTCGTTTTTCTCAGACATCAAATCGCTCGCATGGTTGTTAAACATGGTGCGGTAGTTGTCATCCATCTGTAGATAGTTGTTGGTCAGTGATAGATATAAATCGAGTACATCGGTACGTGCTTTAGCGCTATCGGAGAAGCGGTTAATCGCTAATTCCAGTTGCGTGTATTCAGTTGCTCCAACCAAACTGAACTCAGTTTTGTTCAAAGAGGCTAAAGATCGAAATTCATCTATTTCACGCTTCAAGTTAACTAGATTGAATTCGTTAGTACCACAAGTGTCGGTACTTAAGCACTGCTGCAGAGTTTGAATATCTTGTTCTATGGTCTGATTAAGCTTCTGAGCTTGTATGAGCAGTGGGGCACTTTGCACTTGCGCTACTGAATCTACTTTTGACCAAGAAAAGTATAAATAGAAAGCGAGCGTGGCTAATACCACGCTAAACCCTATGCTAAGACGTAGCGCTGGAACTGAAATGTTGTATGAAGGTTTTCCGCTCATTGACTACCTCTCATCGAATGCATCTTCAATGGCAGACATCACAGGTTTCGCTGCGTATTCGATTACGCGACGCGAGCCTGTTTTTACATCGGCGGTAAATTCCATGTAAGGCGATAGTTTGTATTGTGTGCCTCCTCGCTCAAGAAAGTTTCGGTCAATTTCGATCTCGGCTAAATAGAATTCGGCATCTTCTTCTTCATATGATGAACGGCTGATTGAGGCGATCGTTCCCTCAACAAATCCGTATTTTGCAAAGTTATAAGTGTCCATTTTTACTTTCACAGCCTGACCAATTTCAACAAAACCCATGTCTTTACGAGGGATCTTTGCTTCTCCGTGTAGGGAGTTATTAATCGGTGCAATATCAGCGATACTCTCACCTGGTGGAATTACTGCCGATCGGAAGTTGAAGTGCAATTTATCGACCACACCATCAACCGGAGAGTAGACGACTAATCGATCAACCTTGTCGGAATGTTGTGGTTGTAAGATTCGTTTAAGCTTGAGGTCTTTATTCGCCTGAATGATTTGTGCTTGGTATTCTGAGTTTCGATTCTCAACCAAGTCTCGGTGCTGCTTTTCAAGTTTGTCGAGCTGAAAACGTTCATTCATGACCGACTCATCGAGGTTTTCAATCTCACGTACCATATTGGATTCTTGTACTTTCATGTTCAGAACGTCGACATACGACGCCATCTCTTCTTTATAAAGCGTGTTTTTGATGTTGAGTTGTTTGCGAATGAGCGATAGTTGGTTCTCTGAACTTTTACGACGCTTAAGCATCGATTTAATCAGAGAACTCTTGTGTTTAATATCGTGTGTAATGAGCTCTTCGTTAGAGCGGTTTTTAGAGAACTCTTGCTGCCACGTATTCATGTTTACCTGAACTTGTTCCGGAAACTTTTCGATGTAAGAAGCGAAGTTTGGTTCGATCATGTCACGTAGGCTTTCATAACGAATTTTGTCTAGCTCTAGCTGAGTAATTTCGGTATTCACGGTATCGAGTTGTGTGTTGCGGTCTAATGAGCGTATTCGTGCGATTGGTTGTCCTTCATAAACAACTTCTCCTTTTCGGACTAACATCTCTTCCAATATGCCGCCTTCTAAGTGTTGAACTTTCTCGACGTCGGATTCCAGTAGCAATTCACCGCGCACAGAAACGACAATGTCGATACGTGCTTGTGACGCTACAGCGATAGCGACCAAAGCGAGCAGAAAGATGATGAGCAACGTTTTGTGAACGCTGGTCATGGCACTGGCGAGCACGATGGTGTCATCCGCTGTTACCTTAGACGCTTCGTTATTAGAAACGAGCGCTTTTCTAAGGTGATGCTCTATTTGGTTATTGCTCATGACCTACCTCGATGACTTGTCATCTATTACTTCCTTAATATCCAACAAGTGATTGATCTGTCGATTGACGTTTTGTAGCTCAGTTTTTACATCCTCTAAAAGCGCTTCAGGCGCAGGGAAGTGGTGTTTACT
This sequence comes from Vibrio sp. L3-7, assembly GCF_963898195.1. Classification (NCBI taxonomy): domain Bacteria; kingdom Pseudomonadati; phylum Pseudomonadota; class Gammaproteobacteria; order Vibrionales; family Vibrionaceae; genus Vibrio; species Vibrio sp. L3-7. The sequence goes on along the minus strand of NZ_CAWQUW010000012.1, from coordinate 202,205 downwards.
CAAATGTTCCAATTTGGCCATCTTGGGTGGTAGGTCTTGGTCACAGAGCAAAGTTAAGATGCTTTTCAGTTTTTTTGAGTAACTGCTGAGCTCATCAAAACGCTGCTTGTCATGGAGAGTATCTATGTTCATATCTGCGTCTGAAAAATCTTGATAAAAGTCGCCTAACAACAATTGCAGCCCTTTGTGGTTGTTGCCGATTGAACGCAACAAATTCGTCATGTCTATCATCATTCCACTGCCTTAATTGCTTTAATGACAATAACTAAGGATCTTTAAAGACAGTTTTCAAATTTTTTTTCATTCTTTATGTATAAAAAGAAAAATATGAAAAAAGTTGTATAAAAACTTGGTTTTTCAAAATGGTGTCCTTTAATGCCTCTAAATACGATCAGTTAGCTAGTCGCAACGGAGGCTGTAATGGCAGGCGAAAATAACCAAAATAACCAAAATAACCAAAACAACCAAAACGAAGATCTAAATGACGCGGTAGAACAAACGGACACGAACGACGCGGGTACGCCCTCCCAACAGCAGAATCAACAAAATCAACAGAATACGATTGCGTCGACAATCGCGACGGGTGCTGAAAACACGGATGCGGCAGATGAAATCAACCAAGCGCTAGAAGACAACCCAAGTGGCGCAGGTAATGCAGAAGATGCGTCTGCTTCTGGTGGGGCTGTTCAAGAAGAGACGCCAGAAAGTGGTAGTGATTCAGATGTAGCTCAATCCAATGTAGTCGGTGGTGCGGCTTCTGAAGCTGGCTCAGAGAATGCTGCCGGTAGTGGGGGCGGAGCGGGTGCTGGCGCTCAAGCTGTCGGTGGTGAAAATACCGCAGGTTCTGGAGGTGCTTCGAGCGCTGAAGGTAATGAAGAACAAGGCCAAGCAGTAACAACGTCAGCTGCGCCTAGTGCTGATTCTTCTAACTCTGGTGAGCAACAAGTCGGTGATGATCTCGATTCACAAACGGTAGAAGAGACATTCGCCGTTGATGTTCAAGCTTCTGACGAAGGGACTATCAGTGAAGTAGAAGATGACTTTGATTCTGAGACGGTAAGCGAAACGTTTAAAATCAAAGTGGAAAGTGAAAATGATGCACCAGAAGCTCAACAAGACCTGGCTTACATCATCGATGAAGATGGATCCATAACATTCACTCAAGAACAATTACTCGAATACGCAAGTGATGTAGATGGCGATGAGCTGGTTGCTTCAAACGTTCAAGTCGGCGCAGATGCAACGGTTCAAGACAATGGTGACGGTACATTCACAGTTGTACCTTCCGCTGACTTTAATGGTGAGCTTGACCTTACTTTTGATATTAGTGACGGTCAAGAAACCGTAAGCAGCGCAATTGATTTAACGGTTCGTCCTATTAATGATGCACCTGTACCAGAAGATAAAACCTTTGAAATAGAAGAAGACGGCACGCTTGTTTTCACTGATGCAGATCTACTAACCGGTGCAACGGACATTGAAGGCGACAACCTAACGGTTGAAAGTGTGACCTACGATGGTGGCGACGGTATTTTTACCGACAACGGTAATGGTACTTACACCTTTGCTCCGAATGAAAACTTCAACGGCGATGTAAACTTCAGCTTCGATGTGTCTGACGGGACTGATACGGTGTCCGCAAACATTGATGTGAGTGTAACGGCGGTTGATGATGCGCCAGTATCGGGTGACCTTGCTTACTCAGTGGACGAAGACGGTTCTATCCGTTTGAGCCAAGAACAGCTTTTATCGCAAGCATCAGATGTTGAAGGTGATGACCTATCGGCTAGCAGCCTAACAGTTGGCGGTGATGCAACAGTTACTCAGAACGATGATGGCAGTTTCACCATCACGCCAGATGAGAACTTCAATGGCGACATCGATATCAGCTTCGATATCTCCGATGGTACCAATACGGTTCAAGCATCAGCAGATTTAACAGTTAACCCAGTTAACGACCTACCAGTCCCTCAAGATCAACAGTTCAGCGTTGAAGAAGATGGCACACTCATCTTCACTGATGCAGATCTGTTAACAGGTGCTACGGACATTGAAGGCGACAACCTAACGGTTGAAGGTGTGACCTACGATGGCGGTGACGGCATTCTTACCGACAACGGTAATGGTACGTACACCTTTGCTCCGAATGAAAACTTCAACGGTGACGTAAACTTCGGTTTTGATGTATCAGATGGTACCGATACAGTCTCTGCGAACATCGATGTAAGTGTTACCGCTGTTGATGATGCGCCAGTGTCGGGTGACTTAGCTTATTCAGTGGACGAAGACGGTTCGATTCGTTTAAGCCAAGAGCAGCTTTTATCGCAAGCATCAGATGTTGAAGGCGATGACCTAACGGCTAGCAGCCTAACAGTTGGCGGTGATGCAACAGTTACTCAGAACGATGATGGCAGTTTCACCATCACGCCAGATGAGAACTTCAATGGCGACATCGATATCAGCTTTGATATCTCAGATGGTACCAACACAGTTCAAGCCTCTGCAGACCTGACGGTTAACCCAGTTAATGATTTGCCCGTTCCTCAAGATCAACAATTCAGCGTTGAAGAAGACGGTACACTCATCTTCACTGATGCAGATCTGTTAACAGGTGCAACGGACATTGAAGGCGACAACCTAACGGTTGAAGGTGTGACCTACGATGGCGGCGACGGTATTTTTACCGACAACGGTAATGGTACTTACACCTTTGCTCCGAATGAAAACTTCAACGGCGATGTAAACTTCGGTTTTGATGTATCAGATGGTACAGATACAGTCTCTGCGAACATCGATGTAAGTGTTACCGCGGTTGATGATGCGCCAGTGTCGGGTGACTTAGCTTATTCAGTGGACGAAGACGGTTCAATTCGTATAGGCCAAGAACAGCTACTTTCTCAAGCATCAGATGTTGAAGGTGATGACCTAACGGCTAGCAGCCTAACAGTTGGCGGTGATGCAACAGTTACTCAAAACGATGATGGCAGTTTTACCATCACGCCAGATGAGAACTTCAATGGTGACATTGATATCAGCTTCGATATCTCAGATGGCACCAATACGGTTCAAGCTTCAGCAGACCTTACGGTTAACCCAGTTAACGATCTACCAGTTCCTCAAGATCAACAGTTCAGTATTGCAGAAGACGGTACTCTTCAGTTCACTGACGCGGATCTGCTTACAGGCGCGACAGACGTTGAAGGTGATAACCTAACTGTTGAAGGTATCACTTATGAAGGTACTGATGGCGTATTAACAGACCTGGGTGAGGGCTCATATAGCTTTGCTCCAAATGAAAATTTCAACGGCGACGTAAACTTTAATTTTGTTGTTTCTGACGGTACCGATACGGTGTCTGCAAACATTGATGTTAGCGTGACTCCTGAGAACGATCCGCCAGTTGCGGGTTCAACGTCTTACACGGTGAATGAAGATAATTCGATTACCATTTCTGATGCACAACTATTGGCAACATCTTCAGATATTGAAGGTGATGTATCCATAGACAGCGTGACTTACTCTGGTAGTGACGGTGTCCTTGAAATCAACGGTAACGGTACTTATACCTTCTCGCCAAACGAGAATTTTAACGGTGAAATAGCACTGGATGTGGTTGTCACTGATGAAGAAGGTGCAACCGATGCCACAACCGCTGGAATTACCGTTCTTGAAGTGAACGATCCGCCAGTTGCAGGCCCAACGTCTTACACCATTGATGAAGACTCAGTACTGACATTCAATGAGTCGCAAGTGCTACTTAATGCTTCTGATGTTGAAGGGGACGTTGAGCTTGTTGGTATTAGCTACGATGGCCCAGATGGTATCTTCTCAGTTAATGGCGATGGTACTTGTAGTTTCGCTCCGAATGAGAATTTTAATGGCCAAGTTCAGCTTGATGTGACCATTCGTGATGAAGACGGTGCAGAAGTTGATACTGTCATCAATGTTGATGTTCTGCCAATTAATGATGCGCCAGTATCGGGTGACTTGGCGTACAACGTTAACGAAGATGGTTCAATCACATTGAGCCAAGAACAGTTGTTGTCTCAGGCGTCTGATGTTGAAGGCCAAGACCTAACTGCGAGCGACCTAACGGTTGATGGTAACGCGACAGTAACCGCTAATGATGATGGTAGTTTTACCATTACGCCAGATGCGAACTTCAATGGTGACATTGATATTCAATTCAACCTCACTGATGGTACTGACACGGTTCAGGCAACTGCAGATCTTACTGTTAATCCAGTTAACGATTTACCCGCGCCTCAAGACCAACAATTCAGTATTGAAGAAGACGGTACGCTGCAATTTACAGATGCCGATCTACTTACCGGTGCCACCGATATTGATGGCGATGACTTAACCGTAGAGGGTATTAGCTATACAGGTGGTGATGGCGTACTGACCGACCACGGTGATGGTACTTATACCTTTGCGCCAAATGAAAACTTCAATGGTGATGTGAACTTCAGCTTCGATGTGTCTGATGGTACAGAAACAGTCAGCGCCAACATTGACGTTAGCGTGACGCCTGAGAACGATCCGCCAGTTGCGGGTTCTACCTCATATATGGTGAACGAAGACAATGCCATTACTATTTCTGATGAGCAATTGTTAGTAAATTCATCTGACGTTGAAGGCGCGGTATCGATTGATAGCGTGACCTACAGCGGCACAGATGGTGTGTTCCAAGACAACGGTGACGGCAGTTATACCTTCCTTCCTAATGAAAACTTCAGTGGTGATATCAGCCTTGACGTGGTTGTTGCTGATGAAGATGGTTCGATTGATGAAACCACCGCGGGCATTACCGTTCTAGAAGTGAATGACCCACCGGTTGCAGGTCCAACGTCTTACACCATTGATGAAGATTCTGTTCTTACATTCAGCGAATCTCAGATTTTAGTGAATGCCTCTGACGTTGAGGGCGATGTAGAGCTAGTTGGCATCAATTACGATGGCTCGGACGGAATCTTTATCGTAAATGGTGATGGTACATGTAGCTTTGCACCCAATGAAAACTTTAATGGTCAAGTTCAACTGGGTGTGACCATTAAAGATGAAGACGGCGCAACGGTTGATACTCATATTAATGTTGATGTACTACCAATCAACGATCCACCGACTTCTGGTGAATTGGCTTATACCATTAATGAAGATAGCTCGATCACTCTGAGCCAGGATCAATTACTAGCTCGAGCGGGTGATATTGATAGCGAAAACCTAGAAGCTATTAACCTGTCGACCGATGAAAACGCGACCATCCAACAAAACGACGATGGTAGCTATACGATTACACCAGACGCTGATTACAACGGCGACTTAGACTTAAGCTTCGATATTATCGATAACGACGGTGGTTCAGTTCAAGTTGGCCTAGACATTACCGTGAATCCGCTGAATGACTTGCCACAAGCGCAAGATCAACAGTTCTCAATTGAAGAAGACGGCACACTACTCTTCACCGATGCTGACCTACTCGCAGGAGCATCGGATATTGATGGTGATGAATTGTCGATTGAAAACGTGCTCTACACTGGCGCAGACGGTGTTCTTAGTGATAATGGTGACGGCACATATAGCTTTGCACCAAACGAGAACTTCAATGGCGATGTTCAATTCTCATTTGATGTTTCTGATGGCACGGGCTCAACGGCTGCTGTCATCGATGTCAGCGTGACGCCAGAGAACGATCCTCCAGTCGCAGGTTCAACGTCTTACACAGTTCAAGAAGACGGCCAAATCACGATCAGTGATGAGCAGTTATTAGCAAATTCTTCCGATGTTGAAGGTGATGTTGCTCTATCAAGTGTTAGTTACGCTGGTGATGACGGCTCATTCGTTGGTAACGGTAATGGCACATACACCTTCACACCAAATGAAAACTTCGACGGTGACATCTCACTTGATGTTGTTGTCGTTGATGAAGACGGTGCAACCGCAACAACAACCGCTGGCATCGATGTTATTGCTGTGAATGATGGACCTGAAACTTCGGGCATTCAGGCTGAGGTAGACGAAGATAATTCCATTACTATTACTCAAGAGCAGTTACTTGCGAATGCAACTGACGTTGAAGGTGATGAGTTAACGGCATCTAACTTACAAACCAACGATCCAGACGCAACAATTGTTACTAATGACGATGGTTCATTCACCATCACGCACACAGAGAACTTCAATGGCGAGTTGGACTTCACATACAGCATCAGTGATGGTGACAATGAAGTTCTGACCACACTCGACTTAACGGTTAACCCAGTCAATGATGCGCCAGAAGCGGGCGAAGAAATCTTCATTCAAGCACAAGAAGACCAAACGGTTGGTGTGACGCTTCGTGAAGAGCCGGCACTACGCCTGGATCAAGCACCAGAAAACGGCATCATCGAAGCAAATCTTGACAATGAGTGGGTAGTACTGGAAGTCGGACAAGAAGTGCCTGCTGATACAGAAGTACGCTTTGTTCCAAGCGAGGGTGCTCTGGCTGAAGGAACACATACCACGCAAATTGGTACCTTTGACGATAATGCGAGCGTAGACGATTGGGGCACAGAAGTAGACCCATACACGCGTGAGTTCTCGGATGGCGACTTAACGGTAACGGTTCAAAGTAACGATGATCCGCTTGGCGCTTGGAATGGCAACACACACATTGGTCACGGCCTTGGTGATACCGATCGCCAAGGGCTGAGTGGTGATGAAAAACTGACTGTTTCAGTTGAAGGCCAAGACATCAACGAAATTAGTTTCCACCTAGATGGTTTAGGTGGTTGGTTCATGGAAGATTCACGTCACTTTACAGAAGTAGAAATCAAAGCATTCAATGAGGATGGCGACCTAATTGACTCGATGACTTACCACAAAGAAGATCGTGGTGGTTACGAGACTGATTACACGCTTACCGTTTCTGAACCTGTGTCTTACTTTGAACTCGGTACGGTACAAGGAAATGGTACTTACGTCGTTCAAAACATGACAGTGTCACAAACCTGTCATGATGAAGCCGTGTTTACTTCGATTGGTGTAGACGGTTCTGAAATCACTGAAACGGTTGAGTTGAACATCCATGCGGGTGACAACGAAATCGAGCTAACGGCTGATCTTCCAAATATCACTATCGATACGGAAGGTTCTGCTCAGTTTGCTTCTGTTGTGATTACAGAAGAACAGCTACTGGCACAAGCCTCTGATATTGATGGCGACGACCTTGATATTCAAAATCTAGAGCTGGTGGGTGAAAACTCAGAGCATGCAACACTGACTGATAATGGTGATGGTACTTGGACGGTAACACCGGATGAAAACTTCCATGGTGAAATCGAACTGGGTTATCAAGTTACCGATGGTGAATTGACCGACGACAACATCATTAACATTAACTTCGAGTCGGTGAATGATGCACCAATCGTTTCTGGTCCAATGGTGCTATCGACAGACGAAGACCAAGGTATTACTTTCAGTGCTGATGATTTATTGGCGAACACTACAGATGTGGAAGGCGATACGCTGTCTATTTCTGACATCACTTACGGTGGTGATCACGGTGACTTGGTCGACAACGGCGATGGCACGTTTACCTTCATGCCGAATGAAAACTTCAATGGTGAAATCGACATCGATTACAAAGTCTTCGATGGCACCGATGAAGTAGCAACGCACCTAGATCTAACAGTTATACCAGTCAACGATATTCCTGTTCCAGGTGAGCCGCTACACACCCAAATGCTTGAAAACGGCTCCATGATCATCGAAGCGAAAGACCTATTGTCTGGTGCGACCGATGTTGATGGTGACATTCTTCATGTTGAAAACCTATTACTTGCAGACCAAACGCAAGGTACGTTAACAGATAATGGAGATAATACGTTCACCTTCGAGCCTGCAGAGAACTTCTCTGGTGAAGTGAATCTGACCTTCGATATTAGTGATGGTCAAGCAAGCGCGCCAAGCATTGCAACAGTCGACGTTGAGATTGTCAACGAAGGCCCTGAAGTTAGCGGCCCAATTGAAGCGGCGGTTGATGAAGATGGTTCAATCACCATTACGCAAGAGGACTTGTTGGCGAATGCAACCGATGTCGATGGTGACAACCTTGAAGCGGTTAACTTTGCGACCAACGATCCAAATGCGGTTATTGTAGAAAACTCAGACGGTAGCTTCACAATCACACCAAGTGCAGACTTCTTTGGTGAGATTGAGTTCACTTACGATGTCACTGACGCAATTGAGACAGTGGCAGCCGATCTTAACCTGACCGTAAATCCAATCAACGATGCGCCAGACGTACCGGATATGTCTTTCACAACGGAAGATGGTCAAGCAATCACCATTACCGAAGCTGAGCTATTAGCACAAGCGACAGACGTTGAAGGCGATGAGCTGTCTGTTGTGAATGTGACTAGCGCGAGCGACACGGTAGAAGTCACGGACAACGGTGACGGTACATACACATTAACGCCAGAGCAGGGTTTCTTCGGCAATGTTGACTTAGCGTTTGACGTTAGCGATGGCACTGACGTGGTTGCCGCAAACATTGACCTAAAAGTTGAGTTCGTCAATGACACGCCAGAAGCGACGCCAATGGTTGCAGATGTCGACGAAGATGGTTCAATTCTCGTTACACAAGAGATGTTGTTGGAAAGCGCGAGCGATCAAGATGGTGATGAGCTGTTTGCGAGTGCGCTGGAAACCAATGATCCAAACGCCACCATCGTAAATAATGGTGATGACACGTACACAGTGACGCCTTCGGAAAACTTCAATGGTGATATTGCATTCACTTATGAGGTGAGCGACGGTGAGTTAAGTACCTCTAATGACATGACATTGACCGTTAATCCGGTGAATGACATTCCAATTGTTGCTCCAGGCATGTACCACATTGAAGAGGATGGCAGCATCCTGTTCACCCAAGAAGATCTGTTGAGTGGTGCGATTGATATTGATGGCGACGACTTAAGCGTTACTAGTATCAATTACTCTGGTGATGAAGGCACAGTCACCGATAACGGCGATGGCACGTTCAGCTTCGTTCCTGAAGAGCACTTTAGTGGCGATCTACAGTTCAGTTTTACAGTTACCGATGGCACAACTGAAGTAGAACAAGACCTCAATGTTCACATTGAAGCGGTCGCAGATGCGCCGGATCTTGTGATTACCGATGGCGATGGCGTTAACGTTGATGACCAAGCGATTTTGGTTGAGCCAGGCGGCATTGTTGAACTGAATATTGCAGCGGCGCTTGTCGACCAAGACTTATCTGAAACACTTACCGTAACTGTAGATGGTGTGCCAGAAGGTTCGGTTATTCAATACGATAACGAAGGCGTTCTGAATGACCAAGAGAACGGTATCACCAGTTACAACGACACTGAAATTACAGTAACGTTTGAAGGTGAAACGGCAGGTTACCAAAACGCAGCGGGTTACTACAAAGTTGACGAAGACGGCAACATCACGGGTGTTGAAGTTGTCTATGAAAATGCATCACAAGTTGGTGGCGGTGGTGACCTTGTTCCTGGGCAAGATCAGTTCAGCTTCCAAGTTGAAGAAGGTGAAAGTTTCAACCTGTTCTTGATTCCAAACGGGCATCAGCACAATGACTTTGACGCGATGCAGGAAGGTCAGTACGAGTTCCGTGCAGCGGATGGTTCGCCTGCAAACATGGATACGGTTGATCCTCAACTTGTATTTGTTGCTGCCGATGGAACTGAAACTGTAGTTCAAGGGCAGAATGGTGACGCGATATTCCATGGTGGTTCAAGCTCTCAGCTCAACCAAGATGGTATCGAACATACGCGCACAACGGTTAATGAAGACGGCGAGCTGGTTTACGGCTTTGAAGATTTGTATGGTGGCGGTGATGCTGACTATTCAGACTTCAACTTCACAATCGATGTCGGTGAAGTGAACAGCCAAATCTACAGTGGTGAAGTGACGGTTGGTCCTGATGGTACGGTGAACCTACCAACAACGGCTATCGAAAATGCACTACAAATCCAGTTACCAGAAGACTTCAACGAACAGCTTGAAGTTCATGTAACCGCAACCGCAACAGAGCTATCGAATGATGATTCTGAAACGGTCTCTCAAACCATCTACATTAACGCGACAGGCGCGCACATTGAGCACGCACCTGAAGCACTTCCTGTTGCTGCAACTGTGGAAGAAGATGGTTCTATCATCATTACGCAAGAAGACTTGTTAGCTAATGCTCGCGATTTAGATGGCGATCAGCTGACCGCTCTGAATTTAGCCACTGATGATGACAGCGTTACGATTACCGATAACGGTGATGGTACTTACACATTAACGCCAGATGCTGATTTCAATGGCGATGTTAACTTTACGTTTGATGTTTCTGATGGTGATGATGTTGTCTCTACCAATCTAGAGCTAACGGTTTCACCAGTGAACGATGGTCCAGAAGCACAAGACCAAGCATTTACAGTCAATGAAGATGGTGTACTAACCTTCACAGACCAAGACCTATTAACAGGCGCGACGGACATTGAAGGGGACGACCTAAGTGTTGAAGGTGTGACTTACACTGGCGCAGATGGTGTCCTAACCGATAATGGCGATGGTACATACAGCTTCGCGCCAAACGAAAACTTCAATGGCGATGTAAACTTCTCGTTCAATGTATCAGATGGTACCGATACGGTAACCGGTAACATTGATGTCAGCGTGACGCCAGAGAATGATCCACCTGTCGCGGGTAGCACGTCTTACACGGTTCATGAAGACAACTCCATCACGATCAGTAACGAACAATTGCTAGCGAACTCTTCAGATATTGAAGGGGAAGTGGCGATTGATAGCGTCACCTACAGTGGTAGTGATGGTGTGCTTGAAATAAACGGTAACGGCACATACACCTTCTCTCCAAACGAAAACTTTAATGGCGAAGTTAGCCTCGATGTGGTTGTTGTGGATGAAGACGATGCAGCCGTATCGACGACTGCGGGTATTACAGTCCTTGAGGTAAACGACCCTCCTGTGGCTGGTCCAACGTCATACACTATCGATGAAGACTCGGTACTGACCTTCAATGAGACTCAAGTTCTATTGAACGCATCTGATATCGAAGGTGATGTACAACTCGTCGAGATCAACTACGACGGCCCAGACGGAATCTTCTCAATCAATGGTGACGGCACATGTAGCTTTGCACCGAATGAAAACTTCAACGGCCAAGTGCAGTTGGATGTGACCATTCAAGATGAAGACGGCGCTCAAGTTGATACTCATATTACGGTTGATGTCTTACCAATCAATGATGTTCCAGTATCAGGAGACTTGGCATACAGCGTAGAGGAAGACGGTTCAATTACCTTGAGCCAAGAGCAACTTCTTTCTCAAGCTAGTGATGTAGACGGAGACGACCTTACTGCTTCTAACTTAATTGTTGATGGAGACGCGACAGTTGTTGCTAACGATGATGGTAGCTTTACCATTACGCCAGATGCAAACTTCAATGGTGACATTGACCTAACGTTCGACATTAGTGACGGTACCGATACGCTGGTTGCGACGGCTGACCTCACCGTTAATCCAGTTAATGACCTTCCACAACCTCAAGATCAAACGTTCAGCATTGGCGAAGACGGCATCTTGAACTTCACAGATGAAGACTTGCTAACAGGTGCTACCGATATCGATGGGGATGACCTATCGGTTGAAGGCGTTACTTACACAGGGGCTGATGGGGTTCTTACTGACAATGGCGACGGAAGCTACAGCTTTGCGCCAAACGAGAACTTCAATGGTGATGTGAACTTCAGTTTTGATGTATCAGATGGTACCGATACGGTTCAAGCCAATATTGATGTGAGCGTGACACCAGAGAACGATCCACCGGTTGCGGGTAGTACGTCTTACACGGTTCATGAAGACAACTCGATTACCATTAGCAACGAACAGTTACTCGCTAACTCTTCAGATATTGAAGGTGAAGTGGCGATTGATAGTGTGGCTTACACCGGTGCCGATGGTGTATTCGAAGACAACGGAAACGGTACGTATACATTCTCGCCAAACGAAAATTTCAATGGCGAAGTTAGTCTAGATGTTGTTGTGACCGATGAAGAAGGTGCAACTGAAGCAACGACAGCTGGAATTACTGTACTTGAGGTGAACGATCCACCAATTGCGGGTTCAACCAGTTACTCCGTTAACGAAGATGAAGTCATCACCATCAGTTCAGAGCAACTGTTGGCGAACGCTTCAGACATCGAAGGTGAAGTGGCGATTGACAGCGTTAACTACACCGGCTCAGACGGTATCTTTACCGATAATGGCGATGGCACATTTAGCTTCGCACCAAACGCTAACTTCGATGGCGATGTAAGCCTTGATGTTGTCGTGACTGATGAAGATGGCGCAACCGTAGCGACCAACGCAAACATTGATGTTCTGCCTGTTAACGATGCTCCGGTATCGGGTGATTTGGCTTACAGTGTTGATGAAGATGGTTCAATTACCTTGAGCCAAGAGCAATTACTTGCTCAAGCGAGCGATGTTGACGGCGATGACTTAACAGCGGCTAACCTAACCGTTGGTGGTGATGCGAGCGTCACTGTAAACGATGACGGTAGCTTTACCATTACGCCAGATGCGAACTTCAATGGCGACATTGATTTGAACTTCGACATTACCGATGGTGATGCAACGATTCAAGCAACGGCAGATCTCACGGTTAACCCTGTGAATGACTTGCCAACAGTCGGTGAACCACAATTCACCAGTCAGGAAGACACCAGCTTTACCTTCACAGAAGAGCAACTGCTGCAAAATGCAGGCGACATTGATGGCGATAACTTATCGGTTGAAAATGTCGCTTCTGACAGCGGTTCTCTGGTGGACAACGGCGACGGTACTTACACATTTGCTCCGAATGAAAACTTCGATGGCAATGTGAATGTGACCTTCGATGTGAATGACGGCACAGCGATAGTACCAGCAGAAGCGACGATTGATGTTCAATCTGTGGTTGATATGCCAGAGCTGTCGATTGCGTCTGACTTGGTGATTGCTTCAGACAACTTCGAGTCTGGCTCAAATGGCTGGAATACGGGTACTGAAAGCTCACAAGGCTTCGAGTCGGGTGACATGTTGGGTCGTATTGGTGGCACGGGCGGCGATGAAGCAGTCAGCAAAACCTACGACATTCCAAGTGATGTGAGCGAAGTTAATATTTCGTTTAGCTTCTATGAAATTGATTCTTGGGATGGTGAGTCGTTCCAAATCTTTGTCGGCGGCGAAGAGCTTACTTCGTTAGACAACTCGGCGTTCCAAACTCAAGATGGCACGACAACGTTGTACGATTCAGCTGGCAATGAAGTGGGTGAAGTCGTTCATGGCGTATCACAAGGTGAGGGCTTCAGTGGTTGGAATGACCAAGCACACCAAATCAACCTAACGGTACCCGTTGAAGACGGCCAACTTGAATTAGGCTTCGGTTCAACCTTGAACCAAAGCGTGAGTGATGAGTCATTTGGTATCGACAACATTGAAATCACAGTGTCTGACGCGGATTACCAAATCATTGGTACCGAAGATACGCCAGTACCACTGGATATTGATGCGGCACTAACGGATACGGATGGTTCAGAAAACCTCGCTATCTTGATCGAAGATGTGCCGGAAGGAAGCTCGCTTTCTGCAGGTACGGATAACGGTGATGGCTCTTGGTCACTGCAACCAGGAGAACTAGAAGGGCTAGAGTTTATTCCTTCAGGTGACTTCAATGGTGATGTGGTACTAACCGTTAAAGCGACATCGACTGATGTTGATACAGGCACCACCGCAACGGCAACACAAGATGTGACGATTCATATCTCTCCAGCAAATGATGCTCCAGAAGTTGAGGGGGATATCAGTGCAGTCACTGCCGAAGATAATAGCATCACGCTAACGCAAGAACAGCTGCTAGAACACGCTGTCGATATTGATGGTGATGACTTATCAGCAATCAACCTAACCACCAATGATGAAAATGCCACCATTGAAATGAACGACGATGGTAGCTTCACCGTTACCCCAAGTGAAAACTTCAACGGTAATATCGAATTTAGTTACGATGTCACCGATGGAGAAGAGATGGTGGCAGCCGGTCTAGACTTGACAGTAACGCCAGTCAATGACGCGCCAGAGCCACAAGAGCAAGCATTCACTATTAGTGAGGATGGTGTTCTTAATTTCACGGACACTGACTTGTTAACTGGCGCAACCGATGTTGAAGGAGACGACCTAACAGTAGAAGGTGTGACTTACACGGGTGCGGACGGTGTTCTTACTGACAATGGCGACGGCAGCTACAGCTTTGCACCAAACGAGAACTTCAATGGCGATGTGAACTTCAGTTTTGATGTGTCAGATGGCACGGATACGGTTCAAGCCAATATTGATGTGAGTGTAACGCCGGAGAACGACCCTCCAGTGGCGGGTAGTACGTCTTACACGGTTCATGAAGACAACTCGATTACTATCAGTAACGAACAGCTATTAGCTAACTCTTCAGATATTGAAGGTGAAGTGGCGATTGATAGTGTGGCTTACACCGGTGCCGATGGTGTATTTGAAGACAACGGTAACGGTACGTATACCTTCTCGCCAAACGAAAATTTCAATGGCGAAGTTAGTCTAGATGTTGTTGTGACCGATGAAGACGGTGCAACTGAAGCAACGACAGCTGGAATTACTGTACTTGAGGTGAACGATCCACCAATTGCGGGTTCAACCAGTTACTCAGTCAACGAAGACGAAGTCATCACCATCAGTTCAGAGCAACTGTTGGCGAACGCTTCAGACATCGAAGGTGAAGTGGCGATTGACAGCGTTAACTACACAGGCTCAGACGGTATCTTTACCGATAATGGCGATGGCACATTTAGCTTCGCACCTAACGCAAACTTCGACGGCGATGTGAGCCTCGATGTCATAGTGACAGATGAAGACGGTGCGACAGTAGCCACCAGCGCAAGTATTGATGTCTTGCCAATTAACGATCCACCGGTATCAGGTGACTTGGCGTACAGCATTGATGAAGATGGCTCGATTATTCTGACTCAAGAGCAATTGCTGTCTCAAGCTTCTGATGTGGATGGTGATGACCTTACGGCAAGCAACCTAAGTGCGGGCGATAATGCGACAGTCGTAGATAACGGTGATGGTACCTTTACGGTGACACCAGACGCCGATTTCAACGGTAATATCGACCTAAGCTTTGATATTTCGGATGGTACAGAGTCAATTGTGGCAAACGCCGATCTGACGGTAAACCCAGTTAATGACTTGCCAACGACATCTGATGTTTACGCGAACGTTGATGAAGATAATGTCATCACTATCACGCAGGAGCAGTTACTAGCGAATGCCGCTGATATTGAAGGTGATGATCTTGTCGCTTCCGACTTAACCTTGGTGGGAGATGATGCAACGATTGTCGATAATGGCGATGGCACATTCTCGATCACTCCAAGCGAAAACTTCAATGGCTACATCGATGTGGCTTACAGTATCAGCGATGGTGACACACCGATTGCGGCTAACTTAGGTTTGACGGTTGATCCAGTTAACGATGCGCCAATTGTTTCTGCTGATGTTGCGATAACCATTGAAGAAGATGGTTCGTACACCATTACTCAAGAAGAACTCCTACAATTCGCGACTGACATCGAAGACGATGACATGACCGCAATTATCGGAGAGCAGGGCGATGAAACGACCGTAACCGGTACAGTGCTGGATGCTGAAACGGGTAGCCCAGTCGTTGGTGCAGACGTCACAATGACCGATAACGCCGGTCACTCATACACCACGGTGACAGACCAATCTGGTCACTACTCTGTGAGTGGGCCTGTTGTTGAACAAGGTACCGTTACTATTGAACAAGAAGGCTCTATTACCAGCAGCTTCCTTGTACCAGCAGGTGAAGATACTAATGGTGGCGTGACTGCAATATCTGAAGTCCTTGAAGACACAGATATGCGTATCGTCGTGACCTGGGGTGAGAGCCCTCGTGATATGGATAATCACCTATGGCTTTACGATACAGAGTCTGGGAATGAGTTAGACCATATCTATTACCGCGATATGAGCCACGACCTTGGTGAAGGTAATGTCGTCCAACAAGATGTTGATGACACAAATGGCGGTGGCCCTGAAACCATCACTATTCCAAATTATCAAGATGCTGACATGCACTATTCAGTACACAATTACACCAACAGAAGTTGGGATGTAGATGGTGTTGAAGATGTGCAGGTTCAGGTGTTTGTAGGCGATACTTTGGTTGAGACCTTTACCCCAGACTTGCCTGACAATCCAACGGGTGAGCATTGGCATGTGTTTGATATCGTTAATGGCGTTGTGGTTCCAAGCCAAGATGTAGGCAGCGAGAATGCGTTTGATTTACCAACGGCTGAAGAAGCGCTCGCGAATGAAAACGGCATTGATATCTCTGAGTTGCTAACGGGTGATGAAGATGGAGACTCTGGTGAAACGGGTGGTAACGAACCAAGTGTTGGAGACGTCTCAATTGAGAACGCACTTATCACTGACAATGGTGACGGCACTTACACCATCACTCCTGAAGAGAACTTCAATGGTGAATTCTCGATTAGCTATAACGTGGACGATGGCAACGGTGGGGTTACTCCAGCAGAACTAGACGTTACCGTTACAGCCGTTAACGACCTTTCTGTTATTTACGACCACGACTACACCATTAATGAAGATGGGTCGTTGATCTTTACCGATGAACAGCTATTAGCTGGTGCAACGGATATTGATGGCGAGAACCTTTCTGTCGAATCGGTTAATTACGAAGGTACCGACGGTGTGTTCACGGATAATGGCGATGGTACTTATACCTTTGCTCCAAACGAGAACTTCAATGGTAACGTTGACCTAACTTACGATGTCAGTGACGGTACCGATGTTGTATCGGCAAACATTGATGTGCAAGTTGTCCCAATTAATGACGTACCGGTTGCTGGAACTACCGCTTACAGTGTTGAAGAGGATGGCAGCATAACCCTAAGCGATGCACAACTTCTGACGAACAGTTCGGATGTTGAAGGGGAAGTGTTTGTTAGCGATGTAAGCTACAGCGGCACAGATGGTGTGTTCACTGACAATGGTAATGGCACTTACACCTTCTCGCCAAACGAAAACTTTAACGGCGACATCAGTCTTGATGTGTCCATTATGGATGAAGATGGCGCAACGGCTGAAACCACAGCCGGTATTGATGTCATAGCAGTAAATGACTTACCAGTAGCGGGTTCTACGGCTTACAGTGTCGACGAAGACAACGTCATTATACTATCTGATGCTCAGCTTCTTGCGAACAGCTCAGACATTGAAGGTGATGTATCCGTAAGTGATGTTTCGTACTCGGGTGCAGACGGTATCTTTACTGATAACGGTGATGGTACATACAGCTTTGCACCAAATGAAAACTTCAACGGCAATGTCAGCCTAGATGTGACGGTTGCTGATGAAGACGGTGCAACCGCTCAAACGACTGCGGGTATTGATGTTATCGCCGTCAACGATGCTCCAGTATCTGGCGACTTGGCTTACTCAGTAGATGAAGATGGTTCAATCACGCTAAGCCAAGAACAATTGCTAGCTCAAGCATCGGATGTGGACGGAGATGATCTTACCGCTGCGAACCTAACCGCAGGTGATAACGCGACGGTTACGGCAAACGATGATGGTTCATTTACCATTACCCCGGATGCCGACTTTAATGGCGATATCGACCTAAGCTTCGACCTTTCTGATGGTACTGAAACGGTTGTTGCAACGGCCGACCTTACTGTGAATCCAGTGAATGACATTGCGGTTGTAGAAGATGTCGCTTACACCATTGAAGAGGATGGTTCACTTACCTTTACAGACGAGCAACTGCTAGCGGGTGCTTCGGATATTGATGGTGATGAGCTTTCAGTCGCTGATGTTTCTTACACTGGCGCAGAGGGTGTGTTCACCGACAATGGCGATGGCACTTACACCTTTGCACCGAACGAGAACTTCAACGGT
Source organism: Vibrio sp. L3-7 (assembly GCF_963898195.1). Classification (NCBI taxonomy): domain Bacteria; kingdom Pseudomonadati; phylum Pseudomonadota; class Gammaproteobacteria; order Vibrionales; family Vibrionaceae; genus Vibrio; species Vibrio sp. L3-7. Next base: position 184,151 of record NZ_CAWQUW010000012.1, on the reverse strand, counting down.
GACGTAAGCCTAGACTTCTCAGTATCTGACGGTACAGAGACGGTTGATGCAAACATCGACGTAACGGTAACCGACGTTAACGATGCACCAGTGGCAGGCGCAACGTCTTACCAAATGAACGAAGATGGCACCATCACATTGAGCCCTGAGCAGTTGATTGCGAATAGCTCCGATGTAGATGGTGAAGTATCACTTGATAGCGTGAGTTATTCGGGTCCAGACGGCATCTTGGTTCAAAACCAAGATGGTTCAGTCACGTTTGCTCCAAATGAAAACTTTAACGGCGACATCAACCTTGATGTGACGGTTATTGATGACGATGGCGCAACGGCTGAAACAACGGCTGGTATTGAAGTGATTGCCGTCAACGACGCACCAGTAGCAGGAAACGTGGCTTACTCGGTTGATGAAGATGGCTCAATTACGCTGTCTCAAGAACAGTTGTTGGCGAACGCTTCCGATGTTGATGGTGATGCGCTGACCGCAAGCAACTTATCTGCAGGTGACAATGCAACCGTAACAGCAAACGATGATGGTTCATTTACTATCATGCCGAATGCTGATTTCAACGGTGACATTGACCTAAGCTTCGATGTGTCAGATGGCCTTGAAACTGTTCAAGCTGGCGTCGACCTAACGGTTAACCCAGTGAATGACTTACCAACGGCTGCTGACCAAAGCTTTACTGTTGAGGAAGATGGTACGTTAACCTTCACTGACGCTGACCTATTAGCAGGTGCTGCAGATATTGATGGTGATGACCTGTCAATCACGGATGTGTCTTACACGGGCGCAGAGGGTGTGTTCACTGATAACGGTGATGGCACTTACAGTTTTGCTCCGAACGAAAACTTCAATGGCGATGTAAACCTTGGCTTCACAGTGACTGATGGCACTGAGACAGTCGATGCCAATATTGATGTGACGGTAACGGATGTTAACGATGCGCCGGTTGCGGGTTCAACGTCTTACCAAATGAACGAAGATGGCACCATCGCAATTAGCCCTGAACAGCTAATTGCTAATAGCTCGGACGTTGATGGTGAAGTATCGCTTGAAAGCGTGACTTACTCGGGCTCTGACGGCACCTTGGTTCAAAACGATAATGGGTCTGTGACCTTCACGCCGAGTGAGAACTTTAACGGTGATATTAACCTGGATGTGGTCGTAACCGATGATGACGGTGCAACTTCAACAACAACGGCAGGTATCGAAGTTCTGGCTGTGAACGATGGACCTGAATCTGAGGAAGTGGAATTAACCACAGCCGAAGACAGTACCATTCTTATCACACAAGACATGTTGTTAGCTCAAGCTACCGACATCGATAACACCGCAGATGAATTGTCTGCTTCTGGTCTACAAATCGACCCTAGCTTGGGTGAGTTGCTAGACAACGAAGATGGTACTTGGTCATTCACGCCAAACGAAAACTTCAATGGCGATGTGCCGATGACGTTTAACGTTAGCGATGGCCAAGAGACGATCTCTGTTGACGGCAACATCGATGTCACGCCAGTGAATGATGCACCTGAAGCACCAATGATTCAGATGCAAGGCGAAGAAGATGTGGTCATGGTGATTGACCCAGCTTACATCGCGGATCAAGTTACAGATCTTGATGGCGATGAGATCAGCATTGAGAGCATCACAGTTCGAGCTCCAGCGAATGCGACCTTAACTCAGCAACCAGACGGCATGTATCACTTAGTGACTACGCAAGACTTCAATGGCTTGGTAGAACTGGGTTATCAAGCTACTGACGGCGAAGAAGTGGTTGATGGTTCGCTGAATGTGGATGTCATTCCGGTTAACGACGCACCATTTAACGTCGGTAACGCAATGATGACCACAGACGAAGATGGCGCGTTCACCTTCGATGCTGGCGACTTGATGAACTTGTTCGGTGACATTGATACGGCGGACCTTGTGGTTTCACGCATTATCACCGCAGACGGTGAAGATGGCGGAGAAGTAACAGACAACGGTGATGGAACTTGGACATTCACACCAACGGGCGACTTTGCAGGCGTTTCTGACCTACAAGTGGTCGTGAGTGACGGTGAGTTCGAAACGGTTCTTGATGTTCCTGTGTTTGTCCGTCCAGTCGCAGATGGTGCGGTTATTTCAACTGACCATGACGGTCCGTTAGTCTTCGGTGAAGATGAAACGGGTCACTTAGGATTGAATGTTGGCCTAGTCGATGATTCAGAAACACTCAGTAACTTGGTGATGACAGGTTTCCCTGTTGGGTTCGAGGTGACGGATGGTGTGAACACCGTGATGATCACCGAACCGGGTCAATATATCGACCTGTTTGACTGGGATATCTCAAACATTCAAATGACGCCGCCTGAAGACTTCCATGGTGAGTTCTTCGTAACCGTAAGTGCAACAACCGTTGATTACGGAGATGAGCCAGAAGCGTTTGAAGATGGCATCGATTCAGGTGATTTCGAAACCGTAGCGGGTGATTCCATTATCCTAACCGCGGACGACCTAATCGGCTTTGCTGAGAATGTGGATGCTGACAGCGATGATGAAGTGAAACTGGTTCATCTTGCCGACCGCAGCCAAGGTGAGATTGTCGATAATGGCGATGGCACTTGGACGTTCACACCAGCACCAGGCTTTACTGGCGAAGCAGACATTGCTTACGTGGTTGATAAAGATGGCGTGCTTCATGATGAGCAAACTGGCGTGGTCGTGAAAGAAGGCGACTCACAAGAGAATGCAGCACCAGAAGTTAACAGCATCACGACTACGGAAATCGCAGCCGATGCAACCTTGTCGTTCACGGATCAAGACATGCTAGCGAACCTGAGCGATGCAGAAGGCGACAGCATGAGCATTGAATCAGTGAGCTTGATGGAAGGTCAGGGCGTGATAGAGAGCGATAACCAAGGTAACTATCAATTCACACCTGCGGAAGATTACACCGGAGATGTTCAAGTTGGATTTATAGCGACCGATGGCGAAAATCGCATCGAAAGTTTCTTCAATGTGGATATTCAAGGTAGTGATGAAGCTATGGTGAGCGAAGGTTATGTCTTAGCTGACGATGGCTCATTAACTATCACCGAGTCACAGCTGGTGGATGAATTAGGTGCGAGTGATTCGGCACAAGTTGTCGATGTTGCAGACGCCAATGATGCAGGCTTCTTTGCTGAATCTGGCGAAGGTGAGTGGACCTACTGGCCAAACGAAGACTTCGATGGCAACTTAGCAATGAATGTTGACGTTAACGATGGTGGTGAGGTGTCGAGCCATAGCTTAAGTATCCAAGTAACCGATGATTCAGTGCAAAGCGATGAACCACAAGTACAAGCTGCTCAAGCAACAGAAGAGCAACAAGTAGATGTGGCTCAACAAGTTGATGACCAAGCTCAAGATACTGAAGCCGAAGACAGCATAGCTGATGTAACGGCGGCTCCGGGCGATACTGTTTCTATCTCGATTCCAGATGAGGTGAGTGGCAATGAATCGGTTGATTACGCTGAAATGTCTGGCCTACCTGAGGGTTCCACTGTGAGTAACGCTCTGGATAACGGTGATGGTAGCTTCACAATCAGTGGCAACCTAGAGCAACCGGTGTCCGTTGAACTTCCAGAAGGTTACGAAGGGACTAGCGAAATCCAATTCCAAGGTTACGACGAGTTGGGTAGCTCAATAGACGGAGCAAGCGGTTCTGTTGAAGTTGAGGTCGATGATCAATACACCATGCAAGGTTCTACACAAGAGCAGCAACCGGACATGGCGGGTATGGAATCTGGTGGCAGTGACTGGACAAGTTCAGGTGGTCAAGAGCAAGGTGTTGATTTCACGGACGACTCTGGAAGCTTCGATTCAGATTCTCAAACTGGAACTGATCAAGGCAACGACTTCGACCAAAGCCAAATTTAACCCAATGAGTTCAGTTGTCTTTTGAACCGACAAGCAGATAGGGCACCGTAACGTTGCCCTTATCAAAGCCATGCAGAGTGACCTTTGCGTGGCTTTTTTATGCTTCATTTATGGTTCCATTACTTGTCTTTAAAGGCTGATCTTAAAAACAAGGCTCTAAAAACTTGAGAATTGCCAAAATTGTTCTTTATTACTAAAAGGGTCAGTTAAGAAGGAGGGGCGACATGTATCGTTATGTTAGTTCGCCGCAAGCATCGAAGTACATAGTGCCACCACCTCAACACCGTGAGTTATCGAGCGTTGATGTGCCTGAGGCTGAATTGGAGATGCGAGAAATTCTGAATAATTGGTTTGCCGACGGTCTAGCGCCGATTATTCAAAGTGAAGACGGTTATATTTCGGCAAGCGACCAAGCGCGATTTGAGAAACTCAGCCGTACGGTTGGCATGTTACTAAGAAACAAAGACTATTATTTTGCGACCAAGCGTATTTTGTCGTTGTGGGAACAAGACTGCTTAGAAACCACTTATGTGAGTTATCTAATTCTGCGTAGTGAAAGAGCCACTTCGTTAAGGTGAGTAAACGTCGATTTTGTTCATTCACAATGTTTTCTGGTTTGAATGTTTATGATGATCTGCGTCTGTTAAGAAGGCGGCAAACAAAAAGGGCAAGCTCTTTAGGCTCACCCTTGTGATTGTTCTTTTAATGCCTATTGATCTATTTAGACCTTTGTCGATTTAGTTATTTAGACCCAGCCATCAAATTTAAGTCGTTTTTGAATTCTCTCAACGGCTTCTTTCTGCATCTGTCTCACTCGCTCATTGGATACATTTACATCCAACATTTTACCCACTTCGGATAGCGTTTTTACGTTGTTGTCGAAGAAGCCAAAACGGTGAATGAGAACCTTCTGCAATTTAGGTGGCAGTGTGTTTATGATCTGCTCTAGCGCATGTGTGAATGATTGGTCTTCACAATCTTGCTGAGGGTCGGTGATGTATTCACTTTCGCATTGTTCTAGTACGAGTGGCGCGTGGCTGATACCAACCGTTGTTGTAACATCAATAAACCCGCTTAAGGCTACCAGTTGATCGACACGTTCAGCTTTTACACCAGAACTGAGTGATAACTCTGAGATAGAAACCTCTTTACTCATTTTTTTGCTTACATCGAGCTTCTTTGATGCCAAGCTATTTATCTCTTTACAAACATGGGCGGGTAATCGAACGGTGCGCCCTTTGTTCATTAATGCGGCTTCGATGTTTTCGCGAATCCACCACACTGCATAAGTTGAAAAACGATAGCCCGGTTCTGGGTCATATTTATCGATGGCTTTAATCAAGCCGATATTACCTTCTTCGATAAGATCGAGCAGTGTGAAATTGTTACCTTTACGTTTTAGATAACTCTTGGCGATTTTTACAACAAGGCGCAGGTTCGATTCGATCATTACATCACGCGCCTGTTTGTCACCCGTTTGGTTTAATTTTGCGTAATACACTTCATCTTCGCGAGACAATAAATCAATACCTACAATATCCTTTAGATAGTGAGCATAGGGTTCTGTTGTGGTAGAAAATGATTCTTTTATGGGAGGGTGATCCGTGAGCCCTTGGAACACACCAAAACTATCGTTGTTCATTTCCTTGTCCTTATCTAGCCGACTGAACGTTTTATTTTATTATTATGCCACCAAGTGATTAACGCCTGGTTTCACTAGAGTGTAGATAACAGTTTCTTCTTTACCAATAAATAAAATGTAATTTCGTGCGCTTCTGTCACAAAAAGATCTACAAATATTTAACTATTTTGCATCTCGTCAAATATGTCAGTTCTTCATTGAAAACATGAATATGCAGGACTTACTAAGCGTGTGTTATACGTTGCTAGGTCTCGATAAATTGGGTGAATTTATAGGTGGGTGATTCGTCGATAATTTTGAAAGGAAATGACAAGAGTTGAGGTTCTATGTTCCCAAAGTATCTCAACTCTTTATCTGATTCTGGTGATATGTATAGCGCCTGAAGCCTTAAATGTTAAGCCAAGAAGTTAGAAATTAGAAGCTAGAAGGTCTAGCAACTAAAAGCTCAGTGGACTTATTAATAAGTGCTAAGTACTTCTTCAATTTGTTGGTTGATTATCTTCACTTCTGTATAGATGACGGAAAGGTCCTCATCTTGAGGGGCAAGCTTATTGAGCGTGTTTTGCTCCACTCTTTCTAGTGCCATTGTAGCCGTTTCTTCACCGAAACTGGCTAATATGCCTTTCAAAGTATGTACAGTAAAATGAAGCTTGCCCCAATCTTGCTGTTGCACTAATTCTTGTATTTCTTCTAATGAATTGCCATGGTCTTCTTGATACACGGATAACACCGCGTAAATTACTTCTTGGTCATTGTCTAAGTAGGCATTCAAAGCATCAAAATCTAGCATATAGACTCCTGTCGGCTGCTTGTTGAAAATGGGCTAGGTGGCTTAGTGGAAAAACCATGACACGATGCGTCACTAATCCATTGTTCCCATTTTTTTGGAAGTTCTAGTTGGGTGATATCTTGTACGAAATCGTCACTAAGTTGTTCTTGTATTTGAGTTTTATTGACAGCATATAAATAGTCAAGTTTAGCGGCGACCGAATATGGATAACTGTGAATATAGTCCTTAATATCTTCAATCGAATCCAAGCTTTCGAGGTTGATCAACGTTGAAGGTGACAGCGTTTCTGGTGGGGTTTTATGCAGCAAAGGATCGCCACGAGATTGAATACATTCCGCAACTGCACGGTATAGAGAGTATTCCCCAAAGTGAATCAATAGCGGTAATAATTGGGTGAGTAAATCAGTAGGGTTTTCGTAAAAACGGTTAGAAAGCAAGATGGCCGCTTTGATTGATTTCTGATGAGCAAGCTTTTCGTTTTTTTCAAATATTAAGATGTGACTATGGAAGATTGCCAGGTTTGAAAGTACTTGATTTTGAAGATGACTTGGGAGCTTTAAGTTAACCTGCGTTGTAAATTGGTTTGCATGTTCTATCAGCGCTTTCTTACGGTTCATATTCGTTTCTCGTTCGTACGTAACTTTTAACGAATTGAAGTAGGTTGATATAGAGTGAATTACATCGATGTCTGCGGATGAGATACTGTTCGCGTAAATCTCACCTAATTTGATTAATATTTGCGTGTTGTCGGCGTTCTCAGCTAAATCGATGGCACGAATCGCTCGGTGGCTGATACTCGGCGTTAATTCAAAGGCTCGTATTGCTAGCTTTAGGGCTGGCAATAACATGTGGTGCTTTTCGTAAATACAGCTCAGACAATCTATTACGTTCAAAGAAAGAGGCTGCGCAACAAGATAATTGTGTAGTTTATCTATCGCTGATTTGGGTTTGCCTAATCCGTCTAAAATTAATGCTTCTGCCACTAACTTGGTTGGGTGCATGTTTGTTCTAGATTCATTGAGCAAAAACGAGAGCAATTCCCATTTCTTGCTTGCGATCAAGTGCTCTATTAGCGTTGCTTCAAACTGTACCTTTGTGTCTTTACCCGGAATGTTTAACGCTGAATTGAGTGCGGCTTGATCATTGATTGGATAAAGGTTGGTGAGCTGCGTAATTTGCTTGGCTTCAAATACCGCCGTTTGGATTTTCTTTCCGAGAGCGGCCGTATTGATCGGTTTAGAAATAAAGTGATGCGCTTCACCGGATAAAGCCGTCAATACCGTTTCCTGACGCATATCACCTGAAAGCAAAATCGTCGCAACGGTATGGTCAATGAGTCGGTTACGATAAAGAATCCCTAATAACTCAAACCCAGTAAAAGATTGTTCGAGATGGTAGTCGATGAGAAGTACATGGAAAGAGTGAGTCTCGACGGCTTTGATAGCTTGTTGGTAGTTGGTTGCGATGAAAATATTTTTGTGCGAAATCCCCAGACCAACGAGCTGCTGTTTGATAAGAATGGTGGCACTCTTAGAGTCGTCCACAAGCAAAACCCTTAGATCTGGATGTAAGGTCAAATCGTCTTTCCCTAAATATTCAACTATAGATTCAATTTAGGTGTCAAGTTGCACATTGTCAAGGTGGCAATACCACATGTAAATACTCAATAAACTATTGGTAATTAAAGAATATTAACGAAAATTTATGAAACCTATTGGGTAGTTATTATTTTGACCTTAATTTTGTGTGGCTAAGCAGGTTTTTTAAACAAAAAGAAGTAAGCCGCTAAGCTTACCTCTTTGGGTGATTACCGTTTTTTATTTGATATTTTGCTTTTTATTCGTCGCCTTTTTTAGGTTAGAACTCATTTTTTAGGTTAGAACTTATAATTAAGAGCAATAGGCTTTTAATCACGCATGTTCAAAATCAGAACCGCAGCTAACGCTAAGAACGCAGTCATCATTAAGAATACATCGTTGTAGGCCATAATTGCGGCGTCACGCTGCATGGTTCCTAGTAAGCTAGCCTGAGCTTGTTGCATTGCCGTTGCTGCATCGCTTCCTGATTGGATAAAGAACGCTTGCTGGTCTTTAAGTGTTTGCCAACCTAATTGACTCACTGAAGGCAGTGACTCTTTGATATGAGCCAAATGCTCACGGGTTTTGTTATCCAGTAGAGTAGCGATAATCGCGATACTGAAAGCGCCACCTAAGTTACGCATTACGTTGGTTAAGGTTGAAGCGTCAGGCGTGTCCATTTTGCTGATGTTCTTCATGGCAACCAGTGACAATGGAACCATAATAAATGGACTGCCAATAGCACGCAGAACCATAGACAAAATCAGCTGATGGCCACCAAAATCAATCGTCATATGGGTATTTACATAACAACTGACACCAAACATCGCGAAACCAAAGGTGACCAAGTATTTGGGCTTAATGATTTGTGTCAGCTTCGGAACAATCGGAAATATCAGTAGTTGTGGGAATCCCATCCACATCAACACTTCACCAATTTCCATCGCGTTATATTGCTGTATCTGCGTTAAGTACATTGGCAGAACATAGATAGACCCGAGTAGCGCCATCCCTAAAATCAGATAGGCGATACAAGACATAGCAAATTGCCCATCCCGCAATAGCCGCAAATTAACCAACGGCTTTTTGTGTTGGAGTTCGTTTATTACGAAGTAAACCAAACTCACCGCCGACACAATACTTAAGCCAATGATGAAACTTGAGCTGAACCACTCTTCACGGTTGCCTTCTTCCAATACCACTTCTAAACAACCTAACCCGAGAGCCATGGTGGCGATACCGAACCAATCGGCCTTTTTAAGTGTGCCAAGGTCGAGTTTTTCATCGTCTAAGCCATAGCGGATCATTGAGACTACGAGCAGAGCAGGCGGAATATTGATGTAGAAAATATAGTGCCACGAGAAGTTCTCGGTTAACCAACCACCAAACGTTGGGCCAATAGACGGAGCAAACGTTGCCGTGACACCAAACAGTGCCATACCCACAGCGCGCTTATTGACAGGCAATAACTGAATCACTAGCGAGAAAGCAAGCGGGATTAAAGCACCACCACTGAAGCCTTGCATCGCGCGAAATACAATCATCGAGGTCATGTTCCAAGAGAACGAACACAACAAAGATGAAATGGTGAAAATGGCCGTTGTCCACGTGATATAACGGCGTTTACCAAGTGCTTTTGACAGCCAGCCACTGAGTGGGATCGCGATCATCTCTGCGACTAGGTAAGACGTAGAGATCCACGAGCTTTCGTCTAAGGTTGCAGAAAGTGCACCTTGAATGTCTTTGAGAGACGAGTTGGTGATCTGAATGTCTAAGATCGCCATGAACGCGCCAATCAAGCCGCCAAATAGGGCGATCCAATGACGGGTTGTGACCTCGTGCTCATCATTAGTTTGGGTGACAACACCAGCGTTGCTCATGGTCTAGCCTCGTTTATCGATGGTCGCTACCACAGACAACCCGGGAAGCAATCTACCTTTAAGCTGTTGCTGATCTGAAATGGTAATTTTGACAGGTACACGTTGAACGATCTTTGTAAAGTTACCCGTTGCGTTCTCCGGTGGAAGTAGCGCAAATTTTGCACCAGTCGCAGGAGAGAAACTGTCGACGACACCCTCAAGTGGTTGACCTGGAAAAGCATCTAATTCAACTTCAACGGTTTGACCTTTATGGATGCCGCTTAATTGTGTCTCTTTGAAGTTTGCTTCAATCCACACTTGGTTGTTTGGCACCAAACTCATCAACGGCGCGCCAGCTTGAATCAACAAACCTTTACGCACACTGCGCTTACCAATCACACCATCTGTTGGGGCGTAGACTTTGGTGTAATCGAGATTGAGCTGTGCTTGCTCCCTTTGCGCTTGTGCTTCTGTAACCGATGCATTGGCTTGTTCTATCTCACTATCAATAACGATTAATTGGTCATTAGTAGCGACGAGATTAGCCTTTGTTTCTTCTAAATCGGCTTGGGTGACTTTTTGTTGTGCCACCATGCTATCGACTTCATCTTGCGATGCGTAATTACGTTTTAACAAGCTACGAGAGCGAACAACTTGTTGAATCGCACGTTCGTATTCTGCTTGTGCGGAGTCGACTCGACTTTCTGCTTGGTTAATTTTGCTACGTTGTAACGTTTTTTGGGCTGTGAGGTTTTTTACATCTGATTGCACAACGGATAGATGAGCATTGGCCTGAGCAAGTGCTGATTGATAATCGCGGTCATCGATTTGCACTAACAAATCACCTGCTTTTACTGATTGGTTGTCACTGACGTAAGACTTAACAATATAACCAGATACCTTAGGGCTAATGTTAGTGATGTCGCCTTGTAGATAGGCATTATCGGTAGATTCAAAGTACTGACCGTACCCGTACCAGTATCCCGCCCCCGCTAAACCCAATGACAGCATGATCGCAGTAGCAATAAGCGGTGCTTTTTTACGTTTTTTTGTGCTTACTGATTGCGAAGCATTGTTGTTATCTGTCATTTCGTTTTCTCATTTTGTTTTTATTTAGATGTAACGAATTGTAAATGAATATCATTAATTGATAAGATAGGAAAAAAGGGAAACACTGTTGTAAAAATCTTACTAATAGTGAGTTTAGGAGAACCTGATGGACTTAAATGCTGTGACTGTTTTTACACAAGTCGTTGATTGTGGGAGTTTTACGCATGCCGCGGAAGCTCTAAACATGACTAAGTCGACCGTAAGTCGGAAATTGGCAGAGTTGGAACAGCACTTAGGTGTGAGATTGATCACTCGTTCGACTCGAAGTTTGGTGCTAACACCGGAAGGGGAACGCTTCTATCAATCGAGTATTCAAATGCATGAGATCATGAGCCAAGCCGAATTAGAAGTTTCAGCAAACCAAGATCTCATCCGTGGCCCTCTAAATGTTGTTCTTCCCGTTGAGTTGGGACATCAAGTTCTGGCGAAGTATATTCACAGTTTCCTCAAAGAACATCCAAATGTCACATTGAACTTAGAACTGACGAATCGCGAAGTTGATATCATTGCGGAAGGTATCGATCTTTATGCGCAAATTGGTGAGCTTTTGGATTCGAGCTTGGTTTCTCGATATCTCACAACATCAAAACGTGCGTTAGTAGCTAGCCCGGAATATTTAGAGCAATTTGGTGATATCAAAACACCCGCAGATCTAAAACCACCGTTTAGGTTGATTGAAGTGGTGAATAAAGCGGCAAGGTTGCCTAAATGGCATTTGCAACTGGAGGACGGTGAATCGATTTTGATAGAGCTGCCATGCCAGTTGAGGGTGAACACGATTACAGCCTGCCTGACTGCTTGTGTTGATGGTTTGGGTATCGCCGTGTTGCCGGAGTTTATCTGTCGGGACCATTTTCAGACAGGGAAGCTAATAAGACTATTGCCCGAATATGATATGCCTGAGGTATCTGTAAGTTTGGTGTATGCCGACAGACAGTTGATGCCAAAGCGTAAGAAAGTCTTTATCGATTATCTGTTAACAGCTTTTAAAAGTGGGAAGCATAAGTAGCTTCTTGTCTAGCCATATCAAGTTACTGAACAAGTACTCAGCTCTTTAGTATCAAAATAGAAAACTAAAGAGCTGAATAAAAAAGAACTAATTAAGCTCTGATTTCCACTCTACGATTCTTCCATTGCTTAACACGGCTTTTATAGAGGTAGGCGCGATTTTAAGACCACCCTTGTGAAAGGTTTGTTCTGAAAAGTTCGCGATGATCTTGCTTCCATCATTAAAGAGAGTCTGTTGAACATCACCGATCTGATCCAACCATACAAAATCGACTAACTGTTTATTCCATAACTGGCTGTGAATCGGTTCAAACCCGTTTTGGTAGTGTTTTAGTGCCGCTAACCTAGGGCTAGAACTTGTTAAGGCTTCGTCTCTGGTTAAGTGAACCATCGGCGGAGTGTTGTACAGCATCGCGGTTAAATCTCTACTTGTTTGTACATTGGTGAACTTCAGACTGTCTGAATGCCAATGGTGCGTGTTGATCACTTCATCATGGAATACGGCTTGGTAAAGCGGGATTCTGTATTTAGGTGAAAACAGCAGTGACTTGTAAGGCTCTTTGACCTGCGCAGGTTTAAAGAAAAAATCGGGTTTGTGGTCTGGATACCAACGACCTAAATAGTAAGGTGATTGACGATTTTCTTTCATGTCTTTATCTGTCCAACCGAAGCCTACCGTTTCTAAGCCGTGTGCAAATGCGATCCCCTTTGTCGTTAAACTATTACCATCTTCAGAACCTAAAACCAATGATGGCTGTTCAGACAACCATTGCATTCGGTTATTGAACGCCAACAGCATGTCGGACTCATTCGTATTGCTGTTACTCATTGTGTCGATATTGCTATTACCATTGGTGCTGCTGTTACTAATGGTATCGATATTGCCACTGTAATCCTCTCTGGCCATTGCGGTGGCATCTACATCTAAGAACAAGCTGTTGAAGCGACCAAAGCTCATAATATCCAGCGCACGTTGTTTGACATAATCTAGATGGCAATTTGGATTCAGATAAAACCCGTTTCCTCGGAATCCCTTTTTCATGCTGCCATCGGCTAATTCAATCGCGCAAGTTTCTCGAATGGGTTTTGGCAATTGAGCCGTTAACCAGTTGTCGTTTAACTTGGCGGGAATTGCTGTGTTGTAGGAGTCATAGGTGCCAACCAGATAACCGGATTGTTTAGCGAGTTCTACCGCATTCGGTTGATAGAAAGCTGGCATCCAATTATCGAAGCCTAACCAAAGCTTGTTTAAGCCCGCTTTATTTAGATTAGCGACCATGTCTGAAGACAATGCTTGTCCCCAAGTTTCGGGAGCATTGAAGTAAGAGGAGGCGTGCTTCACCAGCCAGTTTTTCTTGTCTTGCGTTGCATTGTATTGAGCTTTAATGGTGTTGTTCGTCAGTGTTGGAGTCGCAACGGGGAACATGCTATTTAGTGATTGACTAAGCGAGTCTAGTAACAATTGTTTGTGATACTGACTGAACCAATCTTTGCCCTTGGTGAGTGATGAAAGCTCTCTTTTCGCTTCCTTGGAAATGTTGAGGTTAGCGCTCTTTAAATACCACGCTTTTAATCCCCACCAATCATGCACATCTTGGATACTTAAAGAATCTTTACCAAACAGGTAGATGTGGCTTGCGCCGATCAGCTTGCTCACATCTGGATTACGCCTTTGTTTTTCGACCAATGATTCGCTGAGGTTGTTATCGATTCGCCAATTGCGGTATTGCTTCGCTCCTTCTAACCAAGTGTTTCCTAGTGTGATACGAACAGAGAAAGGCTGTGATTGATTGAGCGTTGTAAATTGGTGTGATGCACTCATATCGATATTGGCTTTCGTATCAGAAAACGAGATCGTATTGTTTGTGGCGTTTAGCATTTGATAGCTGATGAATTGATCGTTTTGTTGCACGGTCCAAAACGGCATTTTTAAGTCTTGGCTGGTGTTACTTTCCGAGTGATTGTTCACTAGATAGTTAGCCCAAACCTTATTGTCGGTCGGAATTCGCATCCCTTCGCTGAAAGGAAGAAACAGAGTTTGAGTTTGCTGTTCCGCTAGGTCAAACCACGCCAATTCTATGGGTTGATTTCGTTTTATCTGAGTACCTGAAGGTAAGCTGAATTGAACAGTGAGTTCGCTTTGGTTTAGCTCTACTTCTACATTTATGCCACTGGGAATTAACGTCCAAGATGCGTTTTTGGGTGACCTTGTTTTATCCGATGAGCGTGCGCTAGCAGGGAAACCAAGGACAAGGTTCGTCACTTTTTGTGGTTGATGATCAACAGTGATCGCAGAGCCGTTAACATTTAATCCATTCCAGTCTATGTGTAGGTTTTGAGGCGAAATTGACACAGAGTTACTGGTGTTGAGGTTGGTATTAGTCAGTGTAATTGGACTTGCTTGTGCGTTTGAAGAAAATGCACAAGCTGTAAATAGAGTCGCAATGGCGATAGATGAAAGGTGAAACGGGCGACGTGTACTGAACATGTTTTGATTCCGTAAATAACAAGTTCGGTCATTAAAACTAAATAGCGTTAGTGCTTTGTCACCTATATGTCTCTATTCGTTAGCCCTCGATTCCTTGGGTCTCTATTTAAAATATAAGGTCACTAAAAAGGCACAGCGACGCGCTGTACATATTGAACTTCAATCGCACCTTGGTATTCAAACATCTCAACCGATGCACTCAAGTGTTTAGCATCGCTATCCGATGGGCTTTGCTTTGGGACGACTTCTTGCGTTGCTTTGATTGGCACCTTGAAGCCTAGCATGTCGTAGTTTTCATCAAACCATTGCCAACTCACATTTGTGTCAGGGCAGTTGTCGATTACCTTTGGTGGCGTTATTACAATATGCGGATCATTAAGTTTGTTCTCTAGCGATAACCATCGCTTGCTGTCATCCAAAGCCACCACAATAGGGTAGAGGTTTGATCCTATGGTTAACTGATAAACCCCCGATACTGGTTTGATGAACAGTTCATTGGTCTCAATCTCCTGATATTCGATTTCAGAAGAGAGTTGCCCGTCGATCATAATTTTCCCGTCAGGTGAAACCAGAGCGATACGCTGAGCTTGGTTTTCTGAGTTTTGGTTAAGCTGTTCGGCTGACACTTTAATCTGATAGCCTTGTGAGGAAAGACCTTGGCGCCGGATAAAGCTGACTTGAATGTGGTTTTTAGGTTCTGGTCTTTGTGTCAGTGCTGCTCCGCAGTGAGTTCGACTCAATATTTCTTGTTTTACTGGTAACCAAAGCTGGCTATCGAGTTTCTCTTGATTGAGCGCGATTTGTAGCTCTTGCCACGCTACTTGGGGTTGGTCTTCGAGTAGTGATTGGTAGGCGTGTTGCAATGGCGTGTCGGTAAACCAAGCCGCATGGCACGAAAAGGGTAACGCGCATATCAGTACTGTCAGCGATCTTACTTTCATTGTGATTCCCCAGACAAACGGTAACCTACTCCGCGATGCGTTTCTAGTTGGAGTGTCGGTAGTTTCTGACGCAAACGCAGTATGTGATTGTCCACGGTTCTAGTGCTCGGAAAGGCTTGATATCCCCAAATTTTATTGAGTAATTCATCTCGGTGAAACACTCGCCCTTGGTTCTGCACAAACAAAACCAACAATTGAAATTCTTTGGGTTTTAGCGTGATAGGGCTTTCATCCAAATAGGCGATTCTTTCCGACAGGTTGATTTCTATGTTGGCGTAATTTAAGTGGCTAACACCTAATGGGCGAAGTTGTGAGATAACACGAGCTAGCAACTCCTCGTTTGAGAAAGGCTTAGTGACATAGTCTTTAGCACCGGCCATTAAACCTTCGACACGTTGCTGAACCTCAACTTTTGCTGTCAATACGATCACTGGCAGGGCTTTGAGCAGTAACCAGTTGGGTAGGTGTCGCAAGCTATCGCCGTCTTCGAGCTGTCGATCAAGCACCACGAGATCAGCGCGTAACCACACCTTACTGGCACTCTTAGCATCTTGTACCCAGAGGCATTGATAACCATTGGACTCAAAGAAACTAACTAGGCCTTGCCCAAGTAGTGGGTCATCTTCAATCAGAAGTAGGGTGTTCATAAGTAATTTCCAAAATACATCGGGTTGGGTTACGGAGAATCATGAGGCGGCCATTCGCTTGTTTCACCAAGTGCTCAACAATAGTTAGGCCAATGCCCATGTTATCTTGCTTATGAATGGTGGTCGGTGTCACTCGTGAAATAAGGCGTTGTATTAAGGAAGGGAAATGCCCTTCGTCTTGAACTTCAATCGTTAACTTTTCTGCGAGCGCTACTTTAACCAAAATCTTGCCTTTACCATGTTGTTTGGCATTCTTTATCAAATTATCTAGGCAGATGGTTAACCAGTAATAAGGAAGGTTGAGTTCAATATCACTCTCTGTACATTGGTAAGCGATATTGTGCTTCTCACATACATGGTCAAGCCATTCTTCCAATGATGCATTTTGCTTTAATAGCGGCTCAGACTGGTCAGCGCTTAAATACACCTTACTGTTTTCTGTAAGTTGAGAAAGCCTTTGATAGTCGGATATTAAACGCCAAACCGCGCCTTGAGTTTCATCGGAAAAGTCATCGTAGCGATTTCTGAACATTTCAACCGTTAACCCAAGACTAGTGATTGGCGTGCGTAACTCATGGGTCAGTAGCTGCAAGACAAATTGCCTTTCTTTGCGATGTTTCCTTCTTAAATATAATGTTCTTCCTGACACCGAACTCAATATCAAGAGTAATGAAATGCTCAAGATCTTCATCGGAAGTGGATCGTAACTTGGCTCATTAACGCAAATATTGCTGTAACGAAAAGAGCAGTTTTCACCCATCAAGGTAATTCCTTGTTGTTCCGCGAGAGTTTGCCAAACCTCAGAGGGAATAGCTTTCCAACCTTGTTCGCCACTTAACCAAAGTACATCGCCTTCTTGCCAAGCTCGGTATCCGTTGAGTAACGCGCCTCTGCCTTCTGCAGTTAAGGTTTGTAGCTTTTCATATAAGTGATGCTTAGAGTTGGTAATACTTAGGAAAGGGCGTATTTGCTCGTTGATATCGGCGTGTGATTTCTCGTCATGCTCTGGGAAAGCAGCCGAATAGCGATCAGCAAAACTTCCACCAGCAGGGTGTCGTTTGGAGTGTGCTGCAAACCAGATTGAATCAAGCGTTTTCTGATTACATAAAGCCAGTTCGAATTCGATTGCATCACGTAATGAAGGGTTGGTGTTTTCAATCGCTTGGCAGTTATCTTGGATCGTTGCCAATGCTTCTATATCACCCCAACTGAACTTGTTGAAATCAGGATAGCGACTACTTTCCTGAAACAAAACTTTAGGGTACTGAGCTAACTCTTGTTGAGAGACTAAGATAGGGGACGATTGCCAACTGAGTTGATACAAGGCCTGCCATTTGTCTTGCAAACTTTGGGCATTGGCTAGCGTTGGGAGCCAAAAAATCAAACAAAGGGCTAATGTAAGCCTGCGCATCAAGTCATTCTCATTAAAAGTTGTTGAGGTGAGTCTAAAGAGTTTTGGACGTGATTTGTAACCTGAATGTCAACAAGTGTTCCTTTAACAACAAATTGTCGAGTGGGTCATGTTTTAAAATAATAAATTAAAAATACAGTAAGTATCATTTGAATGGATTAAACTAGATAATTGTGTACTTATTGTCATTATTGGGCGAGTGGAGGGGACTATACTGGGCTCATACCTAATCAGAGGAACCACCATGAAAACACTCATTAAATCAGTATTGGCACTTAGTATCTTAACAGCGGGCTCGGCTCAGGCATTCGAATTAACGAGTAATGATATTCAAGAAGGTCACCCAATGGCGAAGACGTTTGAATATTCAAGTTGGGGTTGTGACGGCGAGAACTTGTCACCGCAGTTGATGTGGAAAGATGCTCCAGCAGGAACCAAAAGCTTTGCAATCACGGCTTATGATCCAGATGCTCCGACTGAAAGTGGTTTCTGGCACTGGGCCGCGTTTGATATTCCAGCAACAGTGAGCGAGCTACCTCGCGGTGTCGACATCTCTAAAGTGGGTGGCAAAGAAGGCCGTATCGATTATGGAACGGTAGGTTTCGGTGGCGCTTGTCCTCCTGAAAAAGATGGTATGCACCGTTATCAATTCACGGTTTGGGCATTGCCAACGGATAAGCTCAACCTAGACGAAAACACGCCGTCGGCCGTGGTTGGGTTTACGTTGAACAGCATAGCTTTAGACAAAGCGAAACTGACTGCAACTTATACACGTTGATAATTTACACAAGCTAATAAAGCGACCAGTTATTGATGAGATAGCTGGTCGGTAGTAATAAATAAAACAAGGGGATGAGATGAATCATCAATATACAGTCACGGTTTTTCGCGCTGAACAGTTACAGAAACTGCGTAATGTGAGGATTCTATCCCCTAGTATTATCCAGATAATCACAGGTAGTAAGCGCCTGTTTTGGAAAGATTCAGCAGCAGAACTCTCACATTCTGAGCTGCTGTTGTGTGAGGCATCAGCGTCATTAAGTTTTGAGAATATGCCTCACAAAGGACGTTTCTTGTCGCGTGTATTCAGCTTTCATCACCAGCCAACTCAGGCAATGTTGGATTTAAGTGAGGAACGTTCAAATGATATAGGGCTACCTACAGTACAAGCTGATCGCAACTTACAAGACTCACTCAACGCTCTGTTTTCGTTTGATAGACAAAGCATGAGTAAAGAGACCCAGCAGTTTTGGTTGCAGGGCTTATACCAGCAATTAGCCGAGAAAGGTGTGTTGCATCGATTGTTTGCCAGTGCCAACGTCTCTTTTAGCCAAAAGCTCAGCCATTATCTTTCACATTCACCAGATGAAAAGCATCCGCTAGAGTCGGTGGCGGAACGCTTTGCGATGAGCCGCGCCACGCTTATCCGTAAATTGAAACTTGAAGGCATGCAATATCGAGAGGTTTTGGCTGAAGTTCGGTTGAGTCATGCGCTTTATCTGATGCAAAACGGACAGCAGAATGTGGCGATGTTAGCTCAGTCTTGCGGTTATCAATCGGAAGGGCGTTTTAGCCAGCGCTTTAAAGGGAAGTTTGGTTTGTCGCCAAGTGAATACATCAAAACCGTCGTCAGCAATACAGTCGCGAGCAATAAAGTCGCGACGCCATAACCAATCTGTTTGTCCTAAACGCTCACTTTTTTGTCTCGTGCTGCCAATGCCGCGAAAATCGTGCACGCAAATGCAACAGATGCGATCAGCAGAATGGGAACGCTCCAAGAATCGGTTTGAGCATGAAGCTTACCCACCAGCGTTGGGCCTGTTGCTGCTAAAGCATAACCAATTCCTTGAGCCATACCCGACAGCGATGCGGCTTGGCTGCTATTCGCTGTACGTAAGCCGACAAAAGAGAGCGCGATAATAAACGTAGAGCAGTTGGCTAATCCAAACAGTCCCACCCAAAAAATCGCAAACTCAGGTAAATACAGCAGCCCAATCAATCCAATAAATACACTCGAAGTACAAAGCGTAATGAGCCATTGTTGGTTATCGCTTTTACCTAAGAACGGCAGTAACAGTAATCCCGGAACCATAGTCGAAAATTGTAGAAACCCGTAGATATAACCCGCATCGATTTCGCTGTAGCCAAGGTCGTTCAAGATCTGTGGAAGCCAGCCTGCCAAAGAATAGAAGGTAAATGAGTTAAGCCCAAGAGCTAGTGTCACTTGCCATGCAACGCCACTCTTGATCATCTTCTTCATCGGAATTGGCTTTTCTTGATGCTTGTTATTGGTCGATGAAGAAGAGCGTTTTCTGATTTTGGGCAACCAGATCATCAAAGCTAATATTGGGAATATTAGGTTCATTAACAGTGCTAATTGCCAACCTGTGATCGTAAATAAGGTTAGATTTGAAAACGGCACCATCAAACTTGAACCTAACGTCGAACCGATGCCCATCGTAAAAATGTACAAAGAAGTGACTGTCGCAATACGAGTAGGGAAGCTAATTTTCACTACAACGGGCAACAACACGTTACCAATCGCGATACCAAGTCCAATCATTACTGTGCCGATGTATAACGTCGGAATTGCTCCAAAAGAGCGCAGTGTAATACCCGTAGTGATCAAAACTAAGCCTAAGAGCAGGCTAGGTTCTAGACCAATTCGTTGAGATATCTTGGTGACTAATGGTGAAAATAAGGCAAAAGTTAACAGTGGCAAAGCTGTTAAGAATCCAGCAGCCGACGACGTAAGGTTGAGGCCTTCCATAACCTGAGAAAGCACAGGAGCCAAGCTCGTAAAAGGCCCACGAAGGTTAAGTGCTAGGAATAGAATTCCTAACATGACGAAAATGCTATTACGAAGAGAGGCGCTCATAGGTTGTTCTACTGTTTGCGTATGAGAAGACAGGCTAGCCTACAGATCATTGAATGATTACACAAATACCGTTTAAATAGGTTTACTAATGACTGAACCAGCGTCGCGCGCGCTTTACCAAAAAAGGTAATCCATGACCATATTGAATATCCATAAACTCATCTCAGATTTCCCATTACTTCAACAATTGATTGCATTGGAAGAAGTGGTTTGGTTTAACCCAAATGTGACGACTCTGGAGCGCGGTTTGCCTTATGTGGGTTTAGGCGAACAAGATATTCATGATGCGAGTTTGAGGTTACAAAGGTTTGCCCCTTATCTGGCGAAGGCATTTCCTGAAACTCATGTGACGAATGGCATCATCGAATCTGAGCTTATCGATATCCCTGCAATGAAGTTAGCATTAGAAGCTCATTATCAGCAGCCAATAAAAGGGCGCTTGATGATGAAGAAAGACAGCCATTTACCGATTTCAGGTTCAATCAAAGCGCGCGGTGGTATCTATGAAGTACTAACGCATGCCGAAAAGCTTGCCATTGAAGCGGGGTTACTGTGTGAGAGCGATGACTACAGCAAGTTGCTTGAACCTGAGTTTCGTGACTTCTTCCAACAATACAGCATTGCGGTAGGTTCAACGGGTAATCTAGGCATGTCGATCGGTATCATGAGTGCAAAATTGGGCTTTACTGTCTCTGTTCATATGTCGGCAGACGCGAGAGCTTGGAAGAAAAGTAAACTGCGAGAGCACGGTGTTAACGTGGTCGAGTATCAACAAGACTATGGCGTTGCGGTAGAACAAGGACGTAAAGAAGCGGAGCAAGACCCGCGTTGTTTCTTCATTGATGATGAAAACTCACAAACCCTGTTCCTTGGTTACTCTGTGGCTGGAGAAAGGCTCAAGAAGCAATTCGAGCAACAGGGGATTGTGGTTAATGAACAGCATCCTTTGTTTGTTTACTTGCCTTGTGGTGTGGGTGGCGGCCCCGGTGGTGTTGCATTTGGATTGAAGATGGCTTTTGGTGATCACGTGCACTGTATTTTTGCTGAGCCAACCCATTCGCCTTGTATGTTGCTCGGTGTTCATACCGGTTTGCATGATGAGATTGCGGTGCAAGATCTGGGTATCGATAACCTCACCGCCGCAGACGGTTTGGCGGTGGGTCGGGCTTCAGGTTTCGTGGGTCGCGCGATGGAGCGCTTGCTTGATGGTTATTACACATTAACCGATGAACGCATGTATCAATTGCTAGGCGAACTGAACCAAGCAGAGGGTATTCAACTTGAACCTTCAGCGTTAGCGGGTATGCCAGGTGCGGTTTATGTTGAGCGAAATAGCGAATACCTTGCTCGTCTACAAATTGATGAATCGACGCTAGCGAATGCAACGCATCTTGTGTGGGCGACTGGTGGAGGCATGGTGCCAGAAGAAGAAATGGGCGCTTACTTGGCGAAGTCATCGGTTTAACCCTAAAGATTTTATAGGCTAAGATTTTTTAAAATATAAGCTTGTTAAAAATAACAGCGGTTAAAAAGATAAGTCATGATAGAAGAGTGTTGTTTATCGGTTGAACGCACTCTTTTTTACTCCTAAATCCAGTCGTTATTCAAACAATAACTTGCGCAGATCGTTATCCGAAACACACATTTTATAAATTAAGCTTCTTAGATGTTCTAACTATCAGTTAGGTTGAGTGGCATTCAACTTGATGGGGATTTAGCAATGCAAACGGATAAAGTGATGCAGACAAGACACATAAACACACCAGAAAAATTACTCCAGCGTTTAGATGCGATTGGGGAGTCTTTGGAAGCATCGGGTAAGGCTCATGCTTTACTGGGATTGGGCTCGGTAGGTATTGAAACAGAACGACTTGATCAGTATTCAGATGTCGATTTTTTCGCGATAGTACAAACGGGGCATAAGCAGTATTTCTTAGACAGCTTGCATTGGCTCTCAGACATTCACCCAATCGACTACGCGGTGAGAAACACCGTCGATGGCTATAAAGTCCTGTACGCTGACGGAATCTTTTGCGAATTTGCGGTGTTTGAATCCCACGAGTTAGCGCATATTCCATTTGCTGAAGGGCGCATTGTTTGGCAGCAACCTGAATTTGATACTCAGTGCTGTATCCCACCAGTAAAAGGGGAGGCAGATACTAACTCCGAAGAGTGGATCATTGGTGAGGCTCTAACCAATCTTTATGTCGGCATGTCTCGTTATAATCGAGGCGAAAAGCTGTCGGGCAGTCGGTTCGTTCAATCTTACGCACTTGATCGTTTGATCGATCTTGTGGATCAAACTGAGCATTCTGAGCCTGAATTCGTTGATGAATTTATGTCGGATAGAAGACTAGAAGCGCGCTTTCCTAAGTTTGCTCAATTGCTACCAACCTTTACCCAAGGTTACGAGCGCACGGCTGAATCGGCACTTGCCCAACTAGTGTTTCTCAACACCCACTTCACAGTCAACCAAGCCATGTGTGACCGAATCACTGAACTGTGTTCCAGTAAAGATTAAGCCTATAAACTGTTAATCTTAAACCTATTTTCTTGGTGCGCGTAAATAACAGTTGTCGCTCGTCTGTATTGTTGATAGGTTTTAACCATGAAATTTAATTCTGCTTCAACTTCAATTTTCTTTTGGTGGTGCTCTCAATAGAGCAGCACGGAATACTTACATTCTTTAGCTGCTGGACGGTAGCTAAGAATGTCATCAAAAATGTCGCCTCTTTTTATCTCCAGTAGCCTTTCTAACTTGGAGATACACCATGAATACCAACTCAAACAGCCATACCGACAGCAATAATATTGGCAGTAAGAACAATACCAACAAGCCTGAAATCATTCTGACTGGCGATAGAGCTACTGGGCCTTTGCATTTGGGTCATTACGTCGGTTCACTTAAACAAAGAGTCTCTTTGCAGCATATTCACGACCAAACGATATTGGTCGCTGACATGCAAGGGCTTACCGACAACGCCCATAATCCTTCGAAGGTTTCTTCCAACATTCTCAATGTAGTCGCTGACTATCTTGCGGTGGGTATCGACCCGACCAAGACCACGATTTGTCTGCAATCACAGTCGCCGGTGTTAGCTGAGCTCACCATGTTCTACAGCAATCTTGTTTCTATCGCTCGCTTGGAACGCAATCCAACGGTCAAAAGCGAAATTCAGAACAAGGAGTTTGGTCGCTCTATTCCAGCAGGCTTCCTCACTTATCCAATCTCACAGGCGGCAGACATCACTGCTTTTAACGCGACTTTAGTGCCTGTTGGCGATGATCAATTGCCGATGTTGGAACAAACCAATGAGATAGTAAGAAAGGTTAACTCGCTCGCTGGCAAACCAATCTTGAATGAATGCAGACCGCTTCTCAGCAATGCATCTCGTCTGCCTAGTACTGATGGTAAAAGTAAGATGTCTAAATCGATGGGTAACGCCATTAATTTGGGTGCGACAGAGAAAGAGATCAGAGCTGCAGTCAAATCCATGTATACCGACCCAAACCATCTGCGAATTGAAGACCCAGGCAAAGTAGAAGGCAACATCGTGTTCACTTATCTTGATGCTTTTCACACAGACGCTAACTATGTCAGTCAACTAAAAGAGCATTACCAAAGAGGTGGGCTAGGCGATGGACACACTAAGAAAGTATTGGAAGAGTGCTTACAAGAGATGCTTCGTCCTATTCGTGAAAGAAGAGCTGAGCTACTGGATGACAAAGCGCAGCTCATCGATATTTTGCGAAATGGTAGCGAAGTCTCTAGGGAAAGAACGCAAAAGGTATTGTTCGATGTAAAAGGCGTCTTTGGTCTGAATATTATCTAGCATTGACTGCACCTGTCACAGGCTAAACGGCGGGAGAGTGAAAGCGCGATGACTTAATAATCAAGAGTTTGGTATTCAATAACTGGTTTGGATGTAAATAAAGTCAATTGATTTGAATGGTGATTACGATTGATTTATAAAATGTCTTTTATGAATGTCTTTTATGAATGGCTTTGAGGTTATGTGGCAAAGCACGACCTCAAAACCTTATCTTCAAGTAATGGTAATTAAATGAAAACTAACGTTTTACTCCCTACCTTATTTTCGGCTCTGGCCCTAATGTCGGGTTGTTCAGATGTAGTCAGCGATGAATACTCGACTTATGCACAAGCCAAAGAAGAACGCTTGTTTGACAGAGGTTGGTTACCCGACATCCTGCCTAAATCTACTTTGAATATTGAAGTGAATAACGATCTGGATGCGAATACTTCAAAAGGACGCTTTATCATCAACGAGCCAGCATTGTCCGAGTTTATTGCGAAATTGGAGTCGAATGAGTCGACCAATGAATTTCACTTTGTCGACGGCGAAAATGTTTGGGTGTTCATTGTGGGAGAAGACAGTGTAGTTAACTACACACTAAACAAGCGTGAAGACTAAGTTAATGAATTCCAACCTATATCTGTTTATTGCTGATATGGGTTGATAAATAACACGTTTCACCAAAGTACCAGCAAGCACTCATCATGGTTATTCTTCGGAAGGCAATCATGGAATTCAAACCGTTGAATTTGTCGACGCTGCGCTTTCGTCGTCGTTAACCCAAAGAGGCGACGAATAATGTTCAATCTTTGGGTTCAGTTCTTTGTATATGGATATAAAAGACATGAGGATAAATTCGTGTTTTTTCGTTCTTCTTATTACATTGCTTCAGTTAACCATCAGATTTCACTTACTTTTTTTGACTGCATGTCTCAGTTCGTCTTGCACCAGTAATTATGTTTTGAATTAAGCTCACGTATGCAACTGGGTTTATTTCTATATGTGGAATATCTATCGTTAAGATACGCGCTCATCAAGTTGGTGAATTTGTAAAACATAATTATAAAAGGTTACATATGCGTAGTGCACATTTAATAATGCTATTCCCGATAGCGTTTACTTCTCAAGCTGCTAATGTTGTTGACTATTCGAAGGTTGACTTATCTAAAGTACTTAATAATACAAAACAAGGGCTTACAGTAGCCAGTGAACCACTGTCTTATCATGATATAAGCCGAGTAAACACCAATACAACAACACTTTTACGTAAGAAGCAGCTCCATTATGGAATCCCTGTTTATGGACAATCTGTGGTCGTTGATCTTTCTAAGCAAGGTGTGGCAAAGGCTGTTGATGGCCAAGTGTTAACCGGTATTGAGTCAGATATTGGTTCAACACTGCCCATGATTAATGCTAAACAGGCGGTTGATATTGCGAAGTCACAACACAAAGGTATTGCCGCGGCTACTATCCGTGACCCTCACACTGAGCTTGTTATTTGGCTTGATGATCAGCAGTCTGCTCGGCTCATCTATAAAATTGATTTCTTACAGACTAAAGGGATGGCTCCTTCAAGGCCGATTACGCTTGTGGATGCTAAATCTGGTGAGCTATTGGAACAGTGGGAAGGCATCGCTTTTCTTGAGGCTGAAGGTCCTGGCGGTAACGAAAAAAGTGGGCGTTATTATTTTGGCTCAAACACACAGTATGGCGGTTTTCAGGTTAACCCGTATTGCCAAATGGACAGCGAGAACGTCGTTACTCTGAACATGAACAATCAGCAAAGCTCTGGGCAGATACATCAATTTAGCTGTAGCGATAATAATGGTGTGAACGTTAACAATTATCGCGCAGTGAATGGTGCGTATGCGCCGATGAATGACGCTCATTATTTTGGCCAACGTGTATTCGACATGTACCAAGATTGGCTAAATACACGTCCGATTAAACAAAAGCTCACGATGCGTGTTCACTATGGTTCAAATTATGGGAACGCATTTTGGGACGGTCGTCAAATGACATTCGGCGATGGTAACCAATCGATGTATCCGCTAGCAACATGGGATGTGATCGCCCATGAAGTAAGCCACGGCTTTACCGAACAAAACTCAGGCTTAGAATATCGTGGAATGTCGGGAGGAATGAATGAATCCTTTTCTGATGTGGCAGCAGCAGCATTAAGTGAATATGTGCACGGTAGCTTCAATTGGAAGATGGGCGAACATGTGATGAAACATAGTGATGCAATGCGTTACTTCATTCAACCAAGCCAAGATGGTGTGTCTATTGACCACGTCAACCAGTACTACAACGGCATTGATGTTCACCATAGTTCTGGCATTTTCAATAAAGCGTTTTACCATTTATCAACAAGTAATAACTGGGGAATTAAGAAAGCTTTTGAGGCCTACGCGACCGCTAACCAACTTTATTGGACACCTAACTCGGATTTCCAACAAGGTGCTGACGGTGTCTGCAAAGCGGCCCAAGATCTTGGTTATGAAACCTCTGCGGTAAGGATTGCTTTTAACGAAGTAGGCATTGATGTAGAACACTGTGGTTCTGGTCAGCCTAATCCACCATTACCATCACCAACTTCAGACGTTGTGGACCTAGAGATCAATATGCCAACGCCTATCTTGAGTGACGGCGAGGATCAGCAACAGTTCGTTCTCAAAAACACACCAGCCGATGAGGTATGGGTGCAGACTTATAATGGGTACGGTGAAGTAGACATGTACGTTGCAATCGGTCGACCAGCCACGCTGAGTGACTACGATTGTGCGTCAACTAATCAAGGTAACCGAGAATATTGTGGTCTCAATGGTGTAACGGGCGCTGACATTTACGTGATGGCTTCTGGGGCTCAAGGTTCGATGGATGCGTATGTTGCTGTGAGTGCTGACCTAGAAGCTCCTAAACCTGAGCCACAACCAGAACCTAAGCCAGAACCACAAGGTTTGTGCGATAACCTTCAAGAGTGGAACCCAAATTACTATTACCCCGCAGGCACAGCAATTCAATATTATGGCAATAGATTCTCAGCGTCTGCGGATAACTGGGGAGCCGACCCGTTCAACAATTATTGGTACTGGGTATTTGAAGGTACTTGTGACTAGTTAAAACGACTTAAAGTGATTCAAGTTAGCTAAAACCGATGAGAAGGGAGCGCAGTCTGTGCTCCCTTTATTCGTTCAAAGTGAGAAGTGAAGGTGTACGCTTATCTTGTGTTAGCAAATCCAACGTTAGAGTATGTAACTTAGCGTTATTCAGCATTGAATATTCAACATTTAGTCACGACGAGATAAGGATGATTAAATTGGAAATTAGCCATTTGGACCATTTGGTATTAACCGTTAAAGACTTATCCGTGACGGTGGATTTTTATCAAAACGTGTTAGGTATGAAGCCAATCCAATTCGGTGAAGGGCGTTTGGCTTTATCGTTTGGTAATCAAAAGATTAATCTTCATCAAAGAGGTAATGAGTTCGATCCAAAGGCTGAGTGCGTGCAACCTGGTAGTGCCGATCTCTGCTTTATTACTAAGACGCCCATGATTGATGTTATTGAGCATATCCAAGCGCTAGGAGTCTTGATAGAAGAGGGACCAGTACCGCGAACAGGTGCAACGGGTAAAATCGTTTCTGTCTATGTTCGAGACCCTGATGGGAACCTGATTGAAATATCCAATTACTAGATGTTGGCGAGAGCAAAATACCAGACCGTTTAATAGAAAGTTAATAGCACACCAACTGCCTTTAGAGCCAATAGATGCTGGATGTTGAAAGGCAAATAAATTACAATCGAACAATGTTTTATTAATTCAAACTCTAATCCCTATGCTGAGAAATTTAATCACATTCATCGTTAGCCTATTTCTTTTGACAGCTTGTTCTACAACGAGCAACAATCAACTTGATGATAAGACATTAAGTAACGAAGACACTGTATCTAAAAGTGTAGAGGAAGAGACCAATCTAGACATTAGTACAGAAACAAACTCCGGTACTGACGCAAATGAAGATTCGAATACACACGCTAAGACAGAGCTTACATCAACCGAAACCTCTCAAATAACGGCAAAACACGCGGCCGACGAGCACGATAGTGAAAAGGGCATAGGAAACTATTTCTTGCAAAATAATGAACCAACCAAGAAGGTCATTAAATCGTTAGAGGGTGTGACAGACACATTGAACATTCTGACCTTCGGGATATTTGCGACGGGCCATGGATAAGCAAGTTGGCGGCGAACTCCAAGCTAAACTTTGTAATGAAGCGATGAAGGCGAGCTAAGTGGTTCGCCTTTTTTATATCGCAGCCTAATTAACTCATCGTTCTATTGGCTATTATGTTTGTTGTTCAATATCCACAGCTCTATCTGATTAAGTCAAAACACAGTCAACTAAAGTAGGAATTTTCTCGTTCTGGAAGGGACTAGTCGTATTTACTGTATTCGACTTGTTATATGCATCAAGGCTTTTAATACTCTTACCCAAAAGTAAGCAATGAAATCTAATCTTGCTAAGACAATGTCTTATATTCACTTTGGAGCATAGTAATATGTTTGTTGTGAAGTTCGATGTTTAGATTAAGTTATCAATATTCTAGGGAAGAGATATGAAGAACAAGAGTGTGTTTTTAAGCGTTGCGATGGTCATGTTATCGGCTCAAGCAAATGCATCTAGCGCGAATCATGAAGCTGTTTCAGATGGAGTTATCGCCGAACAAAGAGCGAACCTTTCTGAAAATACTCAAGGGAAAGGTTTTGGCCCGCAAGCCCCACGAGATTTGGACTCTTTAAAGGGAACTAACGCCCGCCTGTTTTCGGATGCGCCAGATTCAACAGCAATGAACTTATGTAATATTCACTTTCACAAGAACGCCGAGCATAAAGGGGGGGAGTTTACTCAATACGCTGGCAATGGTGATGGAAAGGGCTTCCAAAGTGGTTTCAAATACACAGGTAAGTTAAGCGCTGCTGAGCTTAATCCATTCGATCAAAAGGTTTGTCCAAGTGATCATGGTTCTCTTCACTCGGGAGATACTATTGAGGTGCATTATGTGTATTCAACGGCGCAAGTTGAACCGGGTGAAACATTGGGCGCTTGTTTTAACGATGCGATTACCAATCCACAATTGCGTGTTGAAACTCAAGTCTATGTATTAGTTAATGACGACAAAGCTCTCGACTTCGAAGCATTAGCGAAACACTCTAAAGTCAACGGTTTAAACCAAGCCCCGAACATTCCACAAAATACGGGCTCAGCGATTCAATACGCAGGCTCTACAACTGGCCCTGGCTACAATGAACAAGGTTCACCGTTCCAAGTAACATGGAGCGTGAGACCACAAGTAGCGAAAGTAAACATTGCGACGGTTGGCAGCTGGTGTGAAGGAAATGACTTCAACGAAGATCACGCACACGGCGTGAGAAACATAGTTGTAAACCCAGAGTTGTTGTCACCAATCGCTAACTAATCTTGTTACGTTGATTTGTAATCAATATTTTTCAAAGGCGAGCCACTAGGTTCGCCTTTTTTGTGTCTTAAAGAAAAACACTTAGTTTTAGTTTTAGTTTCAGTTTCAGTTTCAGTTTTAGGCTTAGGCTTAGGCTTAGGCTTAGGCTGAGGTTAGGCTTAGCGGGGAAATTACGTGTGACACTTATTCAAAACATGAGTTGTGTTAAACGTGCTTAGTCAAAAACGTTCTTTACCCGAATCGAAGCTCCATGATACGTTCATGATCAATTATGTTGGGTTATAGATAAGGACAGTCCAATGTCATTAGAAGGTGCGATTACATTCTTTATTGCCATGTTTATATTTGGTATTACTCCGGGGCCTGGCGTATTTGCCATTTTAGCTCGAGGCATGGTTAACGGTTGGCGAAAGTGCATCACTCTCTCGTTGGGGATGATATGCAGTGATCTTATCTATCTTGCGCTTGCCTGTTTTGGCCTAGCGACGATTGCTGAGAACTGGTCGTTTGCTTTTGAGGTAATTCGCTACGTTGGTGCGGCTTATTTGATTTACTTAGGCTACAAGATGTTTAAGAGCCTACCGGAAGTGCAAGGCTCAGCGGAGCTCGCTGCCAAACAAAGTCAAAAATCAGAACTCGCCAGTTTCGCACAAGGCTTTTTGATCTCAGCATCAAACCCTAAAGTGATTCTCTTTTATATTTCATTTTTGCCGACCTTCGTCGACCTGACTGTTTTGCGCTCACAAGACATCGTCTTGGTTTCTGTTTTGGCGGCTGTTGCGCTGATGTCTGGTTTAATGCTAATTGCAATGGGCGCGGGCAGAATGGCAAGTTTACTTAAAACGCCACGCGCACATAAAAGGTTAAATCAAAGTGCAGGTGGAATAATGATTGCTGCTGGCTCATATTTGGCGATAAATCGATAAACACGACTTTTTAAGCACGACTCTTTAAACAAGAAGGCGAACCGAATGGCTCGCCTTTTTTGTTAGAGAGAAATGGACTATGTGCTTGTAAAAACTATTCGTATAAAAAGCGAGCGCTTATAAATACGGTTCATTTGCTAACTCTAAGCATCTACAAAAATCACTTCACCGGTAATGAAGCCATCGACAGAACGCTCAAATGCTTTACCCACGAGCTTACTTGGGACGGGTTCAAAGCCTGGCATCATTTCACCGTAAACATCCCATGCTTCAGCAAGAACCGTTGGGTTGATTACATTGATACGTGTGTTTCTTGGCATTTCATAAGCGACACACTTTACGAATGTATCAATTGCGCCGCTGGTGGTTGCGTCTGCAATAGCGAAAGGGATTGGTTTAACGTTCAATATGCCACTAATCAGCGTAAATGAACCACCGTCAGCGATGTACTTTTGGCCGATACGAACAAGGTTAATTTGTCCCATCATTTTGCTCATTACCGTAGTCATCCACTGTTCTTCCGTCATATCTGCAAAGGTATTGTATTCGCAGAGACCAACGGTGTTCACAACCGCATCAAAGTGTCCCACTTTCTTGTAAAGCGCCTCAATTGATTGTGGGTCAGTGATGTCAACAATATGGTCGACATCGCCAGAGCGACCCGCAGTGATAACGTTATGATTGCCTAAGCCCATTAATGCTGCTTGACCCATCTTGCCACGTGCGCCAATTAGAATGATTGTTTTCATGTTGTTCTCCGATCTGTATATGTTTCGTTCCGATGGAAGAACTTTAACCAAATAGCTAAACAAGTAGAAACAAAGCTTAGTTGTTAGTGTTACCGGTTTTACTTGTTGAGTGTTACGCTGACATGGAATCCAACTTCATCGAAGCGAGTGCGTGTGAGCAAACTAGACCGATTAGACATAAAGCAACTTAGAGTTTTCCAAGCTTTAATCCGCGAAGAGAACGCGTCTAAAGCTGCGAATCAATTGGGGCTAACCCAGCAAGCTGTTAGTGAGCATTTGAAGAAGCTGCGAGAAGTGTTCGACGATAGGCTGTTTGTGAGGAAAACCAACGGCTTTGTTCCGACCACCTTCGCACAAGAGTTATCTGTTGGTGTTGATCGTTTACTGATCGATTTCAATTTGTTGCTATCTAGAACAAATTTCGTACCAGAGAAAGCTAAAGGGACGTTTGTGATTGCGGCGACGGATTATGCCCAGCAGATCATCTTACCAAGCTTAATTGCAAAGCTAAGGGAACAAGCTCCAGAGTTAAAGCTGATTGTGCGTGACTTCGAAATTGACAACCTGCACGAGCTAATGGAAAGCGGCAAGGTTAACTTAGCCATCGCGTTTCCGGACTACATTCCAAGCAGCTACAAAGTAATCAAGCTGTTTGAAGAGCACCATGTGTGTGTTGCATCACCTTATTCTTCAATAGCACAGATCACGCCTTCATTAGAGGAGGTGGCGACCTATCCAACCATTATTGCTTCACCATCGCGTCCAAACTTCAAAGGGTCGATTGATGAATGGTTTGGTCAGTTTGGATTAAAGCGTAACGTGGTGGTATCTGCACCGTGTTTCTCTATCGTACCTATGTATTTAAACACCACTGATTCGATTGCTTTCTTACCATCAAGAGCAATCGAAGGGCTGAATTTGGTGACTATTCCAATGGAACAATCCCCCGAGAGTTTTGATGTGATAGCCGCATGGCACCCAAGGTATAACGATGATCCGCTACAAAAATGGGTGACGTCTTTGTTAGAAGTCGATTAATGGGAAGAGTGTTTTTGTATCGCAGCGAACCAAAGAAGGCTCTTATTGGGCTGTCTATGTGATTGGATTAGATTAAGTATTTCGACCTGAACCGACGCTACTTTAATTGGTGTTCTTGCACTTACTTGTTCATCGACATTTTTTCTTCTAACCTGAACTCCAACTACTTGATTTCCAGTTAATTGACCTTTATTGAATGATTTTGCGTGTTGCATAAATGTGACCAATATATGTTTTTTATATTCTTCGGCTAAAGTTATCGGGATTTTTACAGATAAAGGAATAGAGGCGAGCTCTAACACGAGATAAAACGTGCGAGCTTTGGTTTCGCTTTTTGAAACCTTTAGAGAACTTTTAACAAACTTGCGTCGAGACAACTTAAATGAAGAAAACAATCCTATTTGCCGTTTTTATTATGTTTGGCATTGCCGTCGCTGCGAGTATGGCGTCAACTTATTTCATTTCAAGCGAAAAAATTGATGAGATAATATTGAACAAATCTCAAGTTCAAGCTGAATTTTTGGCTGGGAATGCTGGGTATATCTTAGAGAATTCGGACAATCCAGTTCAAGATTTACAAAAGCTGGTGGGCGAGCTGAAACAACGATCTGATGTCACTTATGCCATTGTTATTGATAGTAACGTAAGTGCTATTGCTCACAGCGACAAAAATAAACTGAATAAAGTTTATGAAGATAGCTATACCGTTAAAGGCGCGACCCAAGGCGTACAACAGTATTCAAAATGGTACGCTGATGTTCAACAAGTGTGGGTGTTTGACATCATGGCACCTATCTACGTCAACGGTGAGCTGTACGGTACTTTTGATATCGGTATTCCTATCACAGAGGTTAGCCAAGCAACGAATGGCATTATTAGCTACCAGCTCGCTTCAATGGTTTTCATTTTTGTGGTTTGTCTCGTTGTTCTATCACTTCTTCTTAGCAAACTGATGCAACCTCTCTTGGTATTGAAAAATACATTGCATGATATTTCTGAAGGCGATGGTGATCTATCAGTACGTTTGCCTATCAAAGGGAATGACGAAGTTGCTCAAATCTCATCGGCTTTCAATGTGTTCGTTGGTAAGGTGCACGAGATAATTACGCAAACAGTGAATACGGGTGTCGAATTAAATAAGACCGCTATTGGGCTTCGTGAACAGTCGCAGCAAGCATTGCAAAGAGGGCAAGAACAGAACGAACAAACCATGTTGGTCGTGACGTCTATGAATGAAATGATTGCCACGGTTAATGAAATTGCATCTAGCGCGGCTGGTGCTGCAAGCGCGGCAAACATGGCAGCGAGTGAAACTCAAGAAGGTCATAAGACGATTGAGAAGACCACGACTTCAATTTCGAACCTTGAAGCCGAAATGAATAGTGCTTCTGACATCATTGTGAGCCTTGCTGATAATACTCAGTCCATTGGTACTATTCTTGATGTTATTCGAGGTATCTCTGAGCAAACGAACTTACTGGCACTTAATGCTGCAATTGAAGCTGCGCGTGCTGGTGAGGCTGGCCGAGGCTTTGCGGTTGTTGCTGACGAAGTTCGTAACCTAGCGACAAAAACCGCGCAGTCTACCGATGAAATTGACACTATGATCAACCAACTTCAAACCGAAGCTAAGAAC
Source organism: Vibrio sp. L3-7 (assembly GCF_963898195.1). Taxonomy (NCBI): domain Bacteria; kingdom Pseudomonadati; phylum Pseudomonadota; class Gammaproteobacteria; order Vibrionales; family Vibrionaceae; genus Vibrio; species Vibrio sp. L3-7. The sequence continues at coordinate 150,252 of NZ_CAWQUW010000012.1, read as the reverse complement.
GCTGTTAGTTCGATGAGTAATAGTAAGAGCTTAATTGAAGAGGGTACGACTGAAACTGAAATGGCTCGCCAAGCTTTGGAAAAAATTTCCACGCAAGTTTTGGCTATTCTTGATATTAATACGCAAGTCGCAACGGCAACGGAGCAGCAGTCAGCGGTAGCGAATGAAATTAATATGAACATGGATACGGTTAATAGCTCAGTCAAAAACGGTTTGAGCGCAAGTGAGAAGTTAGAGCAATCAAGTCAGCAGCTGGCAGAGTTGTCACAAGTTCTCGATCGTTATGTTGGTTCATTTAAAATCTAGACTTCCCAACATATTTCTTTGAGAGAAGTGTTGAGTCTCCAGTTATTTAATAGCGCTTATGTCATACATGAGCGCTATTTTTTTGCGATATGCAGACGCAGATACTCCGATAGAGCGCAATAGAAATGAAGAATGTACCTGCAGTGTAATATCGTGACAATTTAGCTCATTCAAAACAACGCGATCAAATAAGACAGCGACAACAAGGCGCTAATTTTCATCCTCCCATGCGTAAGGTCTAAAAATCGACTAAACAACAACTTTGACGCGACACAGAAGGTGTTCCGCATCTCATCACGATGTATAGTTATTGATAATTCATTCAGTAATTGTATCTGTAGTTGTCAGTTGATGTGGGTGTTATGAAGAAAAACGGCTTTACGTTAATGGAATTAATCATTGTTATCGTGATACTCGGTGTTTTAGCTGTGACAGCAGCTCCAAGGTTTCTTAATATCCAAGAGTCAGCGAGAGAAGCGGTGCTTGAAGGTGTTGCAGGTGCAATGGAAGGGGTAATCACGCAAGTTACGTCTAAGGCCATTATCGTTGGGCTTAATCCGGACGCAACAAACCCAGGAGATCAGAGCAACTACGTAATCGATTTTGGTATTGGTAGTGTTGAAGTCGATTGGGGAACACTTTGCCCAGAAAGCCGAGGGGAGTCTGGTGACAAATTGAACATGCTCGATTTCCTCACATTGTCAGATGATGACAGTATTATCTCAGATTATGGAAATAGACATACGGTAGTCGGATACAATCAACCTTTTAGCGACGCAGACCTGAACAGCAATAACATTACCGACGATGCCTTACCTTCGGGTTGTTATGTTATCTATGATTCTTTTGGCGGCAGGACAAGTGGAGACACATGTCCAGTAGATGGTTGTGAGTGTACAGTTCGTGTTATGAACGATGAGTGTTAAACCAAGCACATCATCTGGTTTATAGAAATTCAATAAAAAAGCGCGTTATTACCAGTTGGTAGTAACGCGCTTTTTTGTATTAGCTTATTGGTCAATCTTAGTTTGCTATTGCCGCACTTGCTGGTGGCAAGTCACGCTTCTTAATCACGTATCGCAAGCGAATTAGCATCAGCGTCGCTGAAACGCTTAATCCCGTTAGGATACCAATCCAAAAGCCTTCTTCACCCATTGCTGGAACAATATGGTCTGTTAGTCCTAGCACCATGCCGAGTGGCAGTGCCAAGCCCCAATATGAAGCGATGGCTAAGATCATTGGGATCTTAGTGTCTTTATAGCCACGTAATACACCGTTAGCCGATGTTTGTAATGCATCGCTGAATTGGTACATCGCCGTAAAGGTCAACAATACCGCTGCTGTAGCGCTTATTGCAGGGTCGGTGGTGTAAAGCCTAATGATCCACTCAGGGAACAGTAAGAACATCGCTACTGAAAGAAGCGAGATTAATGCTGCAACTAAGATACCGACTTTGCTGCGTTCAATTGCGCCTAGTTCATCTTTCTTGCCTAGTGCATGCCCAACACGAATTGTAATGCCAAATGAGATACTCATTGGAATCACGTATGTCAGGCTCGATATATTCAGAGCAATTTGCGCCGCTGCCACGTTCTCTGCACCAATACGGCCAATCATCAGAGCGATTACCGCAAAGATACTGCCACATACCGCGATGTTCATTCCGATAGGTAAACCTAATCTTAGAAGGTGAAGCATTTCTTTAGCTTTTGGTTTTGCATCTGAAAAGTTGATGATGGTTTTGTAGTGGTGATGACCCTTAATGTAGGAATACAGCATTCCCGACATTAACCAATACACCAAACTTGTTGCCCAACCACAACCCACAGCGCCCATTTCAGGGAAGCCGAACTTTCCGTAGATAAGCACGTAGTTAACTGGAATATTCACCAATAGTCCAACGACAGAAATGATCATCGGTACTTTGGTGTTGTTCATACCTTCACAGAAGCCGTTCAAAGTGTAGAACAGGGCAATACCCGGTACACCAAAGGCGAGGGCAAACGCATAGTCACTGCCAATTGGAATGATCTCAGCGGCTACGCCAATCCATTCTAAGATCGGTTTCGCACTCACCAAGTAAGCGATAAGCAGTACGCTCGCGATTAATGCCAACCAAACCATCTGGAAGAACTCGACAGAGATACTTTGAAAGTCGCGTGCGCCGCGGTGGTAAGCGACAACAGGCGTTAACGCCATAATCACACCACGCAGTAACAGCAACACTGGGATCCAAAGGCTAGTGCCGAGTGCAATAGCGGCGAGGTCGGCAGGGCTTACTTGGCCAGCCATTGTCGTATCGACAAATCCCATCGCTTGGGTCGCTATTTGAGTCAAAATGATTGGAATCGAAAGATGCATAAGCGCACCCGATTCACGAGTAAAAGGACGAAATTTCGTTAGCATGGAAGTCCACAACACCAATATAAATACACGAATGATGGCAGGATGGCCGGTGTGCATTTTAGGATGTGCCCCGTTGGGCGGGCGACAATATAAACACCTTACCGTATAGGGTCAAGCTTTGAACCGAACAAACTAAATAGCGAGTAATTTGGTGTTGTTTTTTGCATTTTAATCAAACACTTCTAATTTTTCAGAATCTGACTTGTGGTGGTTCTATCTGAGGTTAAAACGGTACTAACTCTTGTTTAAATGGCATTTATATAATTAAAAGCGTGATTTTATATGTGTTAAGTCACATATTGATTTTAAAAATAATTAAACCGTTGATAGTTGTTTGTTGTTGAGTACTATGTCGAACGTAAAATGCGTGTTACAAAGTGTTAATAAAAACAAAAATAAAAGGTTAATAAATTGAAATCCAAAACTAAATTGCTAGGAAGAATCGAATTTGAAAGTAATTCTTTAAGGAAAGACCTTGATATCATATCTAAGTTCCCTGTGTTTGAAGAAGAATACAACGAATTTAATAGTGGTACGTGGATAAACAATTCATTGTGGAATGATGACGGGGATTATCAAAATACCCAGTACAAAGATAATAAAAACAAAGCGAAGATGACCGAACTAGGTAAACAAACGTTATATATCAATGAAATTATCAATAAGTACTTTGACGTAGAAAATCTTAAAATGGTTAGGACGCGTAACTTAATAAATGGTCAAGTTATACCGCACAAAGATTTTATTGAATTGGGTGATAATAAGGAAAAATATATACGTGTATTAATTCCTCTTGAAACTTCGTTAACTTCTTATCATAGTGATGAAGACTACGGGGTATTTAGAATGCTTAAGGGTGATATTTGGATGCTTGATGCAAGTGTAGTCCATGCAGCATACAATTTTGGTGATGGGAACCGAGTTATTCTTTGTTTAGATTTTCAATATGATGGTGTAGATAATGTAGAGCCCTCACTGATATTCAAAGATAAATCTATTCATGATGAAACCATAGAAGCTATGGTATTTCAAAGGGCACCCCTTCGAGAGCAAGATGTTTCAGATTTTATTTTTGATATCTCAAAGTCAATTTATAACCTTGAAGATCTTAAAAGTGCGATTTTGAAAGTATCTAGTGCTCATGTTCATCACGATATACCAATTAAAGAGACGTACGATATCCTTATTGAAGCTACGAAGTCTAAAGGTGGTGATATATATAATACTTGCCATGAAATTAAGGAATATTACACTGTTAATAGAAAATTAGGTGAAAGATTCACTACAGTGTAGTTTTTATAGCTGGGAGGCTATCTGTGAAATATTTAGGATGGATTTTTGTTTTTCTGTGGGCTTCCGGCTATATCGCGTCTTCAATAGGATTGAGTTATACTAACCCACTTACTTTTATAACACTTAGAGTGATTGTTGCATTATTTTTTTTCGTAATTATTAATTTTTTAATATTAAGAAATAATAAAGTAGATAATAGGAGTATGGTACATGCCATGATTGTAGGGGTGTTTATACAATTTCTCTATCCGGTCTTTTTCTCTTATTCATTGGTGTCAGGAATCAGTCCTGCGATGTTGACGATAGTCTTAGGATTACAGCCAGTTTTAACGTTAATAGTATCTAGAGATCTAAATTCGAAATTTCAAATTTATGGGGTCTTAGGTTGTGTACTCGGTACCTTGATTTTTTCGGTGGAAAATTTCAGCTTGGGAACGACAAATTTTGAAAATCTTATACTTGCAATCTTGTCGTTATTAGGTGTTACATTTGGTTCTATACATCAAAAAAAATATTGTTCAAACATACCTATTGAAAAAAACATGTTGTTTCAATGTTTTTCAGCAACACTAATACTATTGCCTACAACCATTATTTTTAGTGAGTTTAAATTTGATGTAAACAATATTTCTATATCAGCATTACTTTGGCAGTCACTTCTAATTTCTGTGCTTTCATCTATGCTTCTTATAAAAGCCTTAAAATCGGGCACGGTGACTAATGTATCTACGTACTTTTCTTGTGTTCCTGCTGCCACTGCCGTAATGGCATACATATTTTTTGATTCTGTAATAACAGTAAATATGATGTTAGGTATGTTTTTGATATTTGGATGCACTTGGCTTATACAAAACCAAAATTTGATTGATGTTTTTTTTGAAAATAGAGCCAAGCAGAAAATGTAAGTATAGGTATGCTATGTTTTGTTTACTAAGTCTATTCTATAATCGACAATAATATATTATAAAGACCACTTATAAATGTGGTCTTTTCCTATCGTAGGAAATATAATTATTTTATCTAATTCGCACTTCGATTTTATATTTATTTGTCCTCACATGGTTTGATTTTTATTCGGGTTAGAAAGGTTCTCGATCTGTTGTTAACGTCAGGCTTAAATTACTTCCAATGTGTTTTTAATTAATGCATTTCTTAAAGATGATGACGTTTCGGGCAGTGTCAATTATTAGTTGAGTCTTTATCTAATTATTACTTATCGTCCTTCGCGAATGGTCTATACGGCCTTTTTGGCCTTTTGTGTTTATATGCAAACTGGCCAAAGTTAAGCTACATTAAAAATGTTTAATCCAAGTCATTTAAACAAAAGTGAATCACCTTTCAATGTTTCGTTTCTCAACAAGTTTTCCACATAATTTTAGTCCGCTTAACGTGGACATTATATGCCCAGGTTGGATATCTTATTGAGGGGATAATGAAAGATCCAGATAGCGAGTGTTCTAAGTGGAAACTCGAAAGAAAAAAGGGGCGCCTGAATTTGTTATTCGTACTGCATTTTCTGCTATTTGGGGGGGGGGGATGATAGGTCGAAGTATTGCCCCGTTGTCTATTTTAGAAACAGCTTGAAGTTGGACGAAAACTACCAATGTATTAATGAGTGGTGTTTGGGTATCTGTTGGCAGTCTTCCTCTTAATTTCATAATTTGGTTGTGGCGTGAAAGAAAGGATAAACGTCATACCGCTAGGTTTAAATAACACATTTAACAAACTACTATGGCACCAACTATTTTTGTATACCATCACTTCTTAGCTTCAAATCTGGCAGCGTGTAAACTTCCTACTGCCACAACGCCAGCAGAAACACAAAAAGACCAATCCCAAGCGTTACTTTTAGAAGCAGGCCAAGAGGGGCTTCACCTTTTGGCGCTTTGTTACAACATCCCATCATCGTTTCCTAATTCATCGTTGGATTCATTTCACCATAAACCTTTCCCTTACGGTAAGGTCAATGCATTTGTTGACCTTGAATTTCAGAAAACTAAAAGGCGAACCGTTTGGTTCGCCTTTTGTTATGTTTTTCTGCTTAGCGCCGCTACGAATTAGTCTTCGTAGTTATCGATGCTTGGGCAAGAACAGATTAGGTTACGGTCGCCGTATACGTTGTCTACACGGTTAACTGTTGGCCAGTACTTCGAGTTCTTCGTTGCTTTCGATGGGAAGCAAGCAAGTTTGCGAGAGTAAGGGCGATCCCATTCTGCGCCTGAAAGGTCAACTTGTGTGTGCGGTGCGTTCACTAGAGGGTTGTTGTCTAGTGGCCATTCACCCGCTTTCACAGCTGCCATTTCGTGACGGATTGCGATCATCGCTTCACAGAAACGGTCTAGCTCTTCTAAATCTTCTGATTCAGTTGGCTCTACCATTAGTGTGCCAGCTACTGGGAAAGACATAGTAGGCGCGTGGAAACCGAAGTCCATTAGACGCTTAGCAATATCTTCTTCGCTGATGCCTGTGTCTTCTTTAAGTGGGCGAATATCGATAATACATTCGTGCGCTACGCGGCCGTTAGTGCCACGGTAAAGAACAGGGTAGTGAGGACGTAGTTTCTCCATCACGTAGTTCGCGTTCAGAATCGCTACTTTAGTTGCGTCTGTTAGGCCAGGTTCGCCCATCATTGCGATGTAAGCCCAAGAGATAGGTAGGATTGAAGCACTACCTAAATCTGCTGCTGATACCGCGTAGTCAGAACCTTGTACACCGTTTTCGATGTGACCTGGTAGGAAAGGTGCTAGGTGCGATTTAACGCCGATAGGACCCATACCTGGACCGCCACCACCGTGTGGGATACAGAATGTTTTGTGCAGGTTCAAGTGAGATACGTCTGAACCGATGAAGCCAGGTGAAGTTAAGCCTACTTGAGCGTTCATGTTCGCGCCGTCTAGGTAAACCTGACCGCCCGCTGCGTGTACTTGTTCACACACTTCTTTCACTTGCTCTTCGTATACGCCGTGCGTAGAAGGGTAAGTGATCATGATGCTTGATAGGTTTTCTTTGTGCTTCTCGATTTTCGCTGCTAGGTCTGTCATGTCGATGTTGCCATCTTCATCACACTTAACAACCACTACCTTCATAGAAACCATTGATGCTGTTGCAGGGTTAGTACCGTGCGCAGAGCTTGGAATCAGACAAACGTTACGGTGAGCTTCACCGCGGCTTGCGTGGTAACGTTGAATCGCGATTAGACCTGCGTATTCACCAGATGCACCAGAGTTAGGCTGTAGTGAGAAATCGTCGTAACCAGTGATTTCACATAGCTTCTCTTTAAGATCTTTCGCTAGTGCCGTGTAACCAGCCGCTTGCTCTAGAGGTGCGAATGGGTGAATTGAACCAAACTCAGGCCATGTTACTGGAATCATCTCAGCAGCAGCGTTCAGCTTCATCGTACAGCTCCCCAGAGGGATCATGCCGTGCGTTAGTGAGAAGTCTTTGTTCTCAAGCTGTTTTAAGTAACGCATCATTTGCGTTTCGCTGTGGTGCGTATTGAATACTGGGTGAGTTAGGAACTCTGATTCACGACGGCAGTTTTCTGGAATTGCTGCAAACTCGTTTGATGCAATGTCAGAAGATAGTGCTTGAATGTCTTCTTTCACGTCGAAGATTGCGAACAGTGCGTTCACGTCGTCGATCGTTGTTGTTTCATCTAAGCTGATACCGATTTTACCAACAAGTCGACGAAGGTTGATGTCTGCTGCTTGCGCTTTCGCGTACAGTGCATCTGTCTTGTCTTCTGTGTTCAGCGTAATAGTATCAAAGAAGCTGTTGTTCGTTAGCTCGTAACCCGCTTTAGTCAGGCCAGCCGCTAGGATAGCTGTCATGTGGTGTGTACGACGAGCAATAGTACGTAGGCCTTCTGCACCGTGGTAAACCGCGTAGAAAGACGCCATGTTTGCTAGAAGTGCTTGAGCTGTACAGATGTTCGATGTCGCTTTCTCGCGGCGGATGTGTTGCTCACGAGTTTGCATTGCCATACGTAGCGCTTGGTTACCGTGAGTATCGATAGATACACCGATTACACGACCTGGCATTGTACGCTTATGCTTTTCACGAGTACCCATGAATGCTGCGTGTGGACCGCCGTAACCCATAGGAACGCCGAAACGTTGCGCTGAACCGATGACTACGTCTGCGCCCATTTCGCCAGCAGGCTTAAGTAGAGCAGAGGCAAGTAGGTCAGTTGCAACTGTAACCAGTGTTTTGTTAGCTTGAGCTTTCGCAATGATGTCTGTTAGGTCACGAACTTCACCCGTTGTACTAGGGTATTGAAGAAGCGCACCAAATACGTCTTGCTCTGGAAGTGTTTCAAGAGCACCAACCATTACTTCAAAACCGATGTACTCAGCACGAGTTTTAACAACTTCTAGTGTTTGAGGGTGAACATCGTCAGCAACGAAGAATACTTTGCTCTTGCTTTTACCAGCACGTTTACACAGTGTCATCGCTTCGCCAGCCGCTGTCGCTTCATCAAGAAGGGATGCGTTCGCGATTTCCATACCTGTTAGGTCCATTACCATTTGTTGGTAATTGAGTAGAGCTTCAAGACGACCTTGAGAAATCTCTGGTTGGTATGGTGTGTAAGCTGTGTACCAGCCTGGGTTCTCTAAAACGTTACGTAGAATAACGTTTGGAGTGAATGTGTTGTAGTAGCCTTGGCCAATGAAAGTACGTTTCACTTGGTTTAGGTTAGCGATCTCTTTAAGAGAGGTCAGCATGTCCATTTCGCTCAGTGGCGCGGCAAGTGTCATTGGTTTTTCAAGACGGATTTGTGCAGGAACCGTTTCGTCGATCAGTGCGTCTAAGCTAGTCGCGTTGATCGCTTCAAGCATTTTTTGCTGGTCTGCTTTATTAGGGCCGTTATGACGAGCAACAAACTCGTTTTGAGTACCCAAGTCTTTCAGTAATTGGCTTTGAAGTAATTCAGTCATGATATGTTCTACTTTCTCTCTGGAGCCGTGAGCTAGCCCCTAAAATTAAGCTGCTCACAAGAGCAGCTTTATCGTAATGAGGTTACCTATTAGTCTTCTTCTACAGAGCTTAGGTATTCTTCCGCATCTTTAAGGTTGTTTAGTTCAGACGCATCAGACATCTTCACTTTAACAATCCAACCACCTTCATAAGATTCTTCGTTAATTAACTCTGGGCTATCTTCTAATTCTTCGTTGATTTCTACGATTTCGCCAGAGATTGGTGCGTAGATATCAGAAGCTGCTTTCACCGACTCAACGAGAGAAAAGCTTTCGCCAGCTTCAATTTCGTCTCCAGTGTCAGGCAGGTCAACAAACACAACGTCACCTAGTAGCTCTTGAGCGTGCTCAGAAATACCGATAGTTACAGTACCGTCACCGTTGTCTTTTACCCACTCGTGGCTGTCTGCAAACTTTAGTGTATTGTCCATTGCTTATTCTCCAAAAATTTATGAGGTTTTAATTTAAATCTTAAAAACGGTTTAACGGTAAAGAGGGAAGCGCTTGCAAAGCTCTTTAACTTGCTTGCGAACACGTTGCTCAACTTCAGCATTGCCTTCAGGGCTTTCAACTAAGCCATCAAGTACATCGCCGATCCATTCACCGATAAGTTTGAATTCTTCAGTGCCAAAACCACGAGTGGTTCCAGCTGGCGTGCCTAAACGGATACCAGAAGTAATCATAGGCTTCTCTGTATCGAATGGTATGCCATTTTTGTTACATGTGATCCCAGCACGCTCTAACGCTTCTTCTGTTACGTTACCTTTCAAGCCTTTAGGGCGAAGGTCAACCAGCATTAGGTGTGTGTCTGTTCCGCCTGTCACAATGTCACAACCGCGAGTTTGCAACACTTCAGCGAGAACTTTTGCGTTATCGATCACTGAATCAATATAAGTATTAAATTCTGGGCCAAGAGCTTCGCCAAACGCGACTGCTTTCGCTGCGATAACGTGCATTAGTGGGCCGCCTTGTAGGCCTGGGAACACTGCAGAGTTAATCTTTTTGTTGATGTCTTCGTGGTTAGTCAGAATCATGCCGCCGCGTGGGCCGCGAAGTGTCTTGTGCGTTGTTGTGGTGACAACGTGTGCGTGTGGTAGTGGGCTAGGGTGAGCACCTGTCGCGATAAGACCCGCGATGTGTGCCATATCTACCATTAGGATAGCGCCAACTTCGTCAGCAATTTCGCGGAACTTAGCGAAATCAATAACGCGTGGGATAGCACTACCACCAGCAATAATCATTTTAGGTTGGCTTTCGATAGCTAAAGCACGAACTGCTTCGTAATCGATTTCTAGAGTATCGCGGTCTACGCCATATTGAACGGCATTGAACCATTTACCAGACATTGCAGGGCGTGCACCGTGTGTAAGGTGACCACCAGCGTCAAGAGACATACCCAAAATAGTGTCGCCAGGTTGAAGCAGAGCAAGTTTAACTGCACCGTTTGCTTGAGCGCCTGAGTGAGGTTGAACGTTAACGTAGCCACATTTGAATAGTTGCTTTGCGCGTTCTATAGCGATAGCTTCAACGGTATCTACGTGCTCACAGCCACCGTAGTAACGACGACCAGGGTAACCTTCTGCGTATTTGTTGGTTAGGCAAGTGCCTTGAGCTTGCATTACTGCTTTAGAAACAATGTTCTCAGAAGCAATAAGTTCGATTTGTTCGTTTTGACGAGTGTTCTCTGCTTGGATTCCAGCAAATACTGCGTCGTCAGTCGCAGATAGGTTCGTAGAGAAAAAGCTGTCTAAGCTATGGTTTTGGTAAGCGTTCATTATCGAGACCTTTCATTAAGCTAATGGTGATTGTTTTTATAGTCCATTAGGTCTTACGTTGATTTCTGCATTGGTATCGTTTGCGCTATATAGGTATAGATAAACGTGAATTGCGTTATAAATATACTCTTACAGCGTCTAAGCGATCGTTGTAGGGTCAATGCAGCACGAATTGTTTCCCAAAAAGTTCGGGTAAAAAACAGCTCTTACAAATGTTAAATCTATCATTTGCTGCAAGCTGAAGTAGCATCTCTTCATCTAACAAGTCGATAACATAGCTCCGATAAAATCAATTTTCAACAAAAATTTCCAATAGGAAACAACTTTTCTTGTTTTGCTACGGGGAGCACGCTTTATTTCTGTGTGTGCTCTTTAATCAACAAAGCGCTTCATGCAACAATGAAATGAATAGACAGGATGTAAAAATATAATGAGGGACCTATGTCAGAAGACATTTATGATGAGTACCCATCTTTAACGTTAGCGAAAGAAACGTTAGATCAGAATATCGAACCTCTAAGGCTTGGCCAGCGTATTAAAGATATACGGAGCAAGCTTGGGATTACGTTAGAAGAAGCTAGCCAAAGAACAGGTTTGGCTCGCTCTACGCTCAGCAAAATTGAGAATGAGCAAATCTCGCCAACCTTTCAGGCTATGCAAAAACTAGCGATGGGCTTACAAATAAATATGCCCCAACTGTTTGAGCCGCCAAGGAAAAAGGTCGCAACAGGGCGTCGTGACTTAACTAAGGCTGGTCAAGGCAAACCTCACCCAACCCCAACGTACGAGCATGAACTGCTTGCAACAGAGCTTTCTAATAAGAAGATGATGCCGTTTAAGAGCCGCGTGAGAGCGCGTACTTTTGAAGAGTATAACGATTGGGTACGTCACGACGGTGAAGAGTTTTTGATGATCATCTCTGGTGATGTGATGTTCTACTCAGAATTCTATGAACCTGTGCCAATGAGTGAAGGTGATAGCATGTATTACGATGCCAATATGGGTCATATGCTAATTTCTACCAGCGCAGAAGACGCGCTCATTTTGTGGGTGACAGCAAAATAAATTAACAAAGTTGGAATTTCTTATAGTGAATGCAACCGTTTGCTTTTGTTTCTAACGTTGTTCAAAAGACGCGATATTGATGTGATAATCATCAATATCGCGTTTTTGTATGCATCGAAAAATTGTTTTTAAATTGTTAAATGTCACATTTTGAACTGTTTTACTATTGTTAAGGGTGTAAAACTGACTCATGCTTGTTTATTATAGTGAACACGGTTTACTCATGTTGATTGAAGTTTACTGAAGTGAATTCTTAGAAAGTGACTTGTAGAGCTTTTGTACAGCTAACCTGATTTATCAAGCTAACGATATAAGCCTATATAAAAGACATCACTTTTTACTATCTACTGTTTCTAAAGTTAAGACGTCAAGGTGACTAACGCGAATACGCTGAGGTGACTAATGATGAGACTTATCGTTAGAAGCGACTCTAAATAGAGATATAAGCGGCAGACTCGATTTGAAAAGCCTGCAACGCTTCATGGAGAAGAAAATGACTCAAGAACACGCTAATCAAGACCTACTTACAACACCACTGCATGCACTTCACGTTGAAGAGGGTGCGAAAATGGTTCCTTTCGCTGGCTACGATATGCCAGTTCAGTATCCACTAGGTGTAAAGAAAGAGCACTTACACACTCGTGATGCTGCCGGTCTTTTTGATGTTTCTCACATGGGGCAACTTCGTCTTCATGGCGCAAACGCAGCAGCTGTCTTAGAATCTTTGGTTCCTGTAGATATTATTGACCTTCCTTCTGGTAAGCAGCGCTATGCGTTCTTTACTAACGAGCAGGGCGGCATTATGGATGACCTAATGGTTGCAAACCTAGGCGATCACCTGTTTGTTGTTGTAAACGCGGCTTGTAAAACACAAGATATCGACCACCTAACTGCGCACCTTCCAGCTGACGTAGAAATGGAAGTGATTGATGATCGCGCTCTATTAGCACTTCAAGGCCCTAAAGCGTCTGAAGTTTTAGCTCGTTTCCAACCAAGTGTTGCAGACATGCTGTTCATGGATGTTCAAAAAGTGGATATCGATGGTGTTGAATGCATCGTGAGCCGCAGTGGCTACACAGGTGAAGATGGCTACGAGATTTCAGTACCTAACGATCACGCTGAAGCACTTGCTCGTAAACTAACATCAGAAGCAGAAGTAGAGTGGATCGGCCTTGGTGCTCGTGACTCACTTCGTCTTGAATGTGGTCTATGTCTATACGGTCATGACCTAGACACAACGACAACACCAGTAGAAGCTAGCCTTCTATGGGGAATTCAAAAAGTTCGTCGTACTGACGGCGAACGTGCAGGTGGTTTCCCTGGCGCTGATATTATTCTTGAGCAACTTGTGACTAAAGATGTTCAACGCAAGCGTGTTGGCCTAATTGGTCAAACTAAAGCGCCAGTACGCGAAGGCGCTGAATTGTTTGATGCTGAAGATAACAAGATTGGCGTAGTAACAAGCGGTACTGCGGGTCCTAACGCTGGTAAGCCCGTTTCTATGGCTTATGTTCGTACTGACTTAGCGGTAATTGGCACTGAATTATTCGCTGAAGTTCGTGGTAAGAAATTACCTATGACAGTAGAAAAAATGCCATTCGTACCTCAACGTTACTACCGTGGCTAATCTCTCCTAAGAGAAAATACCAAACCTAACGAAAGCCTATTGTTTTTTCTCTGGATTGAGAAATTAGACAATGGGCTTTTTTGTTACCTGAGTCGTATCGATATCGTTCAACTTGGTTTCACATTCAGCTTAAATAGTGAAATCTGTGACCATTTCGTTATAAATACTTACTATACTGATGGTTATGGCATGCTATGGTGGCGAAATATCAATTTTGTGTATAAGTGGTAAGGGTTACAAGGAGTTATCTATGAATGTGAACCACACAATCAGTCCGGTTCGTAAAGCCGTTTTGGGGCTTTTAGCGCCATTAATTTATACATCAAGTGTTATGGCGACGGAAAATGCGGCCGAAAGTACTCCTGACACGGGTGTCACACCTTATATCGTGAATGGTAGTAACGCTTCAGTAACGGAATTCCCTTCAATGGCTAGCTTGTTCATCGATCGAATTGATTATGATGGCGTGTACTCGACGGGCCCATACTGCGGAGCGACAATTTTAGATCCAACGCATATTTTAACGGCTGCACACTGTATTTATGGTGATGAAAACGCTCAGCTATTTACTGTCGTAGTCCCTCAACTACAAGACACTTCTCAATTCCCAAAAGGAAGCATTGAAAAAATCCGAGTCTCAGAGGTGTTCTATCCTAGCGATTATTCTAATAGCTTGAACGATTTGTTGCGTAATGACGTAGCAATTTTAAAACTTGAAAGCGCGCTCAATATAGATTCAGTTAATGATGTTGTGAAACGCCCCGACGACGAAACTTATCGAAGTTCTTTACAGGCTTTTACGGCTGTGGGACATGGAGATACTGAATCTGGTGTCGATGCTACTACTTTATTACAAAAAGCATCGCTAAACTATGTCGATAACACGACATGTGCAGCTGCATTTTTTTCAGGTTCGAACCTAACTGATAATCAAATATGCTTTATTGGTGACTATAGCGTTTTCTCTAGCTTATATGGCGGTACTTGTCAGGGTGACTCTGGTGGGCCTGTTTACTGGAAAGATGGTACTGATTATAAACAAGTAGGTATTACAAGTTTTGGTCCTGAAACGTGTGGTGGTGGCAACATTACTGAGGGCGTTACCGTCACATCAGTATTCACTGAAATCTATAATTATGAGAGTTGGATTGATAGTGTGGTTGCTGGAAATGAAACCGCTAAGTTTGTTTCTACTGATGCCAAACGCACGGCTTACGCCGGTACTAGTTCATCAGGTTCAAGCAGCGGTGGCAGTGTGTCATTTGGTTTGCTAGGTATGCTGATGTTGTTCGCGGGTCTTAGAAAAGCCGTGTTACGTTAGAACTTCAATGTTTTGAACAAGTCGACGCTGTATCGAACGATAGCGTCGACTTTTTTATGTCTGCAGGTTTAGTTGTTTAGTCATTTACTCGCTTAGTTCTACAATTACTTTACGGCTGTACCTTTCTAGAATCTCATCCATCTCTTTTATCGCATCATTGATGCTTTTGATGCCACCTTGCGCTACCTCTTTTTCGCTTTGATTCAACGCCGAAAAAGCTTGCTTAAGTTCTTTATCTTCTAGCATGTTTCCGTGTAACAACACTTCTTTATAGGTTAGTAGCCTATGTTGTACTGCTGCTATTTCATTGCGAGTACTCTCTGATTCCAAAGCTTGTTTTATGCAAGGAAATGCCAATTTAAAATGACTCGCAATTTCCAACTTGACGTGTTTCTTATTCGCAATTTGCAATTTTTCTTATTCCTAACACTTGATGTTCAAGTTTATTAGCCTGTACGTTCATGACTGATTTATGTGTGAAGGTTTATGAAACGTAACGTTTTTTATAGGCCGGATAATATGCCGTTGGTGGCGTATGTAAAGTGTGGCGAGTCAATATGGTCTGCTTCTTGCTGAATTTAGGACATAACTGTCTAATGAGGAGAAGCTTATGTCCCAAGAACCCATCGTGATGGCGTTAATTGAGCGCAGGAAGCAAGGCAATTTATCGCAAGAAAAATTAGCTTCGAGTGCAGGAATGAGTTTGAAAACGTATCAACGTATCGAACGCGGTGAAGCCGATATCAAAATGTCGCAGTACCGCTCAATCACGAGAACGTTAAAAGTGACTGATTTGGACGTTGTTCTTGATATTGTTGGTGCATCTCAAGCGACAGCCGAAGATGTGGCTGCGGTCAGTCGATTATTAAGCAGCGAAGAAAGGATGCTCTTAATAAAGCTGATCTTGTCGGTCAAAAAGCAGCATTAGTTAGGTTTCGTCGACAATAGCAACATTAAGCAGGCTTTCGGACTCAATCTGTTTTGCGCATCACACCGACTATAAAGGGTGGGTCGTGCTTGTAGAGTTAAAGTTACAGTTGATGTTTCACGGGAGATACGTTCAAGGATCGCATGAAAGGATTAGCTGACTCTTCCACGAAGTTGTTTGGTTGTGCTTCTTTGCTTCTTGCCTTCTAAACGCCTTTTTTGAGAACCGCGTGTCGGCTTAGTTGCTCGACGCGCTTTTTGTACCTTTGTCGCTTCCAAGATCAATTCTTTCAAACGCACTAATGCATCGTCTCGGTTTTGTTCCTGAGTCCTATACTGTTGAGCTTTAATGATAATTACGCCATCTTTGGTGATGCGGCTATCTTTGTGCGCTAACAGTTTTTCTTTATAGAAATCAGGTAGTGTGGAGTGGTTAATATCAAAACGTAAGTGTATCGCGCTCGATACTTTATTGACGTTTTGACCGCCAGCTCCTTGTGCTCTGATCGCAGTTAATTGGATTTCCCAGTCTTGAATTGAAACAGAGTTAGATATTTGTAACATAAACATCCATTTTGAACGGTAATATGGGGTCATGATACTGAATATTGGTTATGGTATCAGTAACTTTCTCAAAGAGTGGTAGTAGTGATGAAAATAGATTTAACGGCTTATGAAGGGTTAATCTTTGATATGGATGGTACGTTGATCGATACAATGCCAGCACATGTAAAAGCGTGGCAGCAAACGGCTGATGAATTCGGTTTTTATTTCGAGGCGTCTTGGCTGCATAGTTTAGGTGGTATGCCGAGCTATAAGATTGCCGGTGAGGTGAACAGTAAATACGGTTTATCGCTCGATCCGCAAGCTGTCTCTACGTTTAAGATGGCGTCGTTTGCGGCTATTGAAGATAAAGGGGACATTATCCCTTGTACTCATTCTCTGTTGTTAGAGCATTTAGGCAGCAAAAAGATTGCGGTTGGAACGGGCAGCCAACGTAAAAGTGCCGAACAGTTGTTAGAGAAAACCGATATCCTGAACAAGCTTGATATTTTAGTGACAGCAACGGATGTCAAAAATCACAAACCAAACCCAGATACGTTTCTTGATGCGTGTTTTGGAATGGGCTTACAGCCAAAGCAGTGCGTTGTGTTTGAAGATACCAACCTTGGCAAGCAAGCCGCGCATGCAGCGAACATGGATTGTATTCTTGTGGTCGAAGGGAACAAGTTAGAGTTTTACCCATCCCCATCTCCATCTCCAAGTTGATCGAGTGCCCAATAAAAGTGGCAGTACTATCTATTGCTAGGCAATTTCGCTCATTTCGCTGTCGAGGAATAAACACACACTGTTTCGACCTATTGCTTTTGCTTCGTATAGTGCTAAATCCGCGCATTTGTAATTGAGGGTAGGGTCGTTCGTCAGGTTGGTGATTCCACCGCTTATGGTAACTACGTTATCGAGCTCGATACTGACCGCGATTCTCAGCCTATTGAGTACGTATTCCGCTTCTTCGGTTGTGGTATGAGGCAGAATTACACCAAATTCTTCACCTCCGATGCGAGCGACAAAATCGGTTTCACGACACTCACGTTGTAATACTTGAGCCACCGTTTGAATGACACGGTCACCGTAATCGTGACCAAACCTGTCATTAATGCGTTTGAAATGATCAATATCTAAGATAGCTAAGCAAGATTGTTCTCGAGTTGGGTAACGATTGACACGAGAACACTCATCGCGAAGTTCAAGATCGAATTTACGTCGGTTCCAACACTCTGCTAACGCATCTTTCTCACTCAAATTTCTCAGTTTTTTCTCAAGTTCTTTGTGTTTGCTGATATCAACAAATGACGCGACATAGAACTGAATAATGCCTTTCGAGTCTTTGATGGTTTGAATTCTAAGTATTTCGGTAATCAATGAACCGTCTTTGCGACGATTTATCACTTCGCCTTCCCACATGCCTTTCTTCTGGATTACGCTCCACATCTTGATGTAGAACTCCTGATTATAGCGCCCAGAGGCAAACATCGATGGTTGGCGACCTTTTACTTCTTCCAGTTCATAGCCACTGACTCGAGTAAATTCTTGGTTAACTTTAATGATTCGGTTATTTCTGTCGGTAATGACCAGTGCAGACATACCGTTCATTGCTGCTTTGGCCAGTTGGCTATCTATGCTGTTCTTTTTATGGTTACTGTTCCACAAAACAAAACCAGCAGAGATCATAGAAATTAGGAAAGATAAGGTGATGACCTGCACGAATATAGCTTGTTTTTCTTGTAGGTACTGGCTGCTGAACAGTTGGTTTTCAACATGAAGAACCAAATAAATTGGTCCTTCAAATTGCTTTATTTTAGGGCTGATATCTGAGTGGAAATACCAGTTTTTACCATCAAAGTAGCTAGAAGAGGTATTTTCTTGAATGGCTTTCCAAAGTTCCGGGTAAAGCTTCGCGTAGGTTTTATCTGAACGAGATTCAATAAGATGCCCAAACGATTCTTCGATATCCGGACCCATGATGACATGTCCGGTCCTGTTAAGAATAACAGGGACGGCTGATGACGTACCGATTTGATAAAGAAGACGGTCGTAGACCTCGAGCATATTCAGGTTAGCGATAAAGTAGCCAATAATACGATCTTCTGATGCGACGGGTGTCATTATCCTTAGGGCTGGCATCAAAGGATGGACAACCTCACCATTTTCAATCTCTAAATCGATACCGTTGGAGCTTACGTCTCCAATTTTTAATTGTTGAAGCGTTTTAAAGTAACTACGAGCCGACTTATCTTGAAGCTTATTAACTGGAACTATCGTCGCGTTATTGTTGTTGTAGTTAATGCGGTAAACCTCAATACCTTCTAAGTCGAGGTAGCGAAGTTGAGAATAATATTGTTGTCCACGCGCTAACATCACCCATAGATCTTCTAGCGCTTCTTTATGAACAATCGAAGGTTCTTCGATCGCACGCAGTAGTGTTTGAGAATTTGCAATAGAAGGCACGGAGTTGGAGATTTGCTCAACAATTATTGCGAGCTCATGAAAGCTGTATTCAATTTGATTTTGGCTGGATTGCTTAATATTTAACGTGTGTTGGGCTTCGACCCGGTCAAATTCAGAGTTGATGTAGAGGGCAGGGACTAATCCTAGGGCAAATATGGTGCATAGAAATTGGCTGATTAGTTTTTTTATACTCGTATTCATCACTGTCCTCAAAGAATCAGCGCAATACTATATATTTTATAGGGTTTTTAATGTGATCTTTACCCAGAACTTAAAACAAGATCTGCATATTATTACGGTTTTAGTGCAACTTTTTGCAATTGGAGTTGCGAAACGAGCAGTAATGTCGTTATGGAATCATTGCTCGTTTAAGTACACTTAGTTCAGTTGTGGTTAATAATTTCGTTGAACAAAAGGTATTACGTTAACTTTACCTAGCTTAATCCGATAATATTGCCATTATTATCAATGTCTAACGACATGAACGCCGGTTTATCGGGTAGGCCGGGCATTGTCATTACGTTGCCACACAAAGCATAAATAAAGCCCGCACCTGCACAAAGCTTTAGTTCTCTAACTGGTACATCAAATTGAGTCGGTGCGCCTTTTATATGAGCTTCGGTAGAGATAGATAATGGTGTTTTGGCCAAACATACGGATAGGCCACCGTAACCATGCTTGTTGAACTCTTTGAGTTGTTGTTTCGCAAGAGGTGATAACGAAATACTCGACGCTCCATACCCAACTTCAGCCACCGCCATCAACTTTTCTTCCAAGCTTTGTTCCGAATGGTACAAAGGCTTGAATTCACAGGTGTGTTGACAAGCATTAACCACTGCGTGGGCGAGCTTAATCGCACCTTCACCACCTTTGCTAAACGCTTCACTTACTTCAACGCGAACGCTTGGGTCGAATTCGATGACCATCTGTTTCAATGCGTCGAGCTCTTGAGCAGAATCTTGTGGAAATTGGTTAATCGCTACTACCGTTGGCACTTGGTATTGCTTAACGTTGTTGATATGCCATTTAAGGTTTTCGAAGCCAGCAGTCAGGGCGTCTTGGTCATCATTAAAAATCGAATCCGGTAACGGAGTGCCTGGTCTTAAATCGTACAAACCAGAGTTTGCCTTTAATCCGCGTAATGTAGCTACAACGACTGCGCAGTCAGGTTTTTTGTTTGATGCTTTCACTTTGATGTTACAAGCTTTCTCAAACCCCATGTCAGAGCCGAAGCCACCTTCGGTCACTACAAAGTCACTCAACTTCAACGCTATCTTGTCGGCAATAATTGAAGAGTTTCCGTGGGCTATATTCGCGAATGGTCCCGCGTGAATGAGTGTCGGCACGCCTTCAAGGGTTTGCATCAATGTTGGCTCAATCGAGTCTTTCATTGTTACTGTCATCGCGCCTGCAACGTTGAAGTCATCTGCGGTTAATGGCAAGCCTTGGTGGTTATACGCGAGTACGACACGACCAATACGTTTGCGTAAATCTTGAAGGTCATCAGCAAGTGCAAGAATTGCCATCAACTCTGAGGCTGCAGCGATATCAAACCCGTCTTCGCGCTCAAAGCCATTTATTGTTTTACCAGCTTCGTTTTTGCCAACGGTGATCATGCGTAGTGCGCGGTCATTGTGGTCAAGTACACGGCGCCACACGATTCTGCTTGGATCGATGTCTAATGATTTTAAGCCAGAGCGTGTTTCAAAGGCTTGCAATCCTTCACGCTGCTCGTGATACAAACGAGCGTCGATAGCGGCAGAGGCAAGGTTGTGAGCGGCTGTTACAGCATGAATATCACCGGTGAGGTGCAAGTTTAATTGTTCCATAGGGGCGACTTGAGAGTAACCACCACCGGCTGCGCCACCTTTAACACCAAAAACTGGCCCCATCGAAGGCTGACGAATACAGGCCATTACTGACTTGTTGATCTCAGCGAGCCCTTGTGCCAAACCTATGGTGGTGACGGTTTTTCCTTCACCTAGGGGAGTTGGGGTAATCGCGGTCACGACAACTAATTTACCATCTTGCAAGCTAGTTAGGCGATCCAGTGATGTTAAGGACACTTTAGACTTGTATTGCCCTAATGGTTGGTGTTCGTCATGTTGTAGGCCTGCTTGTTCAGCAACCTCACTGATGTTTTTAAGGGGAGTTGAGCGACAAATATCGATATCAGACAGCATATTTGATCCTTATATCAGAACCTAAAGGTGGTACGTAAACGTTTGCGTGGCGATAGTACTGTATAAATTTACCAAGTAAAGGCAAACCACACGAATTATGTGCTGGAAGATAACAGATCTAAAGAGTCATTGCGCGAGATCAAATCTTCAATGAGCAAGATATTCGATTTGATTACCTTCAATGGTGTTTACATTGACCCTTAATACAAAAAGGGCTGCATATAGCAGCCCTTTCGAGGAATCGATAATCTTGCTTAGGTTATTCAATCTAACTTGTTAACCGCCAACTTGTTAACTGCCAATTTGTTAACCGCTAATTTGTTAACCGCTAATTTGTTAGCCAGCTAATTAATTCGGGTTAGATTAACGATCCCAGTATGTTTCTTCTAAGCTATCTTCGCGTTCTGGTAGTGCACGAGAAAGGCGAGGAGAGTGCTGAGTCAATACTTCGTAGCTTACGCGGTTTGCGTACTTACAAATTTGAGACAGTGACGAGTACGTTAAGCACGCGTGCTCGTGTTTCTCTGAATTCGGTACGTTCACGTGATGGTAACTGTTCGCTGCCATGTCATGTAGAAGTGCCGAAAGCGCGCCATCACCAGCGCCGTTTGTGTTTTTAATCTCAAGTGGGCCACCCAAGTAAGGGCCGATGTGAGAGTACACTTTTACTGGGTCTTTACAGTCTTGCTTACGCATCGCACGGCTGAATTCGTATTTGTTAAATTCAGGAATGTTACCCGGTAATAACGGTAGTGTTGTTTCGCGTTTCGCTGGCTCGTCTGTGTAGCCTGCCATGTATAAGCCGACAGGACCTGCAGTGCAGAGAACTAGGTCAACCCACTCAAGCGCTTTGTTCGCCGCTAGCAAAGGATCTTTTTCACCGGTTAAGGCTTCACCTTCGTCTTCGTTCATTGCAACGATAGTGACGTTTTCTTTAAGGTATTCTTGCCACCATTCTGCGTTACCTTCGATCACGTACTTAGTACCAAGCGTCAGTACAACAGGGACATTGTGCGCTTTCGCGTATTCAATCGCTTTTTGTACGGCTTTTGGCATTGGATCTTCAGGCTTACCACGCATTAGGTATGAAGACACGACCAATGCAGACGCTTTTTCGAAAATCTGTTCAGGAATGCTTTCAGGAAGCAGTTGGTTCATGTGTCCTTCGTTGATTGCAAACGTACGTTCACCATCTTCGGTAATGAGCGTGTAACAACGACCAATAGGACCATCAACAGTTTGTAGGTGGTTTAAGTTCATACGAGAAGAGGTGCGGCATAGGTAACGGTAACCAAATGAGCCAACTTCAATTTTCTTAGACATAACGCCAAGCAGGACAGATTTACTGTCTGCAAGTACGGAATAGTTGTGCAGCGTATTGCCGATAGTATCGCCAGGGTACTGATGCGTGATCAAACCACGCTCAACTAACTCTTCATACAGCGCATCTGCTTTACTTTCTTCCAATACTAGTGAGTGACCTTTACTCAGCTCGTATTTTTCAAGGAACGCGTTGTCAACACGGGCTTCGATATCAACAATAGTTTGACCCACACCGACAATTGTTGCGCGGTGAAGCTTGGGTGTTTGTTGAATTTGGTTGACCAACGGATCACGGGCGTGAGTTGGAAAGTAGTGCTTAGATTTACGCTGTCCAGGAAATTTCATATGACAAATACAGTGAAAAAATTTTGCCGCATGATATCACATTTTGTTTCTGTTTCTTTCATTTTTATTACATTTTGAATCACCTGCGCAATGTCTGTACAGGTGATTCTGTTCGACTATTTACTGAAACTATTCTGTTGGAACTACCGTTGCGGGATCAACGTAAGCCTTTGTACCCCAAAGCGGAACGGTTGAAAGGCTGTGTTTGAAGCTGCCTTCAGTTTCTTTGGTGGTGTAAGACAAGTAGAGCAGCGATTGATTCTCAGCATCGTATATACGACGAACCTTCATCGTTTTGAAGAAGATACTTTTCGACTGCTTGAATACCACTTCACCTGATTTACTTTTGTCTATTTTAGCAATCATTTCTGGAGTGATTTCGCCCGTTTGACGACAAGAGATCGAGCTATCGCTTGGATCAGAAAGGCTAAGATTTGCTTCGATTGATGCAATGTGACAAGTAACACCCGCGATTTTGTCATCATCTAAAGATGACATTTTAATATCTTTCATTGTGAAGAAACCCAATGAGACGTCGCCAACCTCGTTGTCCGAACAGCCAGCTAACATTGTGATGATACCTGCTGCTATTAAGGCTTTTTTCATAAGAAGTCCTTTTTATTTATATAGTTCTGTTTACTATAAGGATATTGAAAGCTTGAATACGAGTGTAGAGCTTTTCGCTGAGTTCTTAAAGGATGTTGTTAGATAATGAAAAATATGAAGCATTTAAAGTACTTGTTGGCCTTAGTTATGCTCTGTATGCTCTCTGCTTGTAGCTCGACACCTCAGTCGACCATATGTCTTCCAAATAACTGTGATATTTGGGGATACTAACCGTGGGTACTAAAAGAATGAATAACGAAATACCTGAAATTGCAAACAAGAAAAACCAATGGCTATTTAGCCAACTCGATATTGCATACCCCGCAAAAGAGAGCCTTCTCGGTCGAGACATCTATAAAAGCCAACTTCCTCAAAAGACTTACCAACTTCTCCCGCAAGACCAAACTCCTACTCAAATTGACGAACTGCACAAAGTTGATTTTCATAAGTTAACCGTTCTATTTTCATTAAACCAAGCCAGTGCGTACCCAAATGAGACAGAAAGCGCACACATGCTGGAGTTCTTAAGCCAGATAATGCTATCAGATGACCATGCTTTGTATGTCGGTACCTTAAATGGTGATGTTGTGGCCAGCGCTATCGTCACTGAGTGCGACGGTTCTCTGTTGATCTCGGATGTTGTTAACAAAAATGATCAAGATATCAATGGTTTTGCTAAACAGTTACATGATTTTTGGACACAAGATCATGCTTCTGGTGATAAAGTATGGGTCGAGAACTAAAGATTCTTTGAGAAAGCGTTAATCTGAGTACAATACCCCATCTTTTAAAAAGGGTTTTGTATGTACAAGCTATTGATATCAATCGCTGTATTGTGTGTTAGCGCTTTTTCTTCTGCTGTTTATGCTAATAACGACTGGAATATTAAACAAATTCTAGTTTTACACTCCTACGAACCTTCCTATCAATGGACCACGGATTTCCAAAAGGGAATCGAAAGTGCGTTCAAACTTTCTCAAGCTGAGATAAAACTCTCTGTAGAATACTTAGATACCAAACGTATCCACAGCTCTGAATATTACGACTCTTTAGCGAACTACTTCGAAGCCAAATATTCGGGATATGAGTTTGATGGCGTGATTGTTACCGACGATAACGCAGCGAATTTCCTCAAATCACTCAGTTCTTTGATTGATCGCTCTACACCCGTTGTTGCAGCGGGCATCAATGATATTAGTACAGATATGTATGCCGTTACGGATAGAGCGACCGTGCTTTACGAGAATGATCATATTGATATTAATATTGCGCTTATTTCTCAATTAAGACCAAACCTCAAGAACCTATATTTCGTGAATGATTACAGTGTCACGTCTGAACTGATTAGAAAAGAAGTATACGAGGTGATGGCCGATTTCCCTGATATTAATCTCGTTGAAATCAACAACCAAACGCTTGAACAAGCGAGCCAATATCTACAGACAATTTCTGCTGACGATGCTGTGTTACTCACTCACTACAACACAGAGTTAAATCAAGGTGTATATCACTCTTATAAACAGATAGCAGAAACTCTATCAACATCGAGCGCCGCACCCGTGTTTGCACTATGGCAATTTAATATTTTAGGTGACGTACTCGGTGGGTATGTAAACCATTCTCAAAGTATGGGAGAAGAGGCGGTCGATGCTTTAGATAAGTATGTGCCACTTGGTTTCTCCAGTCCGTTAGTTCCGGGTGATAACATTCGCTTTGTTTTTAATTACTTAGCAATGCAAAAATTTGGTATTGGTGAAAGTGCGCTTCCTGAGGAGGCGGTAATAATCAACGAGCCTTCTTCTTTCATACGTAAAAACTTCCAATTGTTGGTGGGGTTGGTCATGGTAATCACAGGTTTAAGCCTTATTATCGTGATGCAATTCATTACCTTACGCCAGAAAAAAGAGTTGGCGAAAAAGAATAAGCGAATCTTAGCTCTGCAAAAGAAGACCTTGAATGTTCAAAAAGACATGATTCATGTATTAGGTGAAGCTATTGAGACTCGCTCTGGTGAGACCGGGAATCACGTTAAGCGTGTAGCGAAATTATCAGCATTACTTGCCAAGCATAGTGGCTTGAGCCATCGCGAGGTCGAGATGATTGAAATTATCAGTCCAATGCACGATGTTGGAAAGATTTCGGTACCAGAATCCATTTTAGACAAGCCTGGAAAGCTAACCCCACAAGAGTGGGAAGTGATGAAATTACACACCACCGCCGGCTATAATTTATTGAAGAGCGGGGCGGGTGACATTACAAACCTTGCTGCTATTATTGCTAATGAGCACCACGAACGTTGGGATGGAGCGGGTTATCCGACTGGAAAGGTCGGTGAAGAAATCCACCTGTTTGCTCGTATTACCGCAGTTGCTGATGTATTTGATGCGCTACTTAGTGCACGTTGTTACAAAGAGCCCTGGTCAATAGAAATGGTTGTGGACTTGTTTGAACGAGAATGCGGTTATCAATTCGACCCTCAACTTACCAAGATCTTATTGAACCATTTACCCGAGTTCATTGCGATAAGAGATACGTATCCAGATACTGCTGATGCTCGCCACCTTGCTGATTTACAACCTAGTAGCAATTCAAAACATGCTTTTGGTTTAAAGCAAACCAGTGACTCTACAAAAGCTATTGATTCAAAACAAAGTGTCAATTCACAGCCAGTTGTCAGCTCACAGGAAACTACCGATTTACAGCAAACTGCAGCTCCAACTCCAGAGCGAGAAGCGAGCGTTGTATAGGCTGTGTGGGTTGTATAGGTTATCGCTATGACTGAGCGCCGTTCTAAACTTTTGAACCTTCTATTGAATACTCCAATTGGTTCGGTTATCTATTGTTTTGATTAAGCTTACCCCATTGAAATTTATATTTTCAATGGGTTATTGTTAGCTTTTATAAACTTAGCTGTATCTGGAGTTTATTCAATTACTCTAATTTGATGAAACCTGTTGCTTACCTAAAAGGATAAGGTGATCCACTGCATATTTTGCGAAGAGAAATAAGCAGGTGTCGGTAAACTGTTACCTGAGTCATCTCTAGCTCTGAGATAACCCTATAGGATAAAGCTTGGATTCGATGTGAGTGAAATATCTATGCGGTTAGAACAGACTAAATGTGTGATTTTTGATTGTGACGGAACACTTATTGATAGTGAAAAGCTTTGCTGCCAAGCCTTAGTGAATGTATTCGCCGGCTTTGGCGCTGACTTAAACGTTAATGATTGTTATGCACACTTTCAAGGCGGAAAGTTGGCCGATATCTTAATGGATACACAAGAACGTTTAGGGTTATCTATCTCTATTGATACACTTGAGCCGTTATATCGCGCAGAATTAGAAGCACTGTTCCAACGTCATCTAAAACCAATGGATGGTGCTATCGAGCTTATTGAATTCCTCAAGCGACAAGACATCGAGTTTTGTATCGCTTCCAATGCACCTAAATCTCGAGTTGAGTCATCATTAGCAATGACAGGCATGCTAGACGATTTTAAAGGTAAAGTGTTTTCGGCTTTTGATGCAAATAGCTGGAAGCCAGAGCCAGACCTTATTATGTACACTGCAATGAATATGGGCTTTTTACCCAATGAGTGCATCTATGTTGATGATACCTTAAAAGGAATTGAAGCAGGTCTTCGTGCAGGCATTCAGTCGTTCCGATTACGCCCAAGTATTGATGATTCAATAACAGATGATCCAGAAGCCGACTCAGCAGAGCTAGCGGCTCAGGACATATACAGTTTAGAAGAAATTTCGGTTTGGATTAATGGCAAGCACTGTTCAAGTGGTGGTATACCGAGTTCGGGAGCTTGGGTGGGTTAGAGTCGAGTTTAAGGCTGACGATTTTACTAAATTGTTTGGTATGGAAACCGCAAGATGCGCAAGTAAACTTCTCTCCACTTTCTGAAAGCAGATATTCGTCGTGTTGGCATAAAGGGCACGTGATGTCTTCGGTGTTTGGTGCATCTGTTTTATTCATTATGTGTCACCTGCAGCAAGAGGGTAAGCGAAAATAAGACCCGTACTATTAGATTACCCCTAAGCTCGATTATTAGACAGTTTTGACCGCTTATAATCTTCCCTTTGCGACTAGCTTCATGGTAATGACAATCTGGTAGTTAACGCGTATACAGGCGAGCATTTTGTTTTAGATGTGTAGTTTTGCATATTGCGTTTGTTCGTTACTTATCTCGACTAACTCGTTGCGTATCGTGAGTTGGTTTTTCCTATCCTTCTTCTTTCTTCCTTCTTCCTTCTTCCTTCCTTCTTACTTCTGGCTTACTGTACCTTCTGTTTTTGTCTTATCACACGTTCTATTTCTGTCTTTTCACAGCTCTGTGACGATCAATAAAGCGTTCAATAATGATCAATTAAGTCAGCCACATATCAATTAAACGTCACCATTAAAAAAGGACTCTTACGAGTCCTTTTTAGTTTAACGGCTTATCAACGCAAGTGGTTAAGAGTAGCCTCAATTATAGGTCGAGATTTTAAGTGCGGTATCTTGCCAATGTTTGAGAAAGAGACACAGAAGCTTCTGTTAGCTTAGATACGCCGTTCGAAGAATTCTGAGCTACTTCTTTAATAACGTCTGATTGGCTACGAATATCATTAAGCTCAGCTGCAATGGTATTTGCTACATTGCTTTGCTCGTCTGCCGAAGTCGCTATCTGAATACTCATGTCCATTAACGTTTGAGCTGAGTCTGCAATCGAGTTTACGTCATGGCCAATATTAGAAATGAGTTGGCTACTTGTTTGTGCTTGGTCGACTGTTTGCTCGGTAATCTTTGCAATATTCTGGCTTTCTTGTTGAAGGCGCTCAATCATTGCTTGTATTTCAACGGTAGCGGATTGAGTTCTACTAGCAAGTGTTCTTACTTCATCGGCAACAACAGCAAAGCCACGTCCTTGCTCACCCGCACGAGCGGCTTCGATCGCAGCATTCAGTGCAAGTAAGTTAGTCTGCTCTGAAATAGCGTTGATCGTCGTAATAACTTCATTAATTTGGCTAGTATTCACATTCAAGCTGGTAACAGAAGAAGAGGTTTGCTCAATCAAAGAAGAGAGGGTAGTGATCTCTGAAATTGCTTGTTGAACCTTGGCGTGGCTGTCGTTAATTTGCTGCGCGTCTTGTTCTGTTTGTTCTGTTGAACGTGCTGAAATATTAGAAACTTCGTTCGCTGACGCTGTCATCTGATCCATTGCCGTTGCCACGGAATCTAGAGAGGCGTTTTGGCTCATAATTTGTGTTTCACTGCGCTTCATCTCTGTTTCGAAAGAAGTCGACGTTTCACTTAATGTCGCTGCGCTTTGGTTCACGTTGTCTACTAGCTCGCTTAGCGTGTCCATTGAACGGTCAAGTGCACAACCAATCGTACCAAACTCATCGCGGCCAGGGTGAAAACCAAGTCGTGATGTTAAATCACCATCACCAATCTTTTGAGTGGTTGAATAAAGGACCCAAAGTGCGCCGCCTAAGAAGGTCGCTACCCAATAGCAGAAAATACCAAAAGGCACACACCATAAGAAGCTGAATAACAAAGTGTACAGTGCTTGTTGCTTTTGACTTTGTGTGTTGATGTCCGAAACGGTAAGAGAATAGTAGTTGCCGTCTTGAGCTACTGCTGTTGCCGTAACTGCGCCGTTCTTAAGAGTGATGGTTTCTTGAGGGCGTGTTTGTTGACGAATAGAACGAATAGAGCCAGGGGATTCTGATGCAGACAAAATGCCTTTTAGTTGATACTCAACTTGCTGTTTAGAATTAGCGTCAATTT
Organism: Vibrio sp. L3-7; assembly: GCF_963898195.1. Lineage (NCBI taxonomy): Bacteria > Pseudomonadati > Pseudomonadota > Gammaproteobacteria > Vibrionales > Vibrionaceae > Vibrio > Vibrio sp. L3-7. Next base: position 121,309 of record NZ_CAWQUW010000012.1, on the reverse strand, counting down.
GTTCCATTTTGTTGACGTAGTTAAGACCAGCAAGGCTTGCTACAGAGGCCAAAAATATTAAGAAAATGACCCAAAACTTATCGTTAATAGACATTTTGATAAACAGTTTGTCTATCGTTCGAAATTGTACTTCTTTCATAAAAACTCCACGGTAAATCCTTTACCGTGGACTCTAAATAACCGACCTCAATAAAAATGTGACTTAGTCCGTGTAATTGTGAAAATTAATGATATAGACATATCATTTATGAGACTTCTATCAACATATTCAATCGCATATGCCTTTATTAGCCTAATGACGGCAATAACCCTACGGATATCAGTATTTGGATAGCGATGATAAATACACCAACGCTGCCTGCTAAAAATAACGCTTTGCTTCCGCCTAACACTTGGTAAGTTGCTTCTGTACCTTGGGGTTCTACAGAGAAGTCAGTGTATCGAACTTTGTAAACCATAATAGTAGGTAGAAGGATTGCTAATACAGAAAGTGCAATGGCCGCGTAACCCAATGCTGTAATGAACCCTTGAGGATAGAATAGTGCAAACCCAAGTGGCGGTAAGAATGTGATGGCCGCTGTTTTTACACGTTTGCCGTTGCCAAGCTTGCTGCTCAACGAATCGCCCATAAATTCAAATAGGCCCAAGCTTACACCAATAAATGAAGTAAGAAGTGCTAGATCTGCAAACACGCCAACGATCACACTTAGGTTTGATTGATGAACTGTTTGCGATAGCGACACTAACAATGCACCCAAGCTTGTGTCTGACAATAGTTGTTCTTGGCTAATAACGCCTAAAGTCACACTCTGCCAGAACACGTAGATAACTAAAGGCAGTGCCGAGCCAATAATCATCACTTTACGCAAAGAGCGAACGTCACCATCTAGGTATCGAACAATTGAAGGGATGCTGCCGTGGAAGCCAAAAGAGGTAAACACAACCGGGATCGCTGCAATAATCAGCCCTTGTTGTAAAGGCATGCTCATTAAGTATTGAGAGGTGATGTTGGGTGCTAAGAAGCTGAGTACTAAAACCATCGCAACCAATTTTAACCCAAATAATACGCGGTTAACTTTATCAACACTGTGTGTACCAATCGTCACAACGCCAGCAACTAACAGTGTGAATAGAAGGGTTGTGATTTGGCCATTAAGCTCAATGCCTGAAATATCCGAGATACGTTGATTAAACTGCGCACCACCGCCTGCGATGTAAGCAGAACACAACGCGTAAAAGAGGAACATAACGGCAAAGCTCGCGATCCACTTACCTTTCGTCCCTAAAATAGTGTGAGCTAAAGTGTGTAGGGTTGCGTCAGATTCTGCGAATTGATGAAGTTCTACCATTAATAACGCTGTGAAGGCCATCAGCCCCCACAAACAAAGCATCAATAAAAGTGAAGTCGAAAAGCCGATTCCGGCAGAAGCAAGGGGAAGGGCGAGCATGCCAGCACCAACAGTGGTGCCTGCAATGATCAAAGTACTACCAAAAACCTTTGATTTATTCATTGTATATAATTCTTTACGTTAGAGTGTGTTTTCTTTGCAATTCTTCTAGTTTAAGTGAATAAACCCAAAGAATATCTCGATTTTGAAGTATTCTGATTGAGTTTAATTCCAAATGCAATCTCTATTGTAATTAAAAATATCCACTGTAAATTTAAATTTACATCAAGCGATGTTTCTGGCGTTGTAATGGTAGAAGCAAACGTTTGACCGTGATCTGCTTCAAAATTGTTAGAGTAATTTGTTGAACTTGGTGTAAGGTGGCAGTACATATGTCATTCGCGTATACCCCTTTAGCGTAGATAAGCGCTAATGATCGCGAGTAGCTTTCAAGCTATAAATATGGAATGGGTAGAGTAGAGTGCGTTCATCAAAGTGACATAATATAAGTCCAAGATGGTGCACTAGTTAACAGGACATTATGTCCACACCAAGGAATAGAGGGGGCACTATGAGTGACCAATCTTTTAATGACGAAAGTCTTGAATTGTTAGATGCTATGGAAATTGGCATTGATTTATCTGACTATGAGCAGACGGTTAAACAATTAGCAGAAGAACTTTTTAACGCTACAAATTAGAGTTTTCTTTAATTAGGGTTTTTTAAGTTCAATGTTTATCCAGTTAAACAATTCTTAAACTGAGCAAATCTCATTCGCTCACACGTCATATCAAAACTATCCTCATTAAAGTTCGCGAAGATAAACGAGTACGTTTACCATGTTACTTAGTTCTCGATACTTTAATGAGGTTCAATGAACTTTCTCGCACATCTCCATATCGCTCAACACTGTAAAAGTAATCTCGCTGGTAATCTGTTAGGTGACTTCGTTAAAGGCGACCCTAATAAACACTATTCAACCTCGCTTTCAGACGGAATAAGACTTCATCGATTCGTGGATAGTTACACAGACCGTCACGAAGTTTCACGCTCAGCTAAATCTCTATTTTCAAATCAAACCCGACGCTTTGCACCTATTGCACTGGATGTATTCTGGGATCACTGCTTAGCCAATCATTGGACTCAGTTCTCGCAGCAGACGTTGGAGCATTTTTGTTTCGATAGTCATCAACAGATTTTTGAACATCAAGAGCCACACTGGCCTGAGAACTTCATTACGATTCATCAAAAGATGTCCGAACAACGTTGGCTAGAAAGCTATCAAGACATGTCCTCTATAAAGTTGGTATTGCAACGTATGGCTTTGAGAAGGCCCAAGTTTGGGATGCTCAAAAATTGTTACGACGACCTCGAACGTCACTATGATGCATTACAGTGTCACTTTAATGAGCTATATCCCAGCGTTTTAGAAGAAGCAAAGCAGTTTAATGCACTTCAAATGAAGAAAAATCAAAACGAAAGGTAAACAGCGTAATGCAGGTTTGCTACAATCCGCGCCTATTAAATCTTTGAGCATCGAACTATGTCTGAATCTACCCAATCTTTTAACCAACTTGGATTGTCTGAGCAACTTCTTACAACGCTATCAGAGCTAAACTTTACGGCTCCGACTAGTGTTCAAGAACAAGCTATTCCATTGGTACTGGAAGGCAAAGATGTACTGGCTGGTGCGCAAACGGGTACCGGTAAAACCGCGGCATTTGGTTTGCCGATTATTCAAAGATTAATCGAGACTAAAGACAATGTTATTCCGAACCCTAAGCTCGTTCGTGCACTTGTGTTAGTGCCAACGCGTGAATTGGCACAACAGGTGTTTGATAACGTAACGAGTTATGCGAAAGGCACCGATATTAAAGTCGTGGTGGCCTACGGTGGCGTTAGCATGAAGGTTCAAACCGATAACCTACGCGGAGGCGCCGACATTCTTGTAGCGACGCCTGGTCGTCTTATTGACCATATGTTCACCAAGAACATCATGTTGAGCCAAACGGAAGTGTTGATATTAGACGAAGCAGACCGCATGCTTGATATGGGTTTCATGCCTGATATTAAACGCATTCTTTCTCGCATGAACGATGTTCGTCAGACATTATTTTTCTCTGCAACGTTTGATAACAAGATCAAAGCCTTAGCTCATCGTATGATGCAGTCACCTATTGAAATTCAAGTTACGCCAAAAAACAGCACTGCTGACACCGTTACCCAGATGGTTTATCCGGTTGATAAATCGCGTAAAAGTGAACTATTGGCCTATTTGATTGGCTCAAAAAACTGGCAACAAGTATTGGTGTTCACGAAAACTAAGCAGGGTACTGATGCTCTAGTTAAAGAGCTTAAATTAGACGGTATTAAAGCGGCCTCAATCAATGGTGATAAGAGCCAAGGTGCGCGGCAAAAAGCACTGGACGATTTTAAATCAGGTAAGGTGAGAGCGTTGATTGCAACCGACGTGGCAGCACGTGGTATCGATATCCAGCAACTAGAACAAGTTGTGAACTACGACATGCCATTCAAAGCTGAAGATTACGTTCACCGTATCGGACGAACTGGACGTGCAGGTAACAGCGGTTTAGCGATTTCTTTGATGAGTCACGATGAAGCTTACCTGCTAGGTGACATTGAACGATTACTTGATACACGTTTGCCTCAAGAATGGCTAGAGGGCTTTGAACCAAGCCTTGAAAAAGATGTGGCACCAGATCGAGGTGGTCGCAGTAAGAGTCGTTCATCAGAAAAACGTAAGATGAAAGCAAAGCTTAAGGTTCACCAAAACCGCGGTAAAGCGCGTCGCTAATCCTGTTGGTGGTTGAGGTCTATCGCCTGTTGGTGTGAAGAGATTAACCTGAGCTGTCATAAAAATGCCCCGTTACTGTTATTCAGTAATGGGGCATTTTCGTATCAAGCTACTATCAATTACAAGTTATCAAATATCGGATGATAAATATCAAGTAACGAGGATCAAGGCAATTTTAACGTTGAGTATAGGGTGCTCGATGTATATTTTACTCTTGCTCGCATTTCCATACGCAAGGTACTTCGTAAACTAACTCTTCAATAGAGCTTGGATTCAGTGTCCATTCATCACTAATATTGAACGTGGCGACCATTTGTGTGTTGAACAGTTGCCAATGCTTTAACAATGCTTCTTCCGGAGTTGATTGCATGTCGCCTTCGTTCCATGTGCTTTCCATGAAAGGGGTTAGGCATACTGCTCCGTGTGCATACATGATCATTTGCCACTTAATTTCATAAATGTTGATCAAGTTATTTGGATTCGCTGCATTATATTGCTCGGCCAACATATTGATTTCTTTTTCGACATTGCCAACATTGTCGATAAAATAATCAACTAGGTTGTCTTTTTGGCGAACGGAGTCGGCGATAAGTTGCATTGGTTTTCGTGAATGAATCATGTTGCTAAAGAGGCGCATACTAAACAAGTAGATAGTAATGTTTGGCGCAACATCTTTTGGTAACTCTTCCATGATTTTAGCGATATAAGACTGAAAATAAGCGTGTAAACAATCGCTTATAGCATGCCAGATCTTTTCTTTGCTACCAAAATGGTGACGTATAAGACTATGCGATACGCCTGCCTTTTCACTGATGTTTCGCAACGAAACGCTATCATAACCATGTTCACAGAACATATCTGCAGCAACCGTCATGATCAAAAATCGTGTTTCTTCGGCGTCTTTCGCGCTTCTTCTACCTTGCTTCTTTTCGGTCATCTCTATTTCACATGTTTACCTGATTACCACATTCTACACTGTTTTTATTGAAATAAAAAATACTGCACAGGTGGAAAGTAAAGCTTGAGAATTATCTGATTTTAAATATACTGCCCACCTGTGTAATAAATCATAATAATTAAATGGAGAAGCATCATGCAATCCAATTTGTCTATCAAAACAAGTGCAAGTAAGCGTGTAGCCTTGGCGATCGCAGCGTTCATACTTGTTGGTTCTTTAACTGGATGTAACAAAGTTCAGTCAGAAGAAAGTGTTCAAGTAGTTAAACCTGTAAAGCTGTTTGAAATACCTCCGCAAAGCGATGTGGAGCTAGATAGCTTTATCGCCAAGGTTGATGCAACCGATCGAGCTGCGCTTTCTTTCCAAGTGAGTGGAGACATAGAAACGTTTTCTGTTCGAATGGGACAGGAAGTGAAGAAAGGCCAAGTACTAGCGATGTTGGACGCCACGGATTACCGTATTGCGCTTGACGCGGCACAAGCGAGATTTGATTTGGCAAATAGCCAATACAAACAAGCTTCAGAGCTGTACTCGAAAAAGCTAGTAAGCACTGATTACTACGATCAAGCCTTGAACACATTTACTGCCGCTGAAGTTGAGTTGGACCAAGCAAAAACAAACCTTGGTTACACCACATTAGTTGCTCCATTCGATGGCGTGGTATCGATGGTGTTCGGTAAGCAATATCAATTAATCGCAGAAAAAGAGCCGGTACTTAACATTTTGAATCACAGCGAAATGGACGTGACGTTCTCAATCCCAGTATCCAAGCTTGAGAACCGTTCGATTCAAGACCTAACGAGTTCGAACATGTGGGTAGTGATGGATAGTCACCGAGGCATTCGTATCCCGACTCGCTTTAAAGAGATATCAACGCAACCGGATGAAGATACCAACAGCTACCAAGCGGTTGTGTCTATCGAAAAGCCTGAAGGCATTAATCTGCTTTCTGGTATGACTGCACAAGTTGAAGTTCAGAAAAATAAATCTCAACTAGGCATCGGAATCGTTGATTCTGCATGGTTAAGCAAAGAAACAGACCAAGGTGTGTTATGGCGTTATAACCCAGAATCCCAACTGATTTCTAAAGTGCAAGTATCCCTTGATCCGCAAGGCAACGTAATTGACGGCTTATCTTCAGGAGACCTTATCGTTGAAGCAGGTGTCGATGTGTTATCCGATGGCCAACAAGTAAAAGCTTGGCTACGTGAGGGGGGTATTTAATGAACCTTTCTAAACTATCACTTGTTGTTGCGTCTGCTTTGTTTCTTCAAGCGTGCAATAGTGAAGCTGATCACCGTGAGCAACCTTCTCTTTTAGTTTCAACCTTTGAAGTTGGTGCGCCACTCACTGATCAATTCAGAAGCTTTAATGGTCAAGTTATGCCTGCAGAACTAACGCCTCTAGCATTTAAGCTACCTGGCGAGATCAAGCAAGTTTTGGTTGAAGCTGGGGATCTGGTAGAAAAAGGGCAGCTACTCGCGACTCTAGATAACGATACCTACCTGCAAGATCTGACGGACGCCAAATCTCAATTTGAACTGGCGAGTAAGCAACTCGCGCGTGGTACCGAGATGTTTGGTAGCGAGATGCTATCTCAATCTGAACACGATCAACTGACCGCTAATTATAGATTAGCATCGGCGAACTTGGCAGCAGCAAAACGTAAGTTAAGTTACACCAAGTTACTAGCACCATTTTCGGGTACGGTTTCAACAGTAGATAAACAGCGCTTTGAAAATGCGACTCCGGGTGAAACGTTATTGAGCTTGTATCAGAACGATAAGGTGTATGTACGAATTCAAGTCTCAGATTCGATTCTGGCATCAATTAGCCCAGATATGCGCTCAAACAGCTACCGCCCTGAAGCAACATTTGGTGGGCATACTGGTCATTACCCATTGACCTATCTAGAACACACCAGTGAGTTACACCCACAATCTCGTACCTACGAATTTTGGATGCAGATGCAACAACCAGAAAACGAAGTTTTGCCTGGTACAAGCGTTACGGTAAACGTAGATATGGCTAAAGCGGGCTTGAGTGATGTTCAAGGCTACCAGTTACCTATGACGACACTACAAGCTGGAGTTGAAGCGAACCAGTTTTACGTGTGGAAACTCGAAGATGGACAAGCGTTCAAAAGCGAAGTTGAAGTTGAAAAGATCAGTGGCAAAGGCGTACTTATCGCTCACGGTGTTGAGCAAGGTGACCAGCTCGTAAACTCGAATTTAAGAAAACTCCGTGACGGAATCAAATTGTCAGGAAAAGCAGAATGAACATCGCAGAATATTCAATAAAGAACAAAGTAATTAGCTGGCTATTTCTCGTCATTTTGGCCGTTGGCGGTGTCACGTCTTTCGGTAATCTGTCCCGTCTAGAAGACCCAGCTTTTACCATCAAAGATGCAATGATTATTTCAACTTACCCTGGCGCGACGTCGATGGAAGTTGAAGAAGAACTGACTTATCCGTTAGAGAAAGAGATTCGTCAGCTTCCCTATATCGACAAGATCACGTCGACATCATCGAATGGGATGTCTCAAATTATGGTGAGCATGAAGATGGATTATGGTCCAGACGAGCTACCACAGATTTGGGATGAAATGCGTCGTAAAATCAACGACCTCCAACCTATGCTTCCAAGCGGTGTTAATTCTGTTCAGATCATCGATGATTTTGGTGATGTGTTCGGGGTAATGATCATGCTAACGGGCGACGGCTATGACTCTGTTGAGTTGAAGCAATACGCCGACTATCTCACCCGTGAAATTGAACTCGTAGAAGGCGTTGGGAAAGTCAGCATTGCTGGAGATCAACAAGAACAAATGTTTGTTGAAATGTCGCTTGAACGCTTAGCGGCGCTGAACCTAGATATGTCGACAGTGACCTCTCTTTTAGCACAACAAAACAGTGTGGTATCAGCAGGTGAGGTGATGTTAAACGGTCAAAGCTTGACGATTAGACCTAATGGCACACTGAGTACAGTTGAAGAACTTGAAAACTTAATCATTCATGGTCGTGACACGGGTAATTTGATTCGCCTTAAAGATGTTGCTGACGTTACACGTGGAATTCAAGAGAAGCCCGGTAATGTACTGACTTACAACGGTAAACCAGCCATCAACCTAGGTATCTCATTTTCATCAGGCGTGAACGTAGTCGAGATTGGCCAAGCGCTTGATGCAGAGTTGGATCGTTTAGAAAGTATTAAGCCAGCGGGTGTAGACCTGAATTACTTCTACAACCAAGCACAAGAAGTCGATAAATCCGTTGCTGACTTCTTGATTAGCCTAGTAGAAGCGGTTGCGATTGTTATCATCGTATTGCTTTTCGCAATGGGTTTACGCAGTGGCTTGATCATCGGTTTGGTACTTCTTCTGACAGTCTTCGGCACGTTCATTCTTATGGACTATAACGATGTAGAGCTACACCGAATCTCACTGGGCGCGTTGATTATCGCACTAGGTATGTTGGTTGATAACGCGATCGTCGTAGTGGAAGGTATTCTTGTTGGATTGAAAAAAGGTAAAACTAAACTTCAAGCCGCAAAAGATATTGTGACACAGACACAATGGCCTTTATTAGGTGCGACTATTATCGCGATCACTGCTTTTGCACCTATCGGTCTATCAAAAGATGCAACAGGCGAGTTCATGGGCTCATTGTTCTGGGTACTTTGCTTCTCGTTATTTTTGAGTTGGGTAACCGCATTAACACTGACTCCGTTCCTTGCTGAAATGCTGCTTAAGGAAGAAGATAAGGTTGACGAAAACGAAGACCCATACAAAGGCATCCTTTTCGTTATATTCGGTGCATGTTTAAAACTTGCGTTACGTTTTAGATGGTTAACCGTAGTCAGTATGGTGGCCTTGTTAGCGGCGTCGGTTGTTGGTTTTGGTATGGTAAAACAGCAGTTCTTCCCGCCATCAAACACGCCAATGTTCTACGTGGATATGTGGATGCCTGAAGGTACCGATGTTCGTGAAACGATTAAACAGACTGAGAAGGTTGAAAGTTACATTCGCAAGCAGGACGATGTGGAGTTTGTAACAACCACGGTTGGGCAAGGCATGCAACGTTTTGCGCTGACATACCAACCAGAGAAAAGTTATGAAGCGTACAGTCAACTTCAAGTCCGGACCACAGACCGTGACACGATGTTTAAGGTGCTAGCGGAGTTAGACAAGGATCTAGCGAATCAATTTGAACAACCCACGTTCCAGTTTAAGTTAATCGAATTTGGGCCGTCACCAGCTTCAAAGATTGAAGCTCGAATTATCGGTGCTGACCCACAAATACTGCGTAGTATTGCCGTAGAAGTGGAAGATATCTTGTTAGCGGATCCCGGTTCTCGAAATGTTCGTCATGATTGGCGTGAACGCACCAAAGAACTCGTGCCGCTTTTCAATGAATCAAAGGCGCGTCGTCTTGGTATTTCAAAAACCGACCTGTCTGAGACATTACAGATGGCGTTTGGCGGGTATAACATCGGGTTATTGCGTGATGGTACACATATGTTGCCGATCGTCACTCGTCTCCCTGAAGAAGAGCGCTTTGATTTTGAATCTTTGAACAACGTGAAGATCTGGAGCCCATCGCTACAAACTTATATTCCGGTAGAGCAGGTGATTGATGGTGTTGAGCTTCAATGGTCTGAGCCTTTAATTCAACGTCGTGATAGAAAGCGTACGCTAACGGTGCTTGCTGACCACGATGTGTTGGGTGATGAAACTCCAGCTAGCTTATTTGCTCGTGTAAAACCAAAGGTAGAAGCTTTAGCGCTGCCTGAAGGCTACAGCATTAGCTGGGGTGGTGAATACGAAAGCTCTAAAGACGCTCAGGAATCACTATTTGGTTCATTGCCAATGGGTTACTTGTTGATGTTTATCATCACGATGCTTTTGTTTAACTCGCTTCGCAAGCCGCTTGTGATTTGGTTTACGGTGCCACTGTCTATCATTGGTGTTTCGATTGGTTTGTTAAGTACCAATATGCCATTCAGCTTTACTGCATTCTTAGGCTTATTGAGTTTAAGTGGCATGATTTTGAAAAACGGTATCGTTTTGCTTGATCAGATCAACAGTGAGCTATCCACAGGTAAAGATCCATATTTAGCGGTTGTTGACAGTGCGATTAGTCGTGTACGACCGGTATCTATGGCGGCATTGACGACTATCTTGGGTATGATCCCCTTGGTATTCGATGCATTTTTTGGCTCGATGGCGATTACCATCATGGCAGGCTTAGGTTTTGCTACGGTACTGACTTTAATAGTAGTACCGGTGATGTTCGCTATCCTATATAGAATCAAACCGTCCACTGCGGGTTATTAGGGATTGATATAAAACAGATTCTTTAAGCCAGCCCAGTCAATTTTGACTGGGCTTTTTTATGGGTGTGATTTGGTATATAAGATTGGCGCTACAAAAAAGCCGCTAACCACTACCCGCTAACCAAAGGTAGAGCGGCTTCAGATAGAGTAGGGGCAGTTTTAGATGGCAATACGTAAATCAAGCTCAATGGGTTTTGGCATGGCTAAGTGATAACCTTGATACATATCGAAGCCCAAGCCTTGCATGGCCGTAAGTTGTTGTGGGGTTTCTATTCCTTCGATTACTGTTCTTGCGCCAATTTGATTGGCGAGCTCAAGCACTTGCTCCATTTCGAGGATATCGCCTTTTTCGAACTTTAGCATAACAGAGCGATCTATCTTGATGATATGAGGGTTGATATGACGGACACGTTGTTCTGTTGATGCTTGTGTTCCAAAATCATCGACTGCAATTTGAAAGCCACTCTCTGCCAGTGATTGGGCTGCATCCTTCAATCGCTCTTCACTTTCCGCGTTAAGCTCTACCAACTCCATCACGATCTGTTGACATGATAGGTTAAGTTCATTGAGTCGTTTAGCCAACAAAGAGTCGTTCACTTTTCCCTCTGCAAACAGTTCACCAACATTTGGAAGAACGTTTAGAAATAGATCTAAATGACGAATCGTTGATTGCGCGAAGTTACGAATATGTATGGCGCGACTCAACCTCTCTACATTGATTTTATCGATGCAAGAAGTTTCATCTGAATGGAAGAAGTGGTCAGGTCGAATAATTTCCCCTTTACTATTTGATAGGCGAACTAAAGCCTCTACCCCTATCTGAGTCATAGAACAATCAAATATAGGTTGATAGACGCTTTTTAGTGTTAGGTCTTGATATTTAGCAATAAACTGCATATCGGCATCTACCGATATACAGCTAATAAATTCGCATCTTTCTGATAAAATCATAGTCGTTAGTAAAGGTGTTTATTAAGTGACGATAATACACGTCATGGCTGTCACAATATTGACATATGTTATTAAATTGTCAATTAATAAAAATCCATTCCATTAGTCAATGGTTCAATAAAGATAATTAACGATAAAATAGTATAATAATAGATGTTGATTATTATATTTCTTTGTCATTTACTTTAACTGATAGTCTATTGTGAATTTAATGGCTGAGTGATCTATCCCATATCCACCCCAACCAATATAAAGCTAGAACGCCGATACACCAGTAAAAAGTAGGGTTAAAGACTTAGATTATGGGAGAATGTCAAAGTTACCGAATAGGGAGACTATTGGCGTTACATTAAAATGTTATCTGTATCTCAAAATTGATAAGGTAATGCGATAAGCTATTAATTATTCAAAGTTTAATTTTGAATAATTAATGAGCAGGAGAATGGTTTCTTTTATAAAATATAGAGATAAAGGCTTAAAAAAATTCACTTTAATATTAAGTCAAAAAATTGACCTATATTCTTATTGCCATTGAAGTACCGCATAAAGTTGCAGGTATTTACGAACTAATTGTTGATTCCCTGAGCGTTTTAGTGGGTGTCCAAACTTAATAAAGCACGGACTGATTCGAAAATTGTTGTTCAAGTCAGTTGCAAATTGAGACTCACTCTCTCGCAGTGTAATACCTTGTTGACTGTATTCGGAGACCTCGTCCGGTAATTCACCCATCCACCAATGTAAAAGCTCACCGCTGGTCTTACTTCGGCTTATCCAGTGGTCGGATACGATGATTAAAAGGTCATTAGGTTGGATGGCAAATCCATACTCGGATTGCCATTTATGAATGTCTAACATCAGCTTTTTGCGACAGGTTTTTCCTCCACTCACCATATGATGGCTGATCACCCAAACCGTACCCATTTCAGATGAAATCCGGAAGTAACGAGGGGTATCTCCCGAGGAAAGCATTTCAAGTGGGCTTATGTTACTGGCATGATCAAAACTAACGAAGGTATGCTCCATCCGTCGAGCAAAAGCTTTACCTATGTGATGCTCACTAATCCCTTGATTGTGTACCGTGGGGTAATGGTGTTCACAGAGCTTTAGACAATCATCCTGAAACTGATTGACGCTTTTAATCACTAGATCTAATAACAATGAAGTCCCTTATACACAGTTACTATCTTATTGATGGGCAATAGTACGGTAATTTCTGTGCCATTACCTATCAACAAAGTGTGAGTTCTTGATCCCTCTATCAAAATTAGCTATTCAAAGCCATTTTTATGGATAGCACTGGCACTCTGATGGTCTGTATTCTAAATTATGAGGAATTATAATGAGTTACCAGAATTACGTTGGTTACTTAGATTATAGTGGTGGTTACCTAAATTATAGTGGTGGGTACCCGGATTATCGTGAGTTACCAAGGTTACGTGCGTTACCAGGATTACAGCTAACAAACATAATCTTAGTCAGCTAAACACAATTCTTCTACTACCAGTTTATTTGGAAATATTTATGACTATTCAATTAGATTCAAAACAAAAGTCTGAAGTCACTCATGCACTTCAAAAGTACTTGCAAGATGAGCTCGATGTAGAAATAGGCCAGTTCGATACAGAGTTCCTGGTTGACTTCATAAGTAAAAAGTTGGGTGCGATTTACTACAACAAGGGGATAGCAGATGCCCAACAAGTGATGGAGCGAAAAATGTTAGATATCTCAGATGAGCTTTATGAAATCGAACAAATCGTTGAAATTTAAAGGCAATATGCGTTTGTTCGAAAAAAGAGTGACTGGTTCAAAAAAACAACCACTTGTTCAAAAAATTTGAATAACTCGATTAGTTTGAAATGATGTAACTAATGTAAAGCTTGGTAAATAATATGTTACATAAACTTGGTGTAGGGTACGCTTTTCAAAACTACACTACTCGTTAACATTCGGAATAGATACATGGACAACAACGTTAGAAATTACAACCCATTAGCTCGAGCGATGCATTGGATTTCAGCACTCGCGATTTTTGGCTTATTTGGTGTGGGATTATGGATGGTTGATCTTTCATACTACAGCGAGTGGTACAAAACAGCGCCAGACTACCATCGTTCGGTAGGTATTATTCTGGCTAGTGTTACCGTTATTCGCTTACTTTGGAAGCTAGTTACCGCGTCACCGAAGGTGAAAGGTAAAAGCTATGAAGTAGTAGCAGCTAAGATTGCTCACGGTTTTATGTACCTCAACTTAGCCGTTTTATTTATTTCAGGTTATTTGATTTCAACATCAGATGGCCGCGGGATCGACGTATTCAATTGGTTCACTGTTCCAAGTATGGGCGAACTGTTTGAAAATCAATCCGATCTTGCAGGAACGATTCACTACTACGCTGCATGGGTACTGATCATCATGGCATCAGTACACGCTTTGGCGGCGATAAAACACCACGTTATCGACAAAGACGATACGCTACGAAAAATGATAGGAGCTTCAAAATGAAAAAGTCAATTATCGCTACAGGATTAGCATTTGCTATGGCAATGCCTTTCGCTGCGAACGCCGCTGATTACGTGATTGATACAAAAGGTGCACATGCTTCAGTTAACTTTAAAGTTAGCCACCTAGGTTACAGCTTTATCCAAGGTCGTTTTAACACATTCTCAGGTGATTTCTCATTTGATGAAAGCAATGTTGAAGCATCTAAAGTAAACGTGACTATCGATACAACAAGCCTTGATTCAAACCACGCAGAACGTGACAAGCACATCCGTAGCGGTGATTTCATCGATACAAGCAAGTTCTCTGATGCTACATTTAGCAGCACAAAAGTGGTTGATAAAGGCGATGGTAAACTTGAAGTAATGGGCGACCTTAAACTTCACGGCGTTACTAAGCCTATCGTTATCGAAGCTGAATTCATTGGTGCTGGTCAGGACCCATGGGGCGGGGAGCGTGCTGGTTTTGTTGGTACAACTCGCCTAGAGCTTGCTGACTTCAACATTCCAGTAATGGGCGCTTCAAGCTACGTAGACATGGATCTGCACGTTGAAGGTGTAAAGAAGTAATCTAACTATCAACAATCGCTGATTGGTATCAACATTTTTAGAAACATCAAAAGTTTGGTCGATATCAACTAGCAGGTTAGTTAGAAAAAGGACAAGTAGCTAGACAGCTAGAAATAGAGAAAGGCGCAAAGTATTCACTTTGCGCCTTTTTTATTGAGGTAAATGGCCACGCGTTTAGGTTTGTTTTGTGTCAAACCTTTTACTACGTTTTAAGCCACCATTTACTTCTAGCCAGTCAACGTTGCCATGACTGATTTTCTTAAGTGAACGACTAATCCCTAATCATCCAGCCTTGTTTTAGTTAAGTTAGTATTCGTTAGCTCATCCTTCTTTAGTTAAGCTGTTTCTAGTTCAGCTTGTGGAACCACGTTTAGGCGGTCACCGTAGATAGGGCGTAGCGCTTGCATTACCTCTGTACGAGTCAACACACCGACCATTACGCCATTTTCTAGTACTGGAAGCATATGTGGCTGGCTTACTTTCATCGCTTTTGCACGCTCTTCTAGAGAAAGAGAAGTCAGGCGAGTTGCGTAGCCCATGCTTGTAGTAGGGTAAAGTTGCTCTTTGTCGATACATAGGAATTCAGCAACATCGACCAACTTATCGCTAGCAGAGATAGCGACTACGTCACGGCTCATTAGGTCTACTACTTTCTGGCCTTTAGTCGGAATGTAGTCTTGGCACCAAAGGTCAACCATTACGTCATGAACAGAGAAGATACCTACAAGGCGGCCTTCAACATCGCAAACAGGAGCGCTAACAAGTTGAGCGTCTAAAAGTGAATCAATCGCAACGGATGTAGGCATTTCTACGCTAAGTGTAATTGGTTGAGTGTTCATGATTTGCTTGATAGTTGTTGCTGTGTTCATAGTGATTTCCTTAACTGACGTAATTTTTGTTGTTTGTGTAATAGCGGTAATTTTTGCTGCTTTAAGTTGTGGGCGACGGTAGATGCTCCAATTGGCTAAGCCGACCAATACCGAACCACCTACGATGTTGCCGATTGTCACTGGTATTAAGTTTGCGGTGACAAATTTCATGACGTTTAGGTCTGCGTACTGGGCTGGTGTCGCGCCGATTTGCATCCAAAAACTCTCTGGTGCGAATGTTTGAATCGTGATGCCTAGTGGAACCATGAACATATTTGCTACACAGTGCTCAAAGCCTGAGCTAACAAACATGGCAACTGGTAAGACAGTCATCATCGATTTAGTCATCGCATTTGCTGAGCTAAACGTTAGCCAGATAGCTAGGCACACCAATAAGTTACAAAGAACACCTAAAGCAAAAGCTTGAACAGGGCTATGATGTAGCTTGTGTTGAGCAATATTTAGAGCGTTCAACCCCCATTGTCCGCCATCAAGTTGATACAAGCCTGCTGCACTTACTAAAGCTAAAAGGAACATCGCACCAATAAAGTTGCCTACATACACCTTGCCCCAGATAGAAAGCATTTTTCCGAAAGTAATCTGTTTGTTTGCCCATGAGATGCTTGATAGCACTGAACTGGTAAACAGTTCACCACCGCAAATAACAATCAGGATTAAACCCATACTGAATGCGACGCCGCCGGCTAAACGACTTAAACCCCATCCAGCATCAGCGCTACCGGTGGTAACCGTGATGTAGAATAAAAAAGCAAGCCCGATGAATGCGCCAGCCATGATTGCCAAACTCAATGTCATGCTGCTGGTTTTATTTGCTTTGCTTAATGCAAACTTCTCTGCTTCCGCCATCATTTCTGTTGGTGAGAACAGTTGATGGTTTTCAGAAGTGCTGGTTGCCATATACCCCCCTTGAACAATCCGTCATGTCTAATTTCCTAGTGTTGATTACTTGGTTAATCCGTAATGGTTAATCAGTAATGTTTTGCAGAGCCCTTTGGTCCTGCCATTACAGATTAGGGGGTTGAGAGGTACAGGTAAAATTGATAATTTTTAGAAACCACATCAAATTTATTGATATAGATTTGGTTACGCGTAGAATGAAATTGATTGCTCATCGGCTTAGTAAAAAACGAGCAGCAGGACATAAGTTATTAAAAGAATTAAGGATGAATTTTGCGTTATTCATTGAAGCAACTCGCGGTATTTGATGCAGTGGCAGATTCCGGGAGTGTTAGTCAAGCAGCAGACAGATTAGCGTTGACTCAATCGGCGACAAGTATGTCTCTTGCACAGTTGGAAAAAATGCTCGGCAGGCCTTTGTTTGAAAGGCAGGGCAAGCAAATGGCCCTCACTCATTGGGGCATGTGGCTAAGGCCAAAAGCGAAGCGTTTACTGCAAGATGCACAACAGATTGAGATGGGTTTCTATGAGCAGCATTTATTGAGTGGTGAACTCAAATTAGGTGCTAGCCAAACCCCAGCTGAACACCTAGTTCCAGACCTCATCAGTATTATTGATAACGACTTTCCAGAGATGCGAATCTCGCTTGGTGTGCAAAGTACGGACGCAGTTATAGATGGTGTATTAGATTACCAATATGACTTGGGCGTTATCGAAGGTCGCTGTGACGACAACCGAGTTCACCAAGAAGTGTGGTGTACTGACCATTTAACGGTAGTTGCTTCGGCTCATCACCCCTTTGCGAAGCGTGAACGTGTAAGTTTGGCGCAATTGGAGCAAGCTAAGTGGGTGTTACGAGAACACGGTTCTGGTACTCGCAAAGTTTTTGATAGCTCTATTCACCATTTAATTGGCGATCTTGATGTTTGGCGAGAGTACGAACACGTTCCTGTTTTAAGAAGTTTGGTTGCAAACGGCCCATATTTAACGTGTTTACCTTATTTAGATGTCGAACAGTTTGTTGAATCAGGCCAACTGGTTACGTTGAATGTTCCTGAGTTAGAAATGGAAAGAACACTGTCTTTTATCTGGCGTGCTGATATGGCTGAGAACCCACTTGCTGAGTGTATTAAGCGAGAGGGGAAACGAATGATGAAAGGTAAACCATCCGTTTTGTAGCTCTTAATTTACAAAATACCAAAAACTATTGACGAAATTCCGATAACTATTTGTGTTGAATAAGCGATTCCGGTCTCCATTTTATGATAAATACACATTCGCATACATTATTAATGTGACTTAGATCGGCTAAAAAAAGGCTATCTTCCCATAATATGCTTACTTGATTTTAAGTGAGGCTAAATCCGGTTGTAGATATTCCTACAATTAGGCTTTGGAAATAGTATGAGTACATTAGTCGCGATTTCATTAACAACAGGTATTTTGTCAGGTCTATGGGGATGGATTGCTATCTCTTTCGGCTTATTGTCATGGGCAGGTTTCTTAGGTTGCACCAGTTATTTTGCTTCTCCAACAGGCGGCGTGAAAGGACTAGCGGGCAGTTTATTAACTAACATGACAGGCGTATTCTGGGCAATGGTGATTATCGAAAGTTCAACCTTTGCTGGGTTAGAGATCTTAGGCTATGTAATTACCGCTATCGTTGCTTTCTTTATGTGTATTCAAGCGAAACAAGCGTGGTTAGGTTATATCCCCGGCACCTTCATTGGTTGTTGTGCTACGTTTGCTGCAGGTGGCGATTGGCAACTTGTAGTACCATCTTTGCTGCTTGGTGGTGTATTTGGATACTTAATGAAAGCTACGGGTCTGTGGCTTCACGAAAAATCGAACCAATCTTCGGAAGCGGTTGAGCAACACGCTAAGCAAGCGAAGGCTTAATAGATCAGTGATGGTTTAATCAGTTTGCTGCGGTTTAGAAGGTCAGAAACGGCCCAATAAGCCAGCAGATGCTTAGTCAATGTGAACTCTTGCAAGATAACCCCCAATTAATTTGTATAACGATTTATACAGGCACACCGTTTGGTGTGCCTTTTTTGGTTTTAATGGTTCTGGTAAGTTAAAGACGTTGTCAGTAGAAGAACCAATAACAGATATCAGATAAATTAGGTGCTACGTTTAAGTGCTAAGTGCTAAGTGCTAAGTGCTTGGGTATTAGGTGGTTAGGTATTAAGTGTTCCCGTTCGCCATGGTGATTACGCGTTTTAACGTCCACCGTAACAACAATGGAATACATTCTTGTCCTTGATTCTCGCAATGAGAAACAATCGCTAAGGCTAAGTCGGGCTTTGCATGTTTTTTAAGAACCTTAGCGACCACCTTTTTCGCTGGGATAGGATGGTCGTAAGGGATTTTTACCATGTCGCGGAAAAAGTTTTCAAATCCGTTCATATACAAGTAATGCTCAATATCCTTGTCAGGCAGTTCAGTGAGGCGGTGTCGTTCTTGATCGTTCCCTAGCTTTGATATCACGGTAGCAGCATACTTCTTACCTGCCGCATCGCCATCAGTCACCACGTGCCAATCGATGCCAAACTCTTGTGCCACCTTGATGAGTGCTTTTAGCCCTGATTGAGCGAACTCGATAATTTGCACCCCTTCAGCGGCAAGGTTATAGCCACACTGGTTAGCTAATTCATTGAATAACCAAACTTCTGTTTCACCTTCTACGAGTAACCAACATCGAGCGAATAGAGCGCCAGAACGATGGAATCGAATGTGAAAACCAATTCGTCTCAATTCGTCTTTACTGAAGTGGTTCATATTGAGTTGGTTTGCGATGGTTTTGTCGGAGTGGCGAACTAATCGACGAATTGACTGTAGAGGTACAGCAGCGAGAAGATCGCCACTGTTCGTGGTGAGAATTTTCTGCATTGGCAATTTCTGCATCAAACTCCAAGCTCTTGCCAAGTGGGTAGGGTGTAATCGACCTTCTGGATCTTCAAGGATCAAAAGAGGGCGCGCGCACCGTCTTAATTCGTTCGGACCTTTAGCTTGTAGGTATGCGTTAAGTAAACCCATGAATAATAAGCGAGTTTGTTTATTTTTGGTTTCTTCGACAAGTTGATGAATACTCTTATCGTTTGCTCCGGCAGAGTAAAGTAAACCATCGCGTGGTTTTCTTGGATTCTTACGAGAAGCGCTTTTAAATGAAAAGTAATGTTCTATTAAGCTTTGCATTGACTCAAGGCTGCTGCGCATCTCGCCTTTGTTTACATGACCAGGAATGGCCATTAATCGTCGACAGGTATTATCAATTCGCTTTTCTATTCGAGCCTTACGTCCATTGCCGTTGGTGCCGTTTCCATTGGTCGTGTGATTATGTCCGTTCCCATTTCCGTTTGCATTATTAGCGTGGCCATTAGTAGGGAGATGAGCATTATGGTTAAGTGCATTTCCATTAAATGGGCGCTCGAAGTGTCTTGCATCTCGTAAGCGGATCACTGGATGCAACGTCATCAATTCTTGAGCGAGCTTTTCTGAATGGTGCAGTTTAAGCGGATTACCTTCTATATCTAAGAAAGCATAATGTGTCGTGGTCTCATATTGCTCTAACGTTGCACTGATTCGGTAGTAGATACGGAAGACACCGAACTCATCTTGTACCCAAATTGGTTTTAGTTTGCGATAACGGCCAGCATTGAGTTCACTCTTGTCGTTGGCTTTTAACGCTAGAACAATTTGAAGGTGTTGAGACTGTGGATGTGAAACTGAGTAATCGACATGAAAATCAGTCATTTCGAAGTGATAGGGAACGCCGTCAGAGGGAAGAACGACGGAAAGGGCATCCAATAATGAAGATTTACCCCAAGTATTTTCACCAATAAGCGTGGTTAGCTCATCAAACGCGAGTGACATGCGCTTGATACCTCGAAAGCCAGAAATCTCTATTCTTTCTAGTTGCATAGGCTTGCTCCTAACGGAAGACTCTGCTAATTATTTGAAAGCTAACAGATATCTTTAATCATAATCGATAATTGTTTATTCGGTATGCTCATTTGTCACAAAACCCGCTCTTTATTAATACAGCGCAAAATGAGATTTTTGATCTATATAGAGAAATTTATTGCAGTGCAGTTTCATAAAATTCACGATTCTGTCATGATTCTCGACCTAGTATGAAGGGACAAAGAGAGAAGAAAATATGACTAAAAATAATAAGCCGACAAAAATAGTGTTGGCACACATCAACGACACCCACTCATACTTTGAACCAACCTCATTACAGCTATCACTTAAAATGAACAACCACATCATTGAACCTTATGTCAGTGCTGGTGGCTTTGCTCGAATCTCAACACGTTTCAAACAAATAGAACAAGATGCCCATCGACAAAAGGTTGGAACCTTGTTTTTACACGCCGGAGACTGCTTCCAGGGCACTTTGTACTTTTCTCTGTTCAAGGGAAAAGCGAACGCCGACCTTTTAAATGCTCTGAATATAGATGCTATGACGCTCGGCAATCATGAGCTAGACATGGGTAATGAGCCCGTTGCGATTTTCGCGAAAAGAATCAAATTCCCGCTGTTGGCCGGTAACTGGAATCTATCGAATGAGGATATCAATAAAACTCATACCTTAGCGGACAACGAAATTGTTAAGCCTTATCTGACTGAAACGCGAAGTGCTTCTTTTATAACGAAAGAGTTTGATGGCGAGAAGGTTGCCATATTCGGCTTAAGCATCGACAAGATGGCAGGCATTGCTAATCCAGATATCGATACACCATTTGAAAATGCGCTAGAAACGGCAAAAGCCACGATAGAACAGATCCATCAATCAGGCATCAACAAGATTGTGCTACTGAGTCACCTTGGTTATGAGGCTGATTTAGAACTAGCGGCCAATGTATCTGGTATTGGCGTTATTGTTGGTGGTCATAGTCATCGCTTACAAGGTGATTTCTCTGGTATTGGCTTAGTTAAAGATGATGATTACGGCGTGAAAGTCGGTGACACCTATGTTGTGCAAGCGGGTTTCCACGCAATGAGCCTAGGACACTGCGAAATCGAGTTCGATGCTGAAGGCAAAGTGACTCACTTTAACGGTAAGAACGAACTGCTGTTAGGCCGTCGACTGTTTATAGACGCGAAACTGAGTGAAGTAGGACAAGATGACGCCCATGATATGGCGTGTGAGTTCTTAAACAACCACCAGAATATTGCGGTATGTAAGAAAGATCCTGAACTACAAAGCATTCTTACCGACAAATATCAGCCTAGAGTTAGGAAGCTTCAGCAACAAGTTATCGCTCATGCCGATACAAAACTTCGCCATGTGCGTATTCCTGATGAACAAGGTCCAAGCCAACTTGCGCCGTTGGTTGCTCAGTCATTTCACTACTTGATGAATAAGAAAGGCCATGAAGTCGATTTCGCGATTCATAATTCTGGCGGCGTCAGAAATTCACTGAATAGTGGTGATGTTTCGGTTGCCGATATTGCCGGAAAACTACTACCGTTTGCCGTACCCATTGGTGTGTATGAAGTAAAAGGTGAAACGATCGCAGGCATGCTTGAAGGTGCAATCAACAATGCTTTGGATAATGGCGTTGTAGGGACAGGTTCAGGCAGTTTCCCTTATACGCATAATCTGAGGTTCTGTTATCACAAAGAAGCGCCTCTAGGGCATAGGATTCACCATTTAGAAATTCACTCTGAAGCATTGGGCTGGCAGGCTGTTTCTCGTGACCGTATTTACCGAGGCGCGTCGTCAGCCTATACCATGAAAGGAAAAGAGGGCTATAACGCTGTCTTGGATATGATAGGTGATGGCGTGGTTACGACCGACTCAATGGCTGACTGTTTCATCGAGTTTCTACAAGACCACCCAGGGTCACTGCAACACAACGAGCCGCTGAATTGTTTGGAGTGTTTTAGATAGTTACAGGTAATACTTGTGATTGTTATTATTAGTTCTGCCTATTTATAAATTTGGCATTGTTTATGCTTTATTCCTGCAGGTCGCCTTCTTGTGGAGATAAGCATGGATAAGAAAGATTGGTTGGATGCAGTAGCGGTGGTTGGTTGGGTGTCTGTTTGGTCAGCGTTGGTGTACTTGGTGCCTACTGCGGGTTTATAACGTAGCGTGCCTTGAAGTGAACTGTCAGACAAAGCGCGTACAAGACTCGTTCGTTATTCGTATCATTGAGTAACGGATTTGTATCACTGAGTAACGGTATTAGGGGGTAATTCTCTCAGCAGTATTCTCAGCATCAATACGAATGTCGTTTTGACAAACCTATAGAAATAAATGAGGAGCGTTTTGCTCCTTTTTTATTTATTTCCGAAAATTTTTCTAGACGAAACAAAGATAGAGGAATATTATCCACGCGTTTGGGGAGTAGTTAGCGCAAGTTTACATATCGTCATCTCGTTAGGCCAAGAGTCTATCCGGTATGTAAAGGTGAAATCCCATATTTCACTTCAACGAGACCAACGCAATCACAATCAAGATCCGTCGTGGAACTTGATATGTTTTGTTTGCGGAAGGTCTTGAACAGTTCTTCCGCCCGGAGGAATAATGAACTCAACTCAATCTCTATTATCTACAAATAGTGAATCCTTTTTTTCATCGCCAATTATGACGACTTATGCGGGCTTTTTCCTGCTGACAGTAATTCTCGTCTCTATTGATATCTATCAGACTCGTGGTGGCAGCGTAACCATCAAGAAAGCGGCAATTTGGAGCGTTTTCTGGTTTGTGCTCGCGTTTTTATTTGCTGGTTCCATTTACCTTTTTTGGGACATCTATGCGCCGAATAGTGAATACACAGCCCAAAAAGCAACCGTGTCATTTATTACCGGTTACTTGCTAGAAAAATCCCTTAGTGTAGACAACTTGTTCGTTTTCGCGATGATCTTTGCTCAATACCAAGTTCCTGAGCATCTAAGACCTCGTGCGCTTCTTTGGGGCGTAATTGGCGCATTAGTGCTTCGTGCAATTATGATCGCATTAGGTGCTCAACTGTTGGCAGAATACCACTGGGTACTTTATGTATTTGCTGCGTTCCTAATTGGTACGGGTATTAAGCTGGCGTTAGACAAGGGCGAAGAGGAGAGCGTGAATACGCTACCTGAGAAGTTACTTCGTAAAGTGATGCCTGTAGCTGAAAACTTCCACGGCCCAGCGTTGATGATCAAGCAAGGCACTAAATGGGTGCTGACGCCAATGATGTTGGTGATTGGTGCAATTGCGGTCATGGATGTGATGTTCGCATTGGATTCTATTCCTGCGATTTTCGCCGTTACGCGAGAACCATTCTTAGTACTGGCTGCGAACGTATTTGCATTGCTTGGCCTTCGTTCTTTGTACTTTGTTCTTCAAGGCATGATGGATAAGTTCATCTACTTGAAGCCTGCACTGGCATTCATCATGGTGTTCATTGGTGTGAAAATGCTATTGGTTGACAGTGAGTGGGCTATCCCAACGTATTGGTCGCTAGCTGTTCTGATTTCTACTATGACGATTGCAGTTATAGCGTCGATTTATGCGAAGAAGCCAGACATTGAACAAGTAAATTAAAACAAAAATAACTTATCGAAAACTCGATAAGGATTAGGTGGTCAATGAAGACTGAAATTTATTTATGTAAATTTTTTGTGACATTGACCGCTGTTACTTGAGGGTTATTTGTACTAAATGCATGATTTAGGCGCTGTTGTGAATTTTTACTCATCAAGTGTGAATATGTATTTCAAGGTATTGTTAATGGCTTGTTTTATTAGAAAAACTAATCTGAATTTCTAATTTTAGTCATTTTTTAACCTGCAAAAGATCACCTATTATTCTTGTCATCAGAACGAACCACATAAACAAATTTATAGAGAGGCAATCATGGCTCAAGCAATGCAAATGAATACTATCGCTGTTCCTAACTCTATGGATAAGAAGACCTACTCGGTTAACATCAAAGGATTGATTGCACACATTTTCGATATTCTTTTTGTAGACAACTCTCCACGTAGTTACTACGCAAGCGACCTATCTGGTCACATGCAACGCGATATCGGTATCAACCGTTAATTCCAGCGTAAACGCATTGAATTAAAGAAATACAGAATTAGAAAACGCCAGCTTCTAAAGCTGGCGTTTTTGTATCTGAAAGAAAGCTTTATATCTGAAATAAGCTGTGTGTCTGAAATAGACTAAGCATCTGAAATAACCCCGACATCTGAAAGAAACTCATCACCTGAAAGAAAGACTTAGGCATAACGGTCTGTATTTGAGCGCCAGTAAATTCGCTTTGTACAAGGATCACGGTATGTCACACGCCAAATGCAACTCACCATTGATTAAACTCTGTTTACTTGCCTTGC
Organism: Vibrio sp. L3-7; assembly: GCF_963898195.1. NCBI lineage: Bacteria > Pseudomonadati > Pseudomonadota > Gammaproteobacteria > Vibrionales > Vibrionaceae > Vibrio > Vibrio sp. L3-7. The sequence goes on along the minus strand of NZ_CAWQUW010000012.1, from coordinate 96,674 downwards.
CAATTGGTGCCTACTCCTCTGTGTCGTTTGCACAAACGTGGAGTAACGAAGGACAGCCTGCGCAGGTTATCGAACTTTTTACCTCTGAAGGTTGTTCGAGTTGTCCGCCTGCTGATGAATACCTCAGCACTTTTGAAGATCATCCGAAACTCTGGACACAAGTCATTCCGCTCGCTTATCACGTTGACTACTGGGATTACCTAGGTTGGGGAGACAAGTTCGCCAGCAAAGCGTTCAGTCAGAAGCAACGCTTGTATAGAGACTAATGATATGAACAATAAGTAGGGACTAGGGATCAGGCTGACCTTTAAGGGATCAAGTGGGAGAAAATTAGGCTTGGAGCTAGATACAGTGCGGGGTTTGAGATTTTAGGTCTTGAGCCCCGCTTGCGTTTTTGGCTGTTGAGCAATTTTAGCTGATTTGAGCAATCCTTTCTAATTTATGTAATTTAGACTATCAAAGTGAGCACTGTCTGTTTTGTTTGTTCGCTGTTTAAATCGAGTTTAAACATTTAAAACGTGAGGCGTTAAAGTCTAACCTTTCTAATCCTCGTCATCAGAACACGCACCGCTTCACCAATGACCTCAATATCATTTAGGTCATCTCCTGAGAAAAACATTTCGTCGTACTCTTTGTTATCGCTTTTTATTTTAAGTGTCTGTTTTATATGGTTGTATTGAATTCTCTTTATGAATAGGTCATCTTTCAGACGAATGACATAAACCCCTTCATGTAAAAAGCTATCTAAATTTATCCGTTGTATCAGCACCAGGTCATCTTCATAGAGCGTGGGCTCCATGGAGTCGCCCTTTACAGGAAGAATGAATAGCTCTCTACGGTTCGTTACGCCATAGAGCGATAGAAGCTCTTTCTGGATTGCTACGTATTCATTAGCTTGGTCTTGTTCGTATGGGATGCAGCCATGCCCCGCAGACACCGTGACGTCGTAGACAGGAATCTTAATAGTATCACCAAGATAGGCACCGGAAGGCTCTCGTACCTCGTTGTTTTCTAAGGAGTCTATAACTGATTGAGGAAGGCTGCTTCTGTGGTATTCAAATGCTCTCCCTTTCACCCCTGGAGCCTTTCGTTTCTTCCATTCTTCATTCCTAGCTTTATTAGTTACTCCTTGGGGAGTATCTGGCATCCCGTTCTTTCCAACCAAGTCACTTGTTAAAAACCACTCTTTCATTTAAACCACCTAAAAAGAAAGCCATCTTGCTTTTAAGATTTGCTTTTTCTTTTAATTTTTAGTCAATACAAAACAACAACTTAAATAAAATCATCACAGAATTGATAGATTTTTAAAAGAAAGAAGTTGCTTTAACGTTTCTTTCAATCTAATCTCTTTCATACACAGCGGGGTAAACGCACAGAGTTACACCGATTACTAACTTTAAATGGTGACATGAAATGGATAAAGAAACAAACAATGCAGATTGGCACCGTGTAGACATCGTGGCCGCACTTCATAAGAAAGGAATTTCTCTTACTCAGCTTTCAGTTAGAGAAGGTCTAGCAGCAAGCACATTAAGAAACGCTATGCGCGTCAAATACCCAAAAGCTGAAAAAATCATTGCAGAAGCAATTGGGGTTCAACCATCAGTCATCTGGCCTAGCCGATACTAGAAGGAGGACTTATGTGGATTCTAGCTAAAGACCTTTTAGGAGTTGCAGGGTTGCCCGAAACACCTCAAGGAATATCGTATAGAGCGAGAAAGGAAGGATGGCAAAAGCAACAAGCTAAAGGCGTTAAAGGACGTGTACTTGAGTATCGAGTATCCACTCTTCCAGTCCAGGTTCAAACCGCCTTGATGAGAAAACAAGGCAAAGTTCAAGTTGGGGATCAGGTTCTTGAGTTGCCGAAAAAGAAAAGCGAGCAGTCGTATTGCCGTGAAGCGCTTTGGGCTCGTTGGAGTAAGAACAACAACGCTGCCAAAGAGAAAGCACAGCAAGCATTACGCACCGTTCAAGCCGTGTTTGCACTTAAGAATAACGGCATCAAGTTGATGGACGCTTATCAATCGGTCTCTGAAGAATATGGCGTGGCACTTTCTACTTTGCGTCGTAGCTGCGCGAAGGTGAAAGGGATAGACGAATGTGATTGGGCTCCAGCTCTGTTGCCTAAAAACTTTGAATCATCCCAAGCCCAAAAGCCGAATCAGTTTGCCTACATCACACCTGAAGCTTGGGAGTTTTTCAAAGCCGACTACTTGAGCCTAGAGCAACCTGCTATGTCGGTGTGTTATGAGCGCCTTATTGATACGGCTCCATCTAAAGGTTGGAAAGTACCAAGCCTAAAAAGCTTAGGACGCCGCCTTGAACATGAAGTGCCAGTACAACAACGCATCATGCTTCGTGAAGGTGAACACGCACTGCACCAAATGTTCCCACCGCAAGAACGTACCGTTGAAGGGCTTCACGCTCTGGAGTGGATCAATGGCGATGGCTATCAACACAACGTGTTTGTTAAGTGGTTTAACGGTGAAATTCTTCGTCCTAAAACGTGGTTTTGGCAAGACATCTACAGCCGCAAAATTGTTGGTTGGCGTTGTGACATTAGTGAAAACACAGACAGCATTCGCCTTTCATTAATGGACGTTTGTGAAAAGTTCGGTGTGCCTAAAGAACTGACTTTGGATAACACCAGAGCAGCTGCAAACAAATGGATGACGGGCGGCGTTCCTAACCGTTACCGCTTCAAAGTAAAAGCAGACGATCCCCTTGGCATCATCCCAATGATGAATATCAAGTTGCACTGGTCGAGCGTGATATTAGGTAAAGGTCACGGCCAAGCCAAACCGATAGAACGTGCGTTTGGTGTGGGTGGCCTTGAAGAGTACATCGATAAACATCCACTTTGCCGTGGCGCTTATACAGGCCCGAACCCAATGGCAAAACCAGACAACTACGGAAGCAAGGCGATCGATGCGGAAGACTTTCTACAAGCCATCGCTAAAGGCGTGGAAATGTACAACGCGAAAGAGAACCGAAACACCGAAGTGTGCAAAGGGTTTATGAGCTTTAACCAAGCGTTCAATGCCAGCTATGAAACGGCAGCAATACGCAAGGCAACCACCGACCAATTGCAAATGATGATGCTTCAAGCCGAGGCAGTAAGAGTGTCTAAACACGGCACTATTTCACTGGACGCTGGCGGCAGTTTGAAAGGCCGTAAGAACCGCTATTACAGCGAATCGATGATGAACCATGTTGGCCAAAAACTCGTGGCGCGTTTCGACCCATTAAAGCTGCATGAATCTATCGAGGTTTACACCTTGAATGGCGTTCGAATTTGTACCGCTGAATGTCTTGATAAGACTGGATTTGGCGATACGCAAGCGGCAAGAGAGCACAAACGCAAGCGCACACAATTTACCAAAGCGAACAAGATTGCTGCGCAAGCTCAAACAGAAATGGATGCACTGGAAGTGGCTGCAATGATGAAGCCGCTTGAAGAAGAAGTGCTACCTGAAAGCAAAGTGGTTGAACCATTCAGACCCGTTTCGATTGGCAACACGGCAGCTAAGGCCATAGCGCTAGAAGATGAAGACGAAGATTACGAACAGAACTTCAGCCAAAGCGTTTCAAACCTGTTTGAACAGAAATTCAAAAACAAGCTTTAAACCCTATTTAAACCTTCCATAAATGGAGATTGATATGAATACAAACGTAGTTGAACTAGGCAATGCAGAGGCTAAGCAAACCGACACATTAATGCGCATTCGTGCATTAACAGAATCGAAGGCTGTTTCAGCGTCTCAGATTGCAAAAGAGATCAGCGTATCACCTGCCACGCTTAGCCAAATTTTGAACGGTTCATACAAAGCTGACCCAGCCAAGATGATTGAAAAACTGAACCAGTGGTTACGCATGAGAGAACAGCGTAATGCCACGCCAAGTAAAGACCCTGGCTTTGTGATGACACCAACGGCTAAGCAGCTGACCGACGACATGATGTATGCCCAAGTTACCGAATCTATCGTGGTTATTTTTGGGGCGTCTGGTGTGGGTAAATCAGAAGCGCTGCGCGAATACAAACGAAGCAACAACAACGTATGGATGATCACTTCAAGCCCAAGCCGTTCAAGCCTTACTGAGTGCCTATATGAACTGGCTATGGAACTAGGCATGGACGATGCGCCACGCCGTAAAGGCCCACTGTCTCGCGTTATCCGAAACCGCCTGATTGGTAGCGAAGGTTTGGTGGTGATTGATGAAGCGGATCACCTTGACTACCCAACACTGGAAGAGCTGCGAATTCTGCAAGAAGAAACGGGCGTTGGCATGGTGCTAGTGGGCAATAACAAGGTTTACACGCAGCTTACAGGTGGTCGCCGTAATGAAGATTTTGCGCGCTTGTTCTCTCGCATTGCGAAGAAGCGTGGCATCCACAAAACCAAGCAAGCAGACGTTCGTGCCATTGCTGATGCATGGAACGTAAACGGCGAGTCTGAACGCGGGTTAATGCTGCAAATCAGTGAGCGCCCAGGTGGCCTTAGATTGCTAAGCAAAACACTCAAACTGGCGGCGATGTTTGCCAAAGGCCAAACCATTAGTGAGCAAGTGCTACGCAAAGCGTTTGCTGAATTAGAAACCAACGATTGAGGTGAGATATGAGCGTTCGCGAAATTGAATACAAAGGTGTTGTTGGAGTACCAAGTATAGCAAGGGCATTTGGTATGAGCGTGCACACATTAAGGTATCGACTCAATCAAGGTTTGGGAATCAAAGAGGCTGTTGAAAAGCCATTGCTTGGAACTATTGCTAAGCCTTCCTTAGAAAAAAAGGCTAAGAAGATTGATGGCATCAAATCACCTGTAGGTCTTAGCAACCTATGGAAACTAGCACTTGGAATGGGGAAATACCAATGATGAACTCGCATGAAAAACAACAGGCTGTATTAACCGCCCGTGGTCGATTGACCTTAGCTGACTGCTTCATTTTACGCATCAACTACGAGCCAGCGATTCCCGTTATCGAAGTCACCAACCCTTCTAGAAAGTTAATGGATAAAGCTGTTGCTGTGATGGAAATGCGCCACGGCACTTTGAACAAAATGTATGTAGCTCGATTCAGCAAATGCCTAGTGCGTTGGTGGTCTGGTGAGTGTCAGCAATATGTAGGCAACACCGTTATCAACTCGCAAGAACACAAATGTGCAAACCCAACTTACAACTGAGAGAAAAACAATGACTAATCAAACCCAACCACAAGACGGTTTCCGCTTCAACGGCCAAGGCCACCAAGTACCCGTAAGCCAAATCAAAGATGTTGATTTACTGCGTGATGATGTTGTTGCTGACATCGTAAAAAAAGCGATTGCGACACAAGAAACCCTTGCGCTGTTTAAGAAAGAAGCCATGCAGAATGTCGCGGATTTTGTAGACCTAAGCTCTGCTGAATTTGATGTGAAATACGGTGGCACCAAAGGCAACGTTACGCTGCTTTCGTTTGATGGCAAATACAAGGTGCAACGCTCAATTGGAGAGCACCGCGTGTTCGATGAACGCATCCAAGCGGCTAAGGCAAAAATTGACGAATGCATTAACCGTTGGAATGAAAATTCAAGCGATGAAATTAAAGCCCTGGTTGATCTGTCTTTCCGCGTAAACAAACAAGGTCACATTGATGTAAACCAAGTGCTTAGCCTTCGCCAGTTAAACATTACCGACCCTGATTGGTTAGAAGCGATGGACGCCATTGCCGACTCAATCAAGGTTGTTGGTAAAACGCCTTACCTTCGAATCTATGAACGCCAAGGTGATGGTCAGTACAAACAAATCGCTCTTGATATCGCCAAGCTATAGCGAGGTGTGAATGTTACTGATAAGCACCCGATATGGAGAGATAAACGTCAGTCGCCATGCTATCGAAAGATGGCGACAACGTACGGGTCGCAGCCTTCCACAACTTGTAGAGGCGGTGGCGAAAGCTAACCGCCCAAGCAAGAACAGACTGCGAAGAATAATGAAATGCGAATCAGGTTGGCAGCCAAAGCGAATTTTAGAAAGTGACTGCGCCTACTTCCTAATTCGAAACAACAACATTGTCACGGTGTACGACAAGCGAAAAGAGGGTTACTCCCATGCCTGAATCTAGCTACTACATGAAGCTTGCTAAAAAGGCTTCTGAATCTGAACAACTTAGTCAGTTTGGCGTTGCTGCTGAACAGTGGTTTCAAGCGTCTGAGGTGGCGTTATCAAAAGATAATCGCTACTGGGCCATCTATAGAAACCAGTACTGCCAACACCAATTGGCTTCACTACTGAAAGAGGAATGTGAACATGACAATGCCTAACCCACTGCAACGCTCTTTCACTACCGCCCACACTCGCAGAGTGATTGATCTAGAAATTGAAATGGCTGAAGCCTTAATTGAAAACGATGGCACTGCATTTCCAGATAGCACTTTTGAAGAAGGCTATATCGCAGCACTGAAATTCATTTTAAATCAGTCCAGTTCGAACGTTCGTGAAGAGTACGAAGACATGATGGATGAACTCAATGGAAAAGACGAAAGCGAAGCGGGCTAACCAATTAATCAAGTACATCATGAAGTTTCGTCGCTGCTCTCAAGTCGAAGCAGAACAATGGGCAGATAACCACTGCGGTGATTGGCGCAATACGCCACTGCCCAAAGCGAAGCGAGTGAAATCCATATCAAGCAATGAAAAGGAATATGAAGAATGAGCAAACCAATTACAAAAGAAATGTGGGCTGAGATTGAAGCGGAAATGGCAGGTGGTTGGGTTGATATCGCTTTTAATTACAAAGGTTATGAAGTGTCGGTACATCGCGTTCGTGAGTCTGAATCGAAAACCTGCCTTCAAGTCTACGTTGGGGGCTGTATCAAAGGTGCATGGGTGAGTTTTAAAGATGGAATTAGTTTCACCGAAGATGCGCCAAGCATTCTGAGTGAGGTGTGGTGCTTAAAAACCAAAGCTAAATATTCCACAAAATTCAAAAAATCGATTGAGAAAATATACGGCAAACGTCGCACAAAAAAAGAGTACCCAGACTTACACGATATTCATGCTTTTCATGTCCCTAGCTTCTCAAAGGCTTCTGTACTTTGTCGCCAATTCAAAAAGCTCGAAGGGTTAGAACTGACTAAAGCAACGTGCCTTGCGGCATAAGCGAAACAAGCAAGGTTCGCCTTGCTTGTCTGCCTAGCGTGGTTGCTAGGTACTGATGAGCAGCCAGTACAACACAAAGCTATAGGAGGTTTTTATTATGTTTGGTGAATACACACCACTAATGAAATCAGGTTTATTACAACGCCGCTTAGCGAATGGTAAAGCCATACTCGATGCTGAACTAGGCTTGCAGAAATGGTGTCCACACTGCCAAGAGTACTGGCCGCAGGACACCTTGTTCTGGTCGCCATGCAGAAGAAACCCCGATGGGTTGCAGAGTTGGTGCAAAGCTTGTCAGTTGGAATGCAAGAACGCCAAACGTAAAGCGGCTTAGGAGGAGCAATGTCTAACTTACTCAAACTTGTCCAAATCGCTAAACGTGATCTTGCAATGGAAGATGATTCTTATCGTGACGTTCTTGAGCAATGCACAGGTAAGCGAAGTGCAAAAGGCTTGAACGACATTCAACTAACCAAAGTGTTAGACAGAATGAAAGCGCTAGGCTTTAAACCCAAACGCAAGCCACAAGCAAGAGCGCCAGAAGTGGCAAAGATTCGGGCGATTTGGCGTACCATGCACAAGCAAGGTTTTATCCGCAATGCGAACGACGTTGCCATTGATGCTTATGTGAAGCGCATGACTACTGCATCAAATGGACGTGGCATTGAAAAAGCGGTTTGGCTTAAGTCAACTCAAGCGGCTGAAGTGTTAGAAGCTTTAAAGAAATGGCACTATCGATTAATGGCCGAGGTGATCACTAAAAGTGGTGGTCGCATTCCATCGAACAACGATTGCACAGGCCCAGCTGGTTACGAACTATTAGCTGAACATTATGCGAGTAACTACTACAAAACTGCTTAACGTGCCCCACCAGTAAACACTGCCATATACTACAAACACCTCGCCAAGCGGGGTGTTTTTATATTCATACTATGTGAAGGTATGCCATGTGGATGGGAGGCAGTAATGAGTGAAGAAAACCAAGACTTGTTTGGTTACAAGAATGTAAGCCTAGAAGAAGTTGAAAAACTAGCAGACGATGAAGAGCACCAACGATGGCCAGAAGCCATGCGCCAAATCTACTGCATATTTAAAGATGAACTCGTTAAGAACGAAACCGATCCAAAGCTTGCGGTGGTTTTACTGCATCGTATTTGCAAAGAGTTTGGTGGTGTTCAGCTTTACCTTCCACGCGGCAGACAGCTCGAATCTGAAATCATGAACCTGTCTATCTGGCGTGAGTTCAATGGTGCGAATGTTGAAGAGCTGTCACGTAAATACGATAAAAGTATGCAGCATATCTATCGCGTAGTCGCTAAAATGCGCAAGATAGAAGTTAAGAACCGTCAACCGAATTTATTTTAAGGAATTGAAAAATGACCATATTCGACTTAATAGTTACTTTAATCGTTGGATTTATTACTGCCTTCCCTCTTTGTAGAGTTGCTAAGAATCAAGGCTTCAAGGCCGATTGGTGGGTAATGTTAGTATTGGTTCTGATACCTGTTTTACAAATCCCTTATCTTTACTGGATTGCTTTTAAGAAAGGGAATTAGGGATGAATAAATTACTAGTGGCTCTTTTATCTGTTGTCTCTATTGGTGATTATTCAAATGAATTAAGTACAGAATATGAAACGTGGACAAAGAGTGAGAGGTTTGGTGGATACATATCACCTGAGTTGGTCAATGGTAACTTTTACGGTGTTCTAAAAGTAAATAAAGACTTCATTCAGTTCGGTTTCTTAATCCCTTATGATCAATGTTATTTTAAAGAGTCGCATCCAGAGCCGTTCGGTAGTATTTATGTTTTAGGTGGTGATTATAACTTCAGTATGATGTGTCTTGAGAAGGATGTTGCTGTAGTGTTCCCTACTGATAATTATGCTTCAGTAGGGATTGTTAATTCACTCGCTCAGGATGGTAATGTTTGTTTTATTGCTGAGGAAACTAAGTTTTGCTTTGCAGGTAAAGGGGTGTCTGGTTTAGTATCAGACACTGGTTTTTCAAACTAACAATCAACAATCCGCGTTACTTCCACAAGCTATTAAATAGAAAGCACAATCAGTTAAACGTAACCCCATTACTAAACTGGTTGTGCTATGAAAACCCTAACTCTCCATCGCAATTATTTCCCTCATGGTGTTTTTTCTTATCTGTGCGATGAGAATGGAAACGCTATTCTCAAGACCGTTGAACGACCTTGGAAAAATAACCAAGCTGGCATTTCATGTGTTCCAGAAGGTACCTATGACCTGCTGCCACATGACAGCCCGAAGTTTGGCAAATGCTACGCACTAGAAGCACCTACCCTTGGTGTTACTCGATTCGGCCCTTCTCAACGAACTCATATTCTTATCCACAAAGCAAACCGAGCAGCACAGCTTGAAGGTTGTATTGCACCAGGCATGGATTTTGGTGTGGTGAATAATGAATGGGCTGTTATCAATTCAGGCACGGCCTTCGATTATTTTATGGCTCACCTTGGTGGTGAAAAAGCCAAGCTTGTTATTCGTCGAGCGTAACCATGGGCCGCAATTGGGACTTTGCCAAACAACGAGGGCGCGAACAGCGCCTTGATGCCGAGTTGAAGGAAGTTCAAACAGGTATTGAAGTCCCATTAAACCCGCCTTTATTTAGCCACGATGCCACCATGCAGAGTTACTTTTCGAAAGCGTGGAGCCGTGTCTCTCAAAATGAAATTGATCGCCACCTTGGTATTGCGAAAACGCCACAAGGGAATGACCTAGTTTCAAAAATCAGGAGCTTAAGAGAATGTCACTTTCAGTCATCGCGGGGGTAGCTTCGCTTGCCATGGAATATGGCCCTGCTGCCATTCGCGGCATATCCAGTTTGTTTGGTGGTAGTGAAACGGCAGACAAAGTAGCTGAAGCGGTAGAGCAAGCCGATTTAATGTTTGGTGCTAACAAGGCACAGAAAGAGTTAGCCGTTACTCGCGCCTTGCAAAACTTGCCACCTGAATCTTTGGTTGAACTTGAGAAGATTAAGGTCGAGTTAGAAAAAGAAAAGACTCGCCGCCAAGAACTCACGCTTGGTGATAAACAAGCCGAACATCACGAAACCCAAGTGACGATTCGTGAAGGTGATAAGGCTGATGATGAATACGTTCGTCACACTCGCCCTTGGGGTTGCCGTTTGAGTTTGTATTCTGCCATTGCTTATATCTTCCTGTTTGAACTGCTCGAAGCCTTTGATAAAGGAACGGGGGCAAATTGGGAAATTGCAGCGGGATTGATGGCACCGTTTCTTACTTACCTTGGTTGGCGCTCTGCTGATAAGCGTGGCATGACCAAAGGCACAGGCTCAATGGTTGGTGATGCACTTAAGGCGGTGAAAGTAAAATGACCGACCAGTTCGATAAGGCTCAAGAGCTTGAGCAAACCTTCAGAGAAAAAGCCATTGCTCATCAACGTACACGCTGCATAGAACAGCCCGACGAAGATGAACACGGTAATCGCTATTGCTTAAGTTGTGGTGACACCATCCCAACTAAGCGATTAGAAGCGATGCCAAATGCGGTGCGCTGCGTCAGTTGTCAATCACATAAGGAGCCACATTAATGGAGTTGTGGATCAAAACTTATTGGCCTATCGCATGGGCCGCGTTGAGCACGTTGGGGATGTTAGTCCTTGCCTTGCTTTCTAAAACGTACGCCAAGCGAGAAGACCTCGAAAAGGTAGGACGTAAAGTGGACGAACTACAAACGCAGATTGACAATCTACCCACTCAGCAACAAGTCACGCAGCTATTACTTGAAATGGCAAACACACGCGGTGAGATGAAAGAGCTACGGGCACAAATACAGCCTGTAGAACACCTCGCTCAACTGCTATTAGAACAACGTTTAAAAGATGATAAATAGGATTTGTTATGGGCTTTAAAGAGTTATTAAAAGAAGACCAGCGTCTTGTGATCTTGCGTTCACTTCATGACATGACAGGCTATGAAGCGAACGAATCTATCCTTGATTCTTGCCTTGATACTTACGGTCACAACATTAGCCGTGATGCAGTTCGTACGCACTTATCTTGGCTTGAAGAGCAAGGGCTAATTAGCATTCGTACTGTATTAGATTGCCAAGTCGCAAAACTTACAGGCCGTGGTGAAGATGTGGCAACAGGCCAAGCCATTGTTCCTGGCGTAAAACGCCCACGCGCTTAGGAGTGTTGTATGTCCATTGTTAACCGTTCAGCCAGTAATCGAAAATCAAAGATAGATTTGCTGCCTGATGAAATTCGTCAAACTCTGAATGCGTTTATTCGCAGTGGGAACATGACACAGAAAGACATTCGCTTGGCCGTGAATGAAATGATTGATGATGCGGGACTTCCAGAAGATGTGAAAATCAGTCGTACTGGATTCAACCGATACGCCAAGCGCATGGAAGAAATGGGCCAGCGTTTGAAGCAGTCTCGCGAAGTGGCGGAAGTGTGGACAACCAAACTGGGTGAAGCGCCCACCTCTGATGTGGGTAAGCTGCTGCAAGAGTTTGTGCGTACCATGGCTTTTGAAACATCTATGACCATGATGGAAAGCGCAGCTGAAGACGGTGAAGTGATTCCACCCAAAGCACTCGCGCAACTCGCTTTAGTTATTCAACGTATCGAGCAAGCCTCAATGGTGAGCCATAAGGTTGAAAAAGAAATACGCAAAGCTTTTGCTGAAGAGATGGTCGAGAAGACTGAGCAGGTAGCGAAGAAAGCTGGCTTAACGTCAGACACAGTGAAGATGCTGAAAGCAGAGCTGCTAGGGATTGCCTAATGACAGAATCACCAAACGTCAATTCGATTACTGAAAACATCCTTGTCAAGTTCGACAAGGATGAGCTTTTACTTGGATATCAGAAGCGTTGGATAGCCGATGACTCTGTGCTTAAGATTGCCGAGAAATCACGTCGTACTGGTTTGACGTTTGCTGAAGCGGCTGACTCTGCGCTTAGTGCTGGTACAGCCAAAGGTGAAGGCGGCAATAACGTGTTCTATGTTGGCTCGAACAAAGAGATGGCGCGAGAGTTCATTGATGCTGTTGCTCTGTGGGCCAAGATATTCGATAAAGCGGCTGGCGAAGTTCAAGAAGATATTATCAATGATGAAGACAAAGACATTCTGACCTTCGTCATTTACTTTGAATCGGGCTTTAAGGTTCAAGCGTTATCGAGTAATCCTTCTAACCTGCGTGGTATGCAGGGTACGGTTATCATCGATGAGGCTGCATTCCATGAACGCTTAGCCGAAGTGCTAAAAGCCGCACTCGCTTTGACTATGTGGGGTTCTAAAGTTCGACTTATCTCTACCCACAATGGTATAGACAACCTATTCAATCAACTCATCCAAGATAGCCGTGCAGGGAAAAAGCGTTACTCGATCCATACCGTTACGCTCGACGATGCTTGCTTGGAAGGCTTGTATCAACGAATTTGTCAGGTCACTAAGCAAGAGTGGTCACAAGAGAAAGAAGACGAATGGAAGACTAACCTTCTCAAAGACACGGCCACCGAAGAAGATGCACTTGAAGAGTACCAATGTGTTCCGAAGAATGGCGGTGGTGCTTACATTAGCCGTGGTTTGCGTGAACGTGCTGCGCGGTTAGATGGCCCAGTATTAAGCTTTACTGGATCTAAAGCGTTTAACGAAGCGAAAGAGCACATCCGTGAAGCTGAGATGAAAGAGTGGTTAGACGAACACGTTCAGCCAGAGCTCGATAAACTCGATCCTAAACTGCGCCATTGCTTGGGTGAGGATTTTGCACGCTCTGGTGACTTAACCGTTTATGCACCCATGGCCGTTCAAAATGATGTGAAGCGCACGGTTCCTTTCTTATTAGAACTTGGCAATGTGCCATTCAAGCAGCAAGAGCAAGCGCTTTACTTTATCTGCGATCAACTTCCAAGGCGTGATGGTATTTATCTTGATGCACGTGGTAATGGCCAGTACCTAGCCGAACAAGCCCGATACAAGTACGGCGAAGAAGTGGTTGAGGTAATGCTCTCTGTGGGTTACTACCGCGAGAACATGCCTTCATTTAAAGCTGCGTTTGAAGATGATGAAATACTGCTTCCAAGGCATGAGGACGTGATTACTGATTTGGGACAAATCCAAATTAAAGCTGGCGTTCCTAGTATTGATTCAACACGAACCAAAGGCGAGAACGGAAACAAGCGACACGGCGATAGTGCCATTGCTATTTGGTTTGCTTACTTAGCCTCTAAGGCGGACTTAACGCGTTACGGCTTGCACACCATCAAGGCCAGTGCCGATGAAAACCAACGCCGCTTTCATGGCACCGCCGAAGAAAATAACCGATTTGATGATATGCCGAACCAAGACCTACGCGGCAAAGGAATTAGACTATGACCTCAATTGTTGATGTAAGCGGCAAGCCATTAAAAGCCGATAAGACGCTACTGTCTGAAGACATTGCCAAAGCGTACACCACCAGTGTGCGTAACCCTCGACCTGCCAGTGTCGCCTCTACTTTAAACCCGCTTCGATTAGCGGGATTACTTCGCAGTGTAGTGGATGGGAACAACCCCGAAGATTACATGACGCTTGCCGAAGAAATGGAAGAGCGCGATTTGCACTACGCGGCGCAGCTGCGCACCCGTAAGTTGGCTGTGGCGGCGATTGCCCCAACCGTTGTGGCGGCGAGTGAAGACAAAGCCGATGTGGAAATGGCAGAACGTGTTCGCGCCATTATGGATGATGACCAAATCCCAGAGCTGCTGTTTGACTTGCTTGATGGCCTAGGTAAAGGCTTGTCTGTGGTGCAAATACTGTGGGACACCAAACAGACCCCATGGAAGCCACAAGATTATAAATGGGTAGACCCTCGCTACTTACGCCAGGACAACGAAACGCTTCAAGAGATTTTGCTTATCAGCGATGACGCGCCAAGCGGTGCGCCTTTAGACCCGTATAAGTTTATGGTGCATAAGCCTCGATCTAAATCTGGCAGCGTATGGCGCAACGGTTTAGCGCGATTGGTTGCCGTGATGTACATGCTTAAGTCGTTCACGATTCGTGATTGGTGGGCGTTTGCTGAAGTGTTTGGTATTCCGGTTCGTGTGGGTAAGTACGGCCCGAACGCCAGTACCGAAGATATCAGTACTCTGGTGAATGCCATTGGTCGTATTGCCAGTGATGCAGGTGCGGTGATCCCTGAATCCATGAAGCTAGAGCTTATTGAAACGGCCAAAGGCAATGGCGGTAATACGCTGTTTGAAAACATGGCCCGTTGGTGTGATGAACAAACCAGTAAAGCGGTACTTGGTCAAACCATGACGGCTGATAACGGCAGCTCTCAATCTCAAGCCAACGTGCATAATGATGTGCGTATGGATATTGCTGAGTGGGATGCTCGTCAGCTTCAGTCTTGCATTAATGAATATCTAGTTAAGCCTTACATCATTTTGAACTGGGGCCCGCAAGAGCATTACCCGAAAGTGCGCATTCAACTTCCTCAGCCAGAAGACTTGAAGATGTTGGTTGATAGCATCACGCCTCTTATTGATCGTGGTCTTAAAATCTCTGCATCGAGCGTGCGTGAAAAGTTTGGATTGACTGAGCCCGATGAGGACGAAGAAGTGCTCATGCCAACCTCTGCCATTTTAGCGCAAACCATGCCAGCGGCGATGAACAGACAACGCCCAGGTCTTGCCATTAACCGTGTGAGCAAAACCGCTGAAGCGGAAATGAACGACTTAACCGATGAAGCCATGAGCGACTGGGAAGAAGTTGCCGAAGACTTCATGAACCCGATCATCGAACTGGCCAATGCGTCAGACAGTTATGAAACGTTCTTAGAAAAGCTGCCAGAGCTTCAAGAGACATTAGGCGCTGACGTGTTTGTTGAGCAGATGGCGCAATACATGTTCCAGATGCGCGGCTATGGAGACGCTAAAGATGTCTAAAGCCCTTGCGTCTGAAAACATAGTCCCTGTTGAATCGCTAGAGTGGTTCAAGAGTAAAGGAATAGAACCAGGCTTTGACTATCGCGACGTATGGAAGCAAGAGCACAACAACGCCTTCACTGTAGCAAAGATGCTGAATGCCGATCTTCTTGTGGATGTAAAAGCCATTGTTGAAGAGGCTATCGAGCAAGGCCAAACGTTCAAGCAGTTTCAAGATATTCTAAAGCCACTCTTGGTTAAGTCTGGTTGGTGGGGCATTCAAGAAATGGTTGACCCACTGAGCGGAGATTCAAAGCCCGTTCAATTAGGCAGTGACGGTCGTGTAAAGACCATTTACAAAACCAATATGAGAACGGCACGTTCAGCGGGGCAATGGGAACGCATCGAGCGAACAAAACGCGCCATGCCTTATTTGCTTTATCAGCTTGGGCCATCCATGGAGCATCGAGTTGATCACGTTAAATGGAAAGATACGCTGCTTCCTGTTGGAGACCCATGGTGGGATAACCACATGCCACCGAATGGTTGGGGCTGCAAATGTTGGATACGCCAAGTATCGAAGTTTGAAGCTGAGAAGCTGATTGCCGATGATAAGGTATCAACCGACTCACCAGAGGGTGGTACTAAGCAGTGGTTAAACAAGCGAACGGGTGAAGTGGAAGTGTTACCTGAAGGCATTGAACCAGGATGGAATTACAACCCTGGCAAATCACGCACAGAAGCGATGCAAGAAGACCTATTACAAAAAGAAGCAAGAATGCGTGAAACGCTCTCTAACGGCTCTTAGTTGTAAAATGGCTACAATGTGTCGTTTAAAAAAGTTCTAACAAATCTGAGTCGATTTAAACAGTGTTTAAACATGGTTCAGTAAACTATTTTAGGTGAGATTGTACGAGTCAGCTTGATAAGCTGATTTTTTCGGGTAATCTTTAAGCCCTCAAGAAAAGTATTTCAATTCATCCCATCCTCCCAAATAGAGCAACCGACGTTATTTCTCGTCGGTTGCTTTTTTTTTGCATTCTTAACTCCACGAAACGAGTTCATACCAACTAATCCAATGAGGAGGTTGTTATGTAAGTTCTGATTTATGGAGCGAGTAATGAAAAAAACTTACCTGGCAATGTGTTTCAACTTATCGAACAGCATGATTGATGGCCTTGGTGAAGAACAAGGTACTAACAGCGTTTGGTTGCCAATGATTCCTGCGGGTGAAGTAAGAGGCCGTGATGGTCGCATGTGGATGAACACCGAACCTGATGCGATTGTTGCAGCCTTTGATGCAAAACTTCCTTTCGACATTGAACACGCTACCGAGATTCGTGGCCCAGAAGGTAAAGACGCTGATGCAGCGGGTTGGATTCTGGCACTAGAAAACCGCGAAGGTGAGATTTGGGCGCAAGTCGAATGGAACTATATCGGCCGCTATAAAATTACCGACAAGTTATATCTGTATTACTCCCCTGCTTTTAACTATGACCAGCAAGGCGTCATTACTTCGATGAGCAGCGCTGGCTTAACCAATAAACCTAACTTTTATGTACCTGCCCTTAATCGACAAGAGGAAACCGACATGCCGCTTTCACAACTGATTGCAGCCGCGCTTGGCCTAGCCGCAGACGCGACCGAAGAGCAAGGTGTTACCGCAATTAATTCACTTAAGTCTGAGAAAGACATTGCGCTAAACCGTGCCGCTACGCCGGACTTAACTAAGTTCATCCCAATTGAAACACACACCGTTGCACTGAATCGCGCCACCACGGCTGAAGCTCAGTTAAAAGAAATTGACGATAAGAAAGTCGATGGCTTGGTTCAGGCTGCGATTGATGAAGGCAAGATTGCGCCAGCGAACAAAGAAATGTTTGTTGGTATGTGTCGTGCTGAAGGCGGTGTTGAGCAGTTCGAAGCGTTTGTGAAGAGTGCTCCATCTATTGCGACCAACTCCCAGGTTAAGAAGCCGAAAGTTGAAGGTGGCAGCCAGTTAGATAAAGACGAACTTGCGATGTGTCGCAAGATGAATTTGACCGAAGAAGAGTTCCTAGCATCAAAGAACTCTATCGCGTCTAACCAAGAACTGAATAAGGACGCGTAATCATGGCGACTGAAGCTCAAATTATTGAAGCGTTGTTTGTATCAATGAACGCCTCGTTCGTGAAAGGTGTTTCACGAGCAAACCCACAATGGGACAAGATTGCTACTGAAGTGCCATCTTCTGGTGCCTCTAACTTCTATGGTTGGTTGAAAGACCTACCAGAGATTAAAGAATGGGTGGGTGACCGACAGCTGGCTGATGTGGGTAAGCATGGTTACGCCATTACTAACAAGACGTTCGAAAGCTCTATCTCTATCAGCCGTGAAAATGTTGAAGATGACCAAATCGGTCAGTACTCAGTATTGGCAGAACGTTTTGGTGATCAGGTAACGATGTTCCCAGACAAGCTTGCTTATCCATTGCTTGTGGCAGGTTTCACCACGCTTTGTTATGACGGTCAGAACTACTTTGATACTGACCACCCACTAGACACCACACCTGCTTCAACGTTCTCGAACGTGGTTGGTGATCCTGCAACCGATACAGGTTCGCCTTGGTTCTTGATTGATAACTCGCAAACGTTGAAGCCTATCGTGTATCAGAACCGTCGTCCGTTCGTGTTCAAGAACATGAACCCGACAGAAGAGTACACCTGGTTCAATAACAAGTTTGCAGCGGGTACTGATGGGCGTTGTGAAGTTGGCTTCTCTTTCCCTCAATTAGCGATTGGCTCTAAAGCTGCGTTAACGGAAGCGAACTATGAAGCGGCGGTTAAACAACTTGGCGGTATGAAACGTGCCGATGGTGTACCTCTGGGTGTTCGTCCTACCACGCTTGTGGTTGGCTATGCGAACCGTGCGGCAGCGAAGAAGCTGATTGAACGAATGCTCATCGAAGGCGGTGATACCAACGTGTATTTCCAAGACGTAGAAGTGATCGTTTCTCCATTCATCGCTTAACCAGCAACACAGATTGGCGGTAGCAATGCCGCCAACCTTTAGGGATTTATGCCATGACTGTAAAAGTTGAACTTAATCCAAACACTTGGACGCTTATTTCTTCTGCTGCGGCGGGTTATATGGACAACCAAACAGGCAGCGTTGTGAAGTACCGTGTTGAAGACTCAGCACCATCCGATGCTGAAACGTTTGGGCACCAACTGAAGCTTGAAAAAGGCATTGGTTGGTCTCGCGCTGTAGCAAAAAATATTTACGGAAGAACGGCCAGTTCAACAGGCGATGTCATCGTTACGGAAGGTTAAGTATGTTTTTTGAAAACTCACCCCTGATAAGCCAAAGCGCTACGCCAGCACCTGAATCTGTTTTGCTTATGCGTGCCAGTTATGTCACGCCAGATGCGAACGATTTAAAACAAACGCTCGCGGCAGACAATACACCGGAAACGATTCTATTCAACGATGTGCCTTTGGCCTCTCCTGATATAGACGTTGACCTGGTGACTGGCGAATCAACCGCTTTAAAAGACTTTAGCGGCATGGTGAGTATCAATGCTTTGGTACTACGTGAGAGTTCACCTTTTGCAGCCAGTGATTGGGGCATGTTTGCTGAGGTGTTTGATGGTAGCAATTGGGTTCCTGTTTCAGGTAGCCATCGACCGTTAACCCTTGGCTTTCAATTCGATGATGAAAAACGCCCGAATGACTTCACTGTTTCCATCTCTTTGCTTGCTGGCGACAAGTTCCGTTGGCGTCACTATACAACGGATGCAAGCAGCCAAGTGTCATTGGTTTCATTTGGCGCAGCTAATGGGTTGCCCTCTTCAGCGGGTGTGATCATGAGTTTCTGGGGCATTAAACCGTAATTTAATCGCCATTAAATATTCGTTTAAAGGAGTTCACAGTGAGTGGAACTAAAAAATCAACAACCGGAAAAGTTGGAAAAGTGGAAGGAAATCCCTCCACCGCTAAAGCGGAAGCCGAACAGAAAGCACTCGACAACGCCGATGCTGAATTAAAGGCCGAAGAAGAAGTTAAGGTTGAGCGAGAGCTTCCTGAAGTCAACACACCAACACCGATGCCTAAAGTAAAGTCGGCAAAAAATGAAAGTTCATCTCAATCAGAGCCTAGTTCTATGAACCCTGAAAAGGTGGAGAACGACAAGCCGGAGCAAGAAGCGTTGATGGCGGGCACTGAAACCAAAGAAGGAAAGGCAAGTGAGCAAGTGGATTCAAAGAAAGATGATGTGGTTCATCCTGGGGATGGCGTTGACGCTATCGGTATTCTTGGCGCTTTCAAAGTATGCGCTAAATCAGATGCTGGGTTTTGGCGCTCAGGCGTTCAGTTCCATCGTCTCCAAGAAAAGCTGGTGCTTGTGGTGGAGCAAGAGCCGGATGCGTCTGCGCGAGTTCATGCGAAAGATCATGAACCAGAGTGCGTGGTGTTCCTCTCTCCTGAAAAGGCGAAGCGCGTACACGACGAGCCGCACCTGACAGTCGAAGTTGTTGAACTTGAAGACGTACTCGATCTTCAAGACATGCAGCAATAACGTTTTTAAAAGGTAGTAAATACGATGGCAACTTACGCAACCAAACAAGACTTACTTGATCGTGATGAGCAGATGCTGTGGAACTTTGCGGTAGACCGCACTACAGACGAACTCAACGATGTTTGGATTAACCAGGCATTAGACCAAGCCGACGAAGAGATTAACTCTTTCTTAGGGCGTCGTTATGTTCTGCCACTACCGACTGTGCCAGGCATGTTGAATAAGGTTGCCATCACTATTGCGTTCTACTGGTTAGCCGACCGTGACCAACAGGCCACGAACTTACTAGAAGAGCGCTACAAGATGCAGCTTGAAACCCTGCGTGAAATTGCTAATGGCAAGCGTGAATTAGGCTTGCCAACCATCGAAGCGCCAACCGAAAGCAGTGTGGGCAAGGTTGAACTCATTCAAGAGAACGAGCGCCAGTTCACCCGCAACAGTTTGAGAGGCGTCTTGTAATGTCGATTGGTGTTCAAGTGTCGGGAACACAAGAGCTTGAGCGCTATCAACAGCTGCTTGGAACCCTAAGCGACCCAAAGCACAAAGCGGAATTGCTGGATTCGTTAGGTGGGATTGTAGAGAGCCAAACCAGAAGAAGAATCGCCGATGAGAAAACGTCACCTGATGGTCAGCGTTGGGATGATTGGTCTAGCAGTTATGCGAAGACTCGACATGGAAACCAATCCCTTTTGCAGTCCGAAGGCGATTTGTTGGACTCCATCCAGTACCAGGTGCAGCGCAACCAAGTTCGAATTGGATCGCCGCTGGCCTACGCTGGCGTTCATCAAGATGGCTTTTCTGGTCCGGTTCAAGTGTCTGCTCATACGCGCCTTATCACACAAGCCTTTGGTAAAGCGTTGGCGTTTCCGGTCTATCAGTCTGTAGGGGCGCTCACTCGCATGATGAACATTCCACAGCGCGAATACTTAGGGCTAAGTACCGACAATCAATCTGAAGTGTATGCGGTTATCGGTGACTTCTGGAAGGAGTTAATGAATGTCTAGACCCGACTTTACCACCAGTGGTTCTACCGTTTGGGCTGTGAATGAAATCGTTCAGTACCTTAAGCCAAAGCTTGAAGGTGGTGTGCGTGAAATAGAAAAGATCCAAACCGTTGAGCGCCACGTTGGCCGCTTTGATAAGGCTGATGATATTAAGCGCTGGATGTCGAACCGTGACGGTGGCGTTCGTGTTGCTGCCCTGCGTGTTCAGCAATATGAAACCGTGGGTAATCGCTTAATTGGTAACGTTAACCTGGTGGCCTATGTGTTTACCACTGACCAGTTCGGTTACGAAAAAGACCTACGTGCCGAAGTGGTCGCAGGAAAGTTAGTGCGTGAATTGATGGATAGAAGCGCACTGCCAACATCCTATGGTCGCGTTGAAAACGTACGCAGTGACAATTTATACAGCGGTGAAATTGACAAGCTTGGTATTGCTATCTGGTCTGTCACTTGGTCGCAGCAATGGTACTTAGATGAAGAGATTGATCTCAGTACGTTAGATGACTTCATTACCTTTGGTCTGAAAGGTGAAATCGCAGATGGCGCACCCACCATTGATGGTGAAGTGAAGCTGCCTCAATAAACCGTGACACAAATATAGGACTTAATCATGTCGTTAAAAAAGAATCTGATCCCCATTAAACCCAAGAACGCCGAAGTGCCCGTACGCAAACCTGAAGGTGGTTTTGTTAACGCGGCTGGTGAAGAAGTCGAACGCACAGGCTACTGGGTTCGAAGAATTAATGATGGCGACGTGGTGCTAGTCCCTCAAAAAGATTGGGATGCAGCCAAGGCGGCACTGGCAAAAGAAAAAGCCGATGCCATCGAGCAACAAAAGAAAGCGCTGGCGAAAGAAGCCAAGGCTTTAACCTCTAAAACTGAAGGAGAATAAGCATGTCATTGGGCTCTATTCCTAACGATATTCGAGTACCACTCGTTTATATCGAGATCGACAACAGCGAAGCGAATTCAGGCACACCCGCTTTGGCTCAGAAAGTATTAGTACTTGGCCAACAGCTGGCAACGGGCAGTGCTGATGCACTTACGCTGAATCGCATTACGACAAGTGAAAGCCAAATAGACGACCTTTACGGTAAAGGTGCAATGCTTTCTCGTACGCTTAAGAAGTTCCGCAAAACCAATGAATATACAGATGTGTATGCATTGGGTGTGGCTGACTTGGCGGCAAGTGCGGCTAAGGGTGAGATTGCCGTTACTGCAACCACGGTTAAAGCAGGTGTGATCGCGTTATTGATTGCTGGCGAAAGCGTGCAGGTAACGGTGAAAGACACAGACGATGCTGATTCTATTGCGACGGCCATCATTGCTAAGGTGAATGCTGATACCAACCTGCCTGTTACTGCTGCTTTGAAAGCGGCGTCTACCGATATTGTAGAGCTGACATGTAAATGGACGGGTATTACGGGCGACGATATCGATATCCGTTACAACTATTACGATGGTGAGTTTTTGCCTGGTGGTGTGACCGTTGCGATTACCGACATGACAGGCGGTGCAGGAACGCCAGACATGAGCGCCGTTATCGCGGCTATTCCGAACGAATGGTACAACCATATCGTGATGCCGTTTAACGATACCCAATCAATGAATGACCTACGTGACGAGCTGATTAATCGTTGGGGCCCTCTCAAGATGATTGAAGGCATTGCTTACACTGCGTTCCGTGGCACCTTTGCTGAGACGGGTGCGTTTGGCTCTGCGCGTAATGACTTCTTATTTACGTGTATGGGTACGAACAGTTCGCCAAACTCGCCTTGGGAATTTGCTGCCGCTTACGCAGGCCGAGCGTCTTACTCACTGGGCATTGACCCTGCTCGCCCTCTTCAAACTTTAGTGCTAACCAGTTTGCTGCCACCGGCTAAAACCGCTCAGTGGGATATGACCGAGCGCAATCTACTTTTGCATGATGGTATTGCCACATACATGGTGACACCCGGCAATGAAGTAGCGATTGAACGTGAAGTGTCAATGTATCGTCAGAATGCTTATGGCGACCCAGACCCAAGTTACCTCGATATCACTACACCAGCGACATTGGGTTACTTACGTTACTCACTTCGAACCATGGTGACCAACCGATTCCCTCGCCATAAATTGGCAGGTGACGATGTACTTGATCGCCTTGACCCTGGTCAGCCAGTTGTGACACCAAAGATTATGCGCAATGCCGTGTTAGAGCTTGCCAATACTGACTGGGTGCCAAGTGGTTTGATGGAAGACTTCGATGGTTTCAAAGAGACGCTGGAAGTGTATCGAGACACAAGTGATCAGAACCGTTTGAACTGTGTGTTCAAGCCAGACATTGTGAATCAGTTCCGTATCTTCGCCGCACTAATGCAGTTCAAACTTTAATAGGGAGTACGCACCATGGGACAAATCCTTGGTCAAGTTGTTGTTCGTGCTAACAGCAAACAGCTTAAAACAAAGAAGGGTTCTACTTTGAACCCAGGTGGTTTCACTCACGTTTCTCACGCAGGGCCAAACCGTATTTGGGGTAAGTCGAAAGAGTTCACGCCTTCTACTGTGTCGGTAGTGATTGCGGCGGATGAAGATGTCGATGTTGTTGAAATCAATAACATCACAGACGCAACGCTAACTTGGGAAGGCGACAACGGTGTTGATTACATGATTACAAGTGCCTCACCACAAGCACCGTTCCAGTTAAGTGACTCTGGTGAGATTACGGGCACGTTCGAAGGTAACCCAGCGGAGCGCGTTTAATGGCCATCATGACCTTTGGATTGGATCATGGTTTCAAGGTGGGCGAAGCCGTCCACCATGAAGTTGGTCTAAGAGAGTTAAGCTCTGGTGATTACATCGATGCGCAGTTAGCGGCAGAGAAAGTGATCGTGAATGATGGTGTGGCCATGGCGTACACCTCTGATGTGCTTTATGGCATCGAGCTTCTTGTTCGTCAGGTTGAGTACATTGGCAGTGTTCAGGGGCCTATCTCTATTAAGGAGTTGAGAAAGCTGCACCAGGACGACTTTAAAATGCTGCAAGAAAAAGCAAGCGAACTCGATGAGCTGATTACCAAGGAGCTTGAAAACAGGGGGCGACCTTAAGGCGTTGCCGGAGATTTGCGAAAACTTGCAACTCGCAATGTGTTCAAAAGTTCCGTTAAACGTCACAACCCATATGCCCTTGCGGCGACTGCTAAAAACCTATCGAAAATTGAGAGAGTTAACCAATGGCACAGAAGCTTGAAACCGATATTGTCTTAAACCTTGCAGGCAACCTAGCGGCTAAGGCGCGTCAGTATGGTAATTCGATGGGTGAGTTCGCCAAGAAAAATCAAAAAGCCATGACACTCGTTAAAACCTCGACCGCCGCAGCTGGTCGAGGTATCGACAAATTAGGTAATCGCTATGTGGGTATGGCAACAACCTTTGCCACTGGCGTAACTGTACGCAATATAGCGGCGTTTGAATCTCAGATGGTTCGTATTGGCACCAACGCCAAGTTATCTAGCGACCAAGTGGATGTGCTAACCCAATCCATTGAAGAACTTTCCACTCAAGCCGATGTAAGAATCGATACATCCACTTTGGCTTTAGGCGTTGATACTTTGCTTGGTAAGACAGGTGATCTTGAATTTGTAATGGACAACCTAGAGAACATGGGTGTGTTCATGCAAGCCTTTGGCGCTGATGCTGAATCGACAGGTGCGTTGTTTGCTCAGTTCAGAGAAAAAGGTATTCGTGATTCAGAAGCGGTAATGAAAACCATTGATGAACTGTACGGCCAGTTCGCCATTGGTAGTGTGAGTGTTAAGGATTTGGCAGGGATATCAGAGCAGCTTTTTGCTACCTATCAGGCTAAAGGACCTGAAGCGATTACACAAATGTCTGCCCTTGTTCAGTTGTTTGCAAAGGCAAAAGGTAACGCCAACGAATCACTAACCTCTATTCAAGCCGTGTTCGCCACTTTCTCAGATAAAAAGAAAGTTGAGTTTCTAGATAAACAAGGCATCGCTGTATTTAAAGAAGGCACCAAAGAATTACGAGAGCCAGTAGAGCTACTGCTTGAAGTGTTAGATGCCGCAAAAAATAACCCGCTAAAGTTGGGCGATGTATTCGACCAGACTTCATTGCAAGGTCTGTCTTCTATTTATTCTCAAGAGAACAAAGACCTTCTTCTACAAATGACTTCTGGTACTTCTGAGCTAGGTGCGACGCAAGAAGCGGCTGCTAAAAATGCCGCCACATTAAACAGTGCAATGACCTCTCTAAATAACTCATTTAATCAATTTGCCAATCAAAGACTGGCTGAACCTATTCAAGAACTCGCTGATGCCATTAACAGTGTTGATGATGAAACCATTCAAAACTGGCTGAAGTGGGGTGAGACTGCGCTTTGGGTTGTCGGTGGTTTGGTTGCAGGCAAGAAAGCAATAGACGCTGTTAGTTGGGGTAAAAAGACCTTTGGAGGTAAAAAAGGTAGCTCCGATGGTAAAGGTGGTTTTCAAGACTTAGGCGCGATGCCAGTGTTTGTTGTAAACATGCCAGGTGGTGGCATGGGTGGTTTAGGTGGTGACGTTCCTGATGGGAAAGGAAATGGCGGCAAAGGACCAGGTGCAACGAAACCAAGCAGAACGGGCGCAGCTTTAAAAGGTGCGGCTGCTGCGACAATTATTTACCCCGTTGTAGATACTGTGCTTGATTCTCTGATTGGTGGTACCGATTTCGGCAAGTGGGCTAAGTCAACCACGCTAGGTGACTTGCTTGGTGGGGCTTCAGATAAAGCCATAACAGAAGACAAAGTGAATAGCTACTTAGGTTTGAGTGCTGGCGCTGGCTATCAACAGCCTGTGGGTTATGGCCAGTACAATGTTGCCAACGGTAATGTGAAAGTTGATGTTTCTGTTAGTGATGACCGTATTACTAAGAAAGTAACGTCCTCCTCGCCAACCATTCAAATCGACCCAGACACCGGAATTAATTAAAGGGGCTGTAAATGGCATTTGAAGATCGTTTAAACGCCTCTATTCGTGGTGTTGAATTTTTCCTAGATGACGCAAGTGGTGACTTTGGTCGCCGTGCTATTCCTCATGCTTACCCTAAGCGTGAACAAGGCTATACCGAAGACAACGGTAAAGTACTTCAGCAAGAAATGATTAATGGCCGCACGGTAGGTGATGGCTATTTTGAAAAGCTAAAACAAATCATTGAAGCGATTAACGCACCAGGGCCTTGTGAAATGATTCACCCTTGGTTTGGTATTCGTAAGGTTCAAGTTGGCAAGGGTAGCTTTAAGTTAGTCAATAAAACGGATGGCTTAGCGACCTTTAGCTTTGAAGTTTTCGAAGTGGGTGAAAACCTTTTTCCTAACGCTAAAAGCGATACGGCCAACCAAGTAAAAGCCGAATCTGAAAAGTCACAAGACGCGGCGAACGCGGCTTTTGAAGAGGACTTCGATGAAGCAGCCACAGAAGGTGTAGGCGATATGGTTGACCAGTTCTTAGATGACTTAGATGAATTTACTCGTGGCTTACCATCACTGCCTAGTGAGTTGCGTGAATGGACTGATCGCCTTATGCGCGCCAAAGATTCTATTGGCAACCTATTGGCCTACCCTGGTGAATTAGCGCGTGAAACCATGGGTCTGTTGGAAGACGTGAAAGGCGTGGTGACTGACCCTATTCGCGCCCTCGATGTTTATCAGAACGTGCAGAACCGTTGGGATGGTATGCGAGCTGAACTGGCTGTTACAGGTGGTTTAAGTCGTAATATCGATAGTGCCAATGGCTTTGCTAGTTCAGTGTCTATGGTGGCGAACCCTGCCAAGCAGCAAGCCATTCTTGACAATGCGAATGCCTATAAGCGTTTAATTTTAAATTCATCGTCTGTATCAAAAGCTGCTGCAATGGGTAATGCCAATGTTAGCTTTGAACTTAACGACCAGGTGGACGTGGTTGAAAGCCTTTCAGGTGTTGAGCGTAATGCCGTTATGACAGGTCAGCGCTTAAAGCAGATTGGTTACGGCATTGCTGATGAGCTTGCTGCCCTTTCTGCTGATGCGGTTGAGGTTGGCGATTCTAGCGTGTGGCGTCAGCTGCGTGTACTACGCCAGGCTGTGTTGGAAGACACTCGATCTCGTGCTGAGTTATTGCCTCAGTTAAGTATCTACAAGCCCGTTAGCACGGTGCCTGTATCTTTGGTGGCATGGCAAGAAACAGGTAACACAGAGATGCGTCAAAGCATTGTTCGTCGTAATGGGTTTTCTAACCCTTCGTTTATTCTTCCCTCTGATTTGGTCGAGGTGATCAATGAGTGATGTTGTGCTTAAGGCTGGCGGCAATGTTTACGGCGGGTGGACAAAGATTAGCGTGACGCGTTCAATTGAATCGATGGCTGGTTCGTTTGACTTAGAGCTCACTTGGAAGTGGCAAGGCTCTGAAGATAAGTATAAAGCCTTCATGGACCCGATTAAGCAAGGCCAACCGTGTGTGGTTGAAATTGGCGGTGAGCGTGTGATTACGGGCTATGTGGATGATTGGGTGCCGAGCTACGATGCAACTCAAGTGGTGATATCAGTCAGTGGCCGAGACAAGACCGCAGACTTGGTGGATTGCTCTATTGATTACCCTTCAGGCCAGTTCAACAACCAAACGTTAACCCAGATTGCTAACGTAGTGTGCAAGCCCTTTGGCATTAAAGTGATCGTGAATACCGATGTGGGCGCGGCGTTCCCTCGTATTCAAATCGAGCAAGGCGAAACACCGCATGATCTGCTTTCTCGTTTGGCTCGTCAGCGTGGCGTGCTGCTTACCAGCGACACCTACGGGAATTTAGTTATCACGCGATCAAGCAAAGAACGTGCGGGTGTGTCTTTGATTCTTGGTGAAAACGTTAAGGCTGCGCGAGGCCGTTTTAGTTGGCGTAATCGTCATAGCATTTTTATAGTTAAAGCCGATGGTGCTTCGTTTGGCCGTTGGGATGATGCGCCACTTTCAGCGGTTGGCGGTATCAAGGCGGAAGTGAAAGACGAAGAGATTAGCCGTTACCGACCAATGATTATCATCAATGAAGAAATTACCACGGCAGAAGGTGCAGCCAAGCGCGGACAATGGGAACGCCAACGAAGCTTAGCCAAATCTAATGGTGCTGAATACACGGTGACAGGGTGGCGAATCCCGCAAACGGGCAAGCTTTGGAACTTCAACACATTGGTGCCTGTTCTCGATGAGATATTCGGTATTGATGAAGAGATGATGATTTCCTCGATCATGTTTAGCGAAGATGACAGTGGACGTTTGGCGGTGGTTAGCGTGGTGAAATCGGATGCATTCGATATTCCTGCTGAAGCAGAAAAGCAAACGAAGTTAGGTGGTGGCCAATGGTAACAGAGCGATTTGTACAAAAGTTACTAGCACCTATTCGTCGTCGTATTAATGGCGCAATTACGAGAGCGGTAGTTTCTGGTGTGGTCGAAGGTTTACAGCGCCAAAACTTACAGCTTAAGATGCATGCGGATGAATCAGTTGATGACATCGAGCGCTTTCAAAACTACGGTTGCAGTTCGTTCCCACCAGTTGGCTCTGAAGCCATTCTTGCGGCTATCGGTGGCAATCTAGGTAACTTGGTTGCTGTAGCCGTTGAAGATAAAAAATATCGTCCAAAGGGTGAAAGCGGAGACGTTTTCCTCTACCATTTGGAAGGTCATAAAATCCGCTTAACCAAAGATGGCAAGATGGTTGTTACAGCAACCGACGTTATTTTTGAAGCCGCTAATTCCTTCACTATTATTTCCCCTGAAACATTGATTCAAGGCCCTTTGCATGTAACAGGTGGGATATCTACAGACCTTGGTATTTTTGCTACTGGCGGCATTACTTCTGCCAGCGTTGTTAGCGGTTCAGATTTAACCGCAGGCGGCTTTAGCTACCTTGGCCACTTCCACAAAGATGCAGAGAACAGGAATACTTCAGCACCAGTGGGTTAACTATGAGCGTGAGCATCGTGTTCGACATGATGAAAAACACAGGAATCATTATCGAGGGCGGAAGTGTCAATGGCGACACTGTTTCAGCCCTCGTTTTGATCTCGTTGTTTACCGATTCTCGCGCTGAAGAATCCGATACTTTGCCTGATGCTTCTAATGACCTTAGAGGCTGGCCTGGTGACACGTTTTACGATGCGCCATGGGGCTCTAAGCTCTGGCTGCTTTACCGTGAAAAACTAACGACAGATGTGCGCAATCTTGCGGTGAAATACGCAGAGGACGCACTGGCTTGGATGTTGGTTGATAGCGGCAATGGCCAGATGGCAAAAAGCGTTATCGTAACGGGTTCTATTCCTCGCTTTCAAACCCTAGCCTTGAATATCGATATTACTAAACCAGACGATGAAGTGATTTCATTGACGGTTTCTAAACGATGGGAGGCGCAACGTGCCGTTTAACGTTCCTACGCTACGCCAGTTAATCGAAAGTGGCCTAATTGATATTGAGGCTTCACTAGATACTCTGCTGCCTAAGTTTGGTATCGAGCAGGCTTTAAACGCTTCTGTTAGTGGCAGCATTCGCGATCTATATGATTATCAAACGTGGATTGTTCGCCAAATTATTCCTTCTTCTGAATCTGAAGACCAAACCATTATCGACACCGCTCGTTATGAAGGTGTGCTTCAAAAGCTTGCAAGCAATGCTTTTGGCCCCGTAACGTTTACTGGTGACGTACCTATTCCCGTTGACACTGTGATGACGCATTCTGATGGCCGATTGTATCGAGTGACGCTATCAAATGCGCCGTCTGGTGGCACCGTGGTTGTTCAGGTTGAAGCGGAAGAAGCAGGCGTTGCAGGTAACTTAGATTCAGACCAAACGCTGACGTTGGTTTCTACTGTTCCAGGCATTCAACCAAACGGTATTACAGGTGAGATTTCAGGCGGTGCAGAGATAGAGCCAGTAGCACAGGTTCTTGAACGTTTGCTATTTCGTAAGCGTAACCCGCCAATGGGTGGCGCGTTACATGATTACGTTGCTTGGTGTCGTGAAGTGTCAGGTGTAACTCGCGCTTGGTGTATCGATTTATACCAAGGGCCTGCCACTGTTGGCTATGCGTTTGTCTATGACGAACGCGCCGATATCATTCCAACCTACACCGACCAAGTGGCAATGACGGATTATATTTATCGCCACCCAGACCCAGCAACAGGTACTGATGTTGGCCGACCAGGTGGCATTGAAGCGGTGTATATTCCTCTGCAACTAAAAGAGACTGATTTGGGTATCACAATATCCCCAGACAACACTGATTTAAGGCAAAGCGTGAAGACCAGTATAGAAGGTTATATTAAGACGCTAAGCCCTGGTTCAACGCTTCAATTAAGCTCTGTTCGTACTGCTATTGGTTCAACACCTGGTGTGAGTGATTACGTTCTAGATCTTAATGCCGATGTTCCTGCTCTATCTAGTGAGCTTCATGCTTTAGGGGTGATTACATGGGGCACGATGTAGAGGCATGGACAGGCTCGATAATGGCGCAAATGCCGAAAGGTATTTTGTGGGATAGAGCACCAGATTCGAACTTAGTTAAATATGCTCAGGGTTATGCACCAAGACTTGTTCAAGCAGAAGATAATGCGAACAACTTACTGCTCGAAATGCGCCCTGAAACGCTCTATCAAACACTCGCTGAATGGGAAGAGTATTTAGGGCTTCCTGAATGTGTAGCAGAGCCTAATTCGAATTTTGAATATCGTCGCTTTTCAGTCATAGAAAAGTATCACCGCAAGGGTGGCTTGCAGGCTTGGAACATTCAAAAGTTAGCTGAAGATTTAGGCTTTACTGTTCAGGTTGATGAGACGTTTCCTCACCACTGCTTACGTTCTTGCATTTACCCACTATGGGAACAGAAATACCGCTACATTTTGCGCGTTACAGTGTATGGCATTCCTGGTGCTTACATGACGTGTCTTGATGATGTTTTAACGCCGCTTTTAACCTCTGATGCTGGCGTTCTTGAATGTACTTTAAATCGTTACAAGCTAGGTGGTTTGTATTACGAATTCTATTACGCCAACGAGCAATAAAAGCCATTTAAACGGCGTTTAAACAAAATAAAAAATTGGAGTTTTACAATGCATCCACTACAAAATGGCAGTCAAGATACGAGCCGCCCACCTAAGAAGCCCCTTAGTGGTGGTCCTGGTTGGTTTACTGAGTCAGGCGATAACAATGTACCTAGTTACCCTGGTGCTGATTGGTTTAACCATGTGATTGCTGAGTTTCAGAATATGCTGGCGGCTCAGGGGATAATGTTTGACCCAGAGAATGACGACCATTTACAAAAGGCTTTTACCTTTGTTTTTGATTCAATTACAAGTCGTCAGGAAGAATCCGTTTCCCAAAAAATCAGTGATGTCACTATCGATGATGAGCTCGGAGAAGAATCCGCTGTTAGGCTAGTTGATGAGCTTAATGCAAGTGAACGGCTTTACAATTTAAACCCTTTTAGATCTGGTATCGTTCAGGGTTATGATGCTTCTAAAAAGTTAATGAAAATTGATGGTAATTATTCTCGCATGATCGGGATAAATGAATCTACAAAAAACATATTTAAACAAAGATTTAAACCATCAAGTATTCAATATTTTAATAACTCGCTTTTTCATGAGGTTACTACCGAATCAGACTCTACTCCACCAGGTGATGAGATAGTTTATTTTTATGCACCAACATCATGCACTTTACCAAGCGGTAGAATTATTACTGCATATACTGCTAAATTAGGTCAGGATATTGACCCTGGTCAGGTTGACAATATGAAAATGGAAATTCATGTCAAAATTTCTGATGATAATTGCCTTTCATTTCAAACTAAGAAGGCAGTAGTTAAACCATTACCTTATCAGTGCTCTGAGAGTGTGATTTACTATGACGAACTTGAAAAAAGAACTTATATTTTCTATACCTCATTTAAGGGTCAAGTCGGTTGGGGATTCTCTCAGCCAGGCAATGACGAAAATATATCATCACAGATTGAATTTGTTTATTCAGATGATCATGGTGACTCATGGTCAAATCCTGTCAATATCACTGCCGCTATAAAACCAAGCGAAGCTTGGTTGGTTTTTACTCCGCCTACTAAAATTGCTCGTAATAAGTATGGGCAGATCATGGTGCCAATATCTTATACTGAGCAACCAAGCTCAAGCGTTGTTGAAACATACGCATACAATGACGGTGATTCATGGCTCATTGGTGAAACGATTACGAAGGAGACTGATAGTCAAACTGGGGGTGAAATTGGCTTCGGCCGACGTCCAGATGGTTCGGTTTTCGCAATCTCTCGTAGTTATTATGATAATCCAATTTATGGCTATCGAACTTCTATTCATAAACTTTATGATGAAATAGGCGGGCATTGGACTTTAAAAGGTCAATTTGAAACCTCAGATTGCAAGTCATCGTGGGTCGTTGTTGGTGATAATGACGGCTTTGATGGTTACAAGCTGTTATTAATAGCTCCAATTGGCACTAATGGAACATTCGATGGACGTAAAAATCTACGATGTTTTGATGCTACGGTCGATTTTTCTAATCCGGTTGATTTGGGCATGATTTCAGATAATTCTAACGATTATTCTGGTTATAGTGATCTTGTTCTCATGTCTAACGGTTGTTTTGCTTCTTTGTTTGATGGTAGGCAGTGGCGTGTACATTGCTCCTCATTTACCCTCAACCGTTTGCGAGGGGCGCAAGGTGAGATGGTTCCTTGTTATGGTATTAAGCTTGTCGATTCTTTATCTGACAACCTTAAGTTAGACATGCAGGAACATGAACAAGTACTCCTTAAGGGTACAAGTGAAACTTATATTTACCGCCTTGGTGATTTTCGTGGTTTTAATACTAGTCGAGAGCTAACTGTAACTCAGGTTTCTAACTCCCTTGATGCTAGCCTGAGTGATATTTTTTATTTTAGTGATGGTTCTTCAGGCTCAATAGTTGGTGAAATTTTTAATGGTTATGTTGGGCAGGAAATTACACTTATTTCTTTGAGTGGCCTTATATCAATTGAGCTTCAGCGATTAAAGCCCGGCTCTGGGCAGTATAATCGCATCACATTCAATGATCACGTTTCTGGAAGCAGCACCTTTACTCGCCTTTTGATTGCGGGTTCTCCTAACAGTGCGCTATCTATCGTTAAACTTAAAAAGACCGAATATGGCTGGTATGCGAATTCATTTGCAAACACCCTGTAGGCCCATTTGACTAGTAAAATGAACATAAAAAACATTGCTCACTTTACTAGTCAACACTGTTCATTTTTCGCGGCTCGCTACAACGCTTATACAAAGCTTACGGGGTAACAAGTGGCGTTTATACTCCAGGCTTTGTTGTCGACGGTAAAGAGTGGCGCGGTTACTTCAATTGGCTCGACCGAAACTTACCGTCAATGACCGAGCAAACAAGCCCTAATTTAACCGTTGAACGAAAAAATGACTCTTTTACGGTGAGTTATGAAGGTAAAGGCACTTATGTTGCCCATATAGCCTTATTAGCGATGAACGAAGTCACTAGTGTTAAAGCCGGAGAAAACAGAGGTAAGAAACTCAAGCATGATTTTGTCGTGGTTTACGACGGCTATCAACGTGGTGAGTCTCAATGGCAATTTAATGTGAATTTCGCTCCATTGGTCGCCACGCCAGATGCCGTAGCCGTGTGGTTAACCGAGCCAAACTCATATGTTCCGACGCAAACAGTCGCTGGATGGTTAAATTGAGTGGAAGGTATGACAATCTATTGAGGCAAAGGCATAGAAGTAAAGCGGCGCGAGAATAGTTTTGGTATCACTTACTTCATCTCCGGATGTATTTTGGTTGGTCTTAATTGCTTAAACAACAGTGAAAAGGGCGATTTAGTTACGTAATACGGCTGAAATACGTTAGTATAGCGCGCTATTATTTTAGCTTTGAGTTCCTGCAATTAATGACTAACACCACAACACCAACCAACTTTTCTGATCTTGGCTTAATTTCACCATTGATGGCTCGTCTTACCGAGCTTGAATACCAACAGCCAACGCCTATCCAAGCGCAAGTTATTCCAAGTGTGTTAGCAGGACGCGACCTAATTGCAGGCGCAAATACCGGTTCAGGTAAAACCGCGGCATTTGCACTTCCACTATTACAGCAGATTCATGAAGATGCACCTTTAGACCGTCGTTCGGGCAAAGGTAACTATGTTTCTGGCCTTATCTTGGTTCCAACACGCGAGCTTGCTAAGCAAGTTGCCGATAGCGTTAAGTCTTACGCAGTGCATTTCAACGGTGCAATTAAAACCGTTTGTGTATTCGGTGGTGTGTCGGTGAACACTCAGATGCAAGCGCTACGTGGCGGTACAGATATCTTGGTGGCAACACCAGGTCGATTGCTTGACCTGATCTCAAGCAACGCTATCAAACTCGATAAAGTAAAGACGTTAGTGCTTGATGAAGCGGACCGCATGTTGAGCCTTGGCTTTACAGAAGAACTAGACGCGATCTTGAAACTTCTTCCTAGCAAAAAGCAAACCTTGCTGTTCTCTGCGACTTTCCCAGAGCAAGTTAAAACATTAACTCACGAATTACTGAACGACCCGATTGAAGTTCAACTTCAAAGTGCAAACGCGAGCACATTGGTGCAGCGTGTATTCGAAGTTGAGAAAGGACGCAAGACAGCTCTGCTAGCACATCTGATTCAACAACACCAATGGCGACAAGCTCTGATCTTCGTTAATGCGAAAAACAGTTGTGAGCACTTGGCAGACAAGCTTTACAAGCGCGGTATCATCGCAGAAGTATTCCACGGTGATAAAGGGCAGGGTTCACGTACTCGTATCCTTGAAGATTTCAAATCTGGAGAGATTGACGTTTTAATCGCGACAGACATCGCTGCTCGTGGCTTGGACATTGAAAAACTTCCAGTTGTAATCAACTTTGATTTACCAAGAAGCCCATCAGATTACATGCACCGTATCGGTCGAAGTGGCCGTGCAGGTGAGGTTGGCCTTGCGTTGTCATTGATCGATCACGAAGATTACCATCACTTCAAGATCATCGAGAAGAAGAACA
The DNA here is from genome assembly GCF_963898195.1 of Vibrio sp. L3-7. Classification (NCBI taxonomy): domain Bacteria; kingdom Pseudomonadati; phylum Pseudomonadota; class Gammaproteobacteria; order Vibrionales; family Vibrionaceae; genus Vibrio; species Vibrio sp. L3-7. Next base: position 61,992 of record NZ_CAWQUW010000012.1, on the reverse strand, counting down.
AAATCCGTCTTGACCGTGAGCAAGTAGAAGGTTTTGAAGTGGATGAAGAAGCAACCGCTGAACTTGTTGCAGCGTTAAAACCTGTCGCACCACCCGAAGGGACTGGCAAAAAGAAGAAAAATAAAAAAGCTCAAACTAATCATGATATTTGGTTGAGAGATTACTGATAATCAGTAAATAGTAGGGATTTAAAAGGCGCTTATGAGCGCCTTTTTTGTTTCTGTAGTACGGGGATTTGAGTCGTAAACAAGCGACTGTTACGGTGCTAAACAACAAGATAAGTTCATTCGGAGGATAGCGTCCTCCATAAGAGATTCAGCGATTTAACGCTTTGCTCATAACCTGTTCGGGTTTTGAGCAAATTGGGTAACCGCGTGAAGACCTCGATTAAACAATTAGTGCTGGTAGCTTCATTTTTCCTGTTTACCCAACACTCTTCGAGAGCTGCTGAATTTGAGATTAAAGGGGTTAATAAAACTCTCACCGAAAATGTAGAATTATATTTAGAACCTTTAGCCGATGTTCCTGCGTCACAGCTATCGAAAACTAAGCTATCTAAACGTATTCAAGATGCGCTCAATCCTTATGGTTATTATCACCCTCAGCTAGATATCGAATTCAATGATTCTGATAACGTGATCATTAACATCGATTCTGGTCCTGTCATGCGCATCGCAGAATCGATAGTAAAAGTCACAGGCGAAGCGAGTAAAAATGAAGAGTTCATCAACATACTCAATCATAGCAAGTTAGGCTCAGGTTTAACTTTGTCTCATCAAGAATACGACCAAACTAAGCGTGCGATTTTCTCTTTAGCGAAGCGGAAAGGTTATTTTGACGGTAGGTTTATCGAGTCAAAAATTGAAGTGATTCCCAGCGAGAACATCGCCAACATTTACCTGCACTTTTCAAGTGGGCCACGATACAAGTTTGGTTCTATAAGTATTCCAGATGATGGCGTTGATCCTACCCGTATCGAGAAAATACCAACTTTCAAAAAAGGTGACGACTTTGACACCATAAAGTTAGGTGAACTGCAATCCGATTTGTCTGACACTCAATGGTTTCGAAGTGTCATCGTACATGGTGACTTTGACAAACTTGATGACAACCTAGAAGTTCCAATTGATATCATTGCCGAGCCAAGCTCTCATAATATTGTGCAGGTGGGTGGCGGTTATTCTACCGATCTCGGTTTACGAGCCTCTCTCAGTTGGTCAAAGCCTTGGTATAACCGAAGAGGCCACAGTTTTGAAACACAGACATATTTGTCTGAACAGGAGCAATCACTTCAGTTGGGGTACAAAATCCCAACTGAGAAAGTCACAACTGATTACTTTGGTATTCAGTTTGAATCGAAACGAATTGATCATCGAGACACCAATAGTTTTACAAACGATCTTAAGTTCGAACGTTACTGGCAATTAGACAGTGATTGGCAAAGCACCATTTACGTCAAATACTTGCACGAACAGTACCGTCAGGCGTCTGAGGAAAACCAATCGCAATTGTTGTTACCTGGCATCAGTTTCTCTCAGGTTGATCGTAAAAATGATCAATTGGAGCTTAATCATCGACACATCTATTCTATTGAGTATTCTGACCCTAATCTGTTCTCTGATTCAAGGCTGTTGCGGTTGGAAGGAAACAGTGTAGTTTCGTGGGATATTAGTGACAGTCAGAAGCTCCATTTCCGTTCAAACGTTGGCATTAACATTGCTAAATCGTTGTCGGACGTACCGTCTTCACTGCGTTATTTTGCTGGTGGTGATGGAAGCTTACGAGGTTATGGTTATGAATCGATTTCTCCAAAAGACGATAACGGTGAATTGACTGGCGCGCGCTACATGTTAACGGCAGGCCTTGAATATCAGCATCAGATTTATCGGTCAATTTGGATGGGCGCGTTTCTCGATGTCGGTGATGCTTTTGATGACAAAACGGAATGGAAGCGTGGTACTGGTCTTAGCCTTATTTGGAATTCACAATTTGTGCCTATTAAACTCGATTTTGCTTACGGTTTAGATGCCCCTGAAGGCGATGAGTTTCGTATTCATTTTTCTTTAGGCACTCAGTTTTAATATTTGTACGTTGCTTAAGCGCTCACGAGGATTCGATCCATCCAATGGGATTCAAGCAAATCAACAGAACGTAATAACCTTTGTGTTCTAGCAAACATAAAGGTAAAAACAATGAAAAACGTACGATTCGGTGTATTTGGTAATATGGGGCCGGAAGCGGATGCTCTGTTCCAAGATATCGTCGCTAAGAAAGAGATTGAACACGGCGCACTTAAAGACCAAGACCACATGGCTATGATTGTGGTGAAAAATTCAGATATCCCAGACCGCTCTGAAGCGATTAACGAAGGCGGCACCGACCCTGTTCCTGAGCTGATCGAGTCAGCGTGCATTTTAGAACATGCCAATGTTCAATTTGGCGTAATGACATGCAATACCGCTCATTACTTCAGACCTGAAGTTCAAAAACATACCAATGTTTATATTGTCGATATGCTTCAAACCACGGTTGATCAGATCAAAGAAGATAATCCGGAAGCAATTGTTGGTATTCTGTGTACCAATGGTACTTACAACTCGGGAATCTATGATCGCTACCTAACGGACGCCAATCTGGTGTTTGTTAAGCCAGATGCCTTTGAGCAAGAGCATAACGTACATAGCGCTATCTATGGTGAAGTGACGGGTGAGATGACAGAGTGTGGTCAAGCGATTCGTAAAACAAACGGTATTAAAGCCGGTCAGTTTGACCATAATGCAGCTCTACTTTCGATTGCTGTACAAAGTATCGTTGATAAAGGGGTAAATACCGTGATTTTAGGGTGTACTGAACTTCCTCTTGTTAGAAAACAGCTTGCAAGTGCATTTCCAACTATCAAACTTATTGACCCAATGGAAGCTGTGGCTGAGCGTGTTGTAGATATCTATCGACTAGCAGAACAGTATGTCGAACGTGACCATCTTGATTACGACATTAATGATGTTGAATCTATTTACACAACGTTAGATATGGTTAACTACGTAGCCAAGAGAGCGATGACTCGTCGTTTATAAACTGAGATCTGCTTGCCTGAAACATAAATAAACCGCGAATCACGCGGTTTTTTATGTTTTGAAGATTGATGAGTTACAAAGAGTTGCAGACAAATAAGGACTTTATGATTCTGACACACTCACGGGCATTAGTATTAAAGCTCAAACTCGCCGTTTACTTTGCGGAACAACCAATCCGGCAACGTATTCCATGAACTGTAATCAGGGTTTTTAGTCTGTTTTTGTTCCCCTGAAACCCAAGTAGTCTCACCTGATTGGGCACGTGACACCTCCCAGAACAATTCGTCTTTCTGACGCGTTAAGTTGTGTGTCACTTGCTTCGCAAACTCCTCATTGTCAATCAACACACCAAACTCAACGTTCAGAAAGTCTGATCTTGGGTCAAAGTTAGAAGAGCCAATGTAGGTAAAACGGTCATCTAAAATTACTGTCTTGTTGTGGTAGTAGGTATCAACATGAAAGTAGTGATCATCATTGATAGCTTGGCTTTTGTACTCATAGATACTTACGCCTTTGTCGAGCAAAGTCTCACGGTGTTTTTCGTAATAAGCTGGTACAAAGCCTGAATCATTGGAAGCCGATGAGTTGGTCAGTAAAGTGACTTCGGCTTGGTTCTCTCTGAGCGCATCGACAAACACAAACTGATTATCGCTTGGCACCATATAAGGCGTAGAAATTATAGCCTTAGTTGGCGTCGCTACTTTTTGCTTCATTAAGTTCTCTGTACGTTGACGAAAGTAAGGCTTGTTGTCATTGAGCTTCTCCAGTGAGTCAAATACCGGCGTGACAGAGGCCGAAATGAACTTCGGTTGGTTTAAGCTCTTTATCTGCCTTTCGACTTCAGACGTGATCAACGCTGTATTCTTTTCGCCTTTGTTTAACGCTTTGGTGAACGCTTGGTATTGTTCGGTCTCCTGGATTTGAATGCGCTCTTGAATTGGCACTACGTATTCGCTCTCCCAAAGTGCTTGGTAGTTTCGGTCGAAAGACGCTATTACCGTACCTCGAAACAGAACGTCCATATCAAAGAAATTGGCATTTTCGCTATAACCAAAGTAATCATTACCAATATTTCTTCCGCCCAAAATCATCGATTGATGGTCAACATTGAAGTACTTCTCGTGAAGTCGATTATCCAGTTGTTTTTGGTGAGTCGAGAAGTTGAACGCACGACCAATCCAGCCAGCTCTACGTGACTCAAAAGGGTTGAACAGTCGGATTTCAATATTGGCGTGTGAGTCCAACTCCGCAAGCCATTTGTCATTGAATACCAGTAAGTCGTCTAGCGTCAGGCGCACAGCCACATCGCGATCAGCGGCGTGTTTTAGCTCGTTTAACAGCATCAGACCCAGAGTGTCGTTTTCCCATGAGAAGTAGGTCATTTCTATGGAATGTTGGGCTTGGCGAACCAGATCAATGCGGCGAGCAAAGGCTTCAGGCGCACTAGGGATCAAATAGACTTGAGCTTGATGTTCTGTGCTCTGCCAGTTAGCTTCGAAGTCAGGTTCAACATCGGGGTAAGGTTGGGCACAGCCTGTGACCAAAGCAATCAACATTATTGTGCATGCTGTTTTTAGTTTGCTAAATGTCATAACTAACCTGCGTTTAAACATGAAATTTGGATATAAAAACGGCCAGCGAGCTGGCCGTTAAAGTAGGAGGGGTGTTGAATATGTTTAGTTAAGGTACCAGTCCCAAGGCATAAGACCTTGCTCTGCTAGACCCGTTAAGCGACCTTCACGAAGCTTAGGATCAACACCTGGGTTTGTGACATAGTCCCAGTCGAAGGTAGTACTGTTTTCGCTGAATCCTGCACCATCAATTACAAGCACATTGTCGGCTGCATCGCTGTACTGGTAGCTCTGGAACAATTCATCGCTAAACCAAAGACGCGACATTTCGTTCATCAATACCTTCTCATTGCTTGTCGGGTGAATATCACTACCGTCAAAGCGTATAGCTTTGTTGAACATAAATGGCAGTTCTGAACCGTTACATGCGCCGCTGATGCAACCGATCGTTTTGAATAGATCAATGATTGACAGTTGGTCGTATTCGCCCGTTTCTTCATTTAGACCTGTTTTAAAGTTCCACATGTTAAAGCTTGGTTTGTGCTCAAAGTGGTATAGCGTTGCTTCTACTTTGCTATTTGCTGCCATATAACGAGCAGGGCCATTGAACAAGGTGTCATTTAGCAGGGTTTTAAATTGCGTCATGTTGTCAAGAGCACCACCTATGTCAGCTTCTGAGTTAGGGTAGAAATCCGTTAGAGCCAGAATATCTTGGGTTTGTTGGTGGCTAGTGATATCAACAATGTCGACCAAGCAACCTACGGTACCCGTAATGTCACTGGTATCAATGCATCCAGTCATTTCAAGTAGATCACCTTCTAGCTTTGCACCATAAAATAAACCCGTTACTGCGCTGTAAGCACTGCTTGGCAATACAAGATCTGCTGAAACTTCATCACTTGCTTGCTCAGATAGTTTTTGCTGTAGAAGAACGATGTTGTTTTCATCTTCTAACCAGTTAACCATAGCTAGAGCTAGCTTTGCTGGATCTTCATTAGTAAGCAGTTCAGGTTCATCATCTATTAATAACTCGATGACCGTTGGAATTAAGAACGTAGTGGTAAAGAGCATACCAAAGCTGTTCGCTTCATGTGCATTTTCACCTAGGACAGTTGGTACTGAGAAGCCTGCTTGCGTTGGTGATTTTGCTGATTCTCTACAGCTACCAAGGAAAGTTTCTTCACACAATATGTAAGGAGCATAAGGCATCAGGTTTGACATTGGCGTCTCATCTGCTACTGGGCTCAGAATTGGGATTTGCAAAGAACCTAACAACCAATTTTTTAGCTGTTCAATACCATTCAAAGCTGTTTCTTGCGACGCCATGATCTCGTCGATCGAAGTGTCTACATCAAAGTCATTGTTGCGGTCCTTAGCAACGTCATAGCTAGGATACTCAAAACCATACGGGTTGCTTTGCATGATGGCACGTTGGAAATATTGACCTGCGATATTGTCATCTTGTTGCAAGAAACCAATAGACATAGCACCTGAGCCTTGACCGATAACGGTTACGTTTTGATCATTACCACCGAAGTCAGCGATATTGTTATGTACCCACTCTAAGGCGCGCTTCTGGTCACCTAGGCCATAGTTGCCATCTTCGTTCACGCCTTTAATCCATTGAGTACCTAACTGACCAAGACGGTAGTTCAAGCTTACATAGATGAAAGGCTTACCATCGTCGCTTCCTTGAGCAACCACGGTATCACCGTGCACAAGTGCTTCAGAACCTGAGCCATATTCAAAGTCACCACCGTGGATGAATACATAAACCGGTAGATCTGCATCAGTATCTACGCCTACTGGTCGCCAAATGTTAAGGTTCAAACAGTCTTCAGATTGTGTCTGTGAAACGTTCTTCAATTGAGGACATGCATTACCAAACGCAGTCGCATCAATGTCGCTCCCAAGATCAACAATGTTACTTTGCTCAAAGCGCTCTGCTTCGGCAAATTTAATGCCTTTAAAAGCCTCAACAGAAGCCAGCTTATCGTCTTCGGTATTCGACGTAATAACCAGCTCTTCTTTGGTCGCTTTGATACTTGCGTCGCCGATTTGAGTAGTAAAGGTTTCAGCAGGGGCAGGCACGAGAGGTTCAGGTTTGTCTGGCATTGGAACCGTTGGTTGGCTATCGTCGCCACAGCCTATAAGGGCAGTAGCAATAGACAATGCGATAAGTGAGCGGTATGCAATAGTCATAAAAAATGTGTCCACAATAGAATTCGGTAAAATAACGAACCGCGCATCGATACCGTCAAACCTGTAGATCCATAAGGTGATGGCTCCGTCTTTGGAGCATTTGACGTTGTGTTTCTTCGTGTGTTATCTACTGGATAACCAACGTTGGCGCGTTTTCATTTGTATGATGTCGACCTAATACAACGTAGGTTCACATCAGAAATTTGGTTAGATTTAGTCTAGAAGCGGTAGCCGAGATTTAATGTCAGTGCATCGCGCGTTTCGCCTTTGTTGTACAAAACGGTTAAGTTGTAATTTTTACCGATTTGCTTGTTGAAACCCGTTAGGAGAGCCCATTCGTTTAGCTCGACACCAACGTCATAATCAAATTCAATATCACCGGTTTTTACAGTACCTTGCATGCGTGAATCTAAACCTTGGTATTCCGCACCTACGAAAAATTGAGCGCGATAATCGACTAATTGATAACCCAGCATTGGTTGAACTGTAACAATGCCTTCTCCCCAATCGTCTAATCCTTTTAGGCGTGTTTGCGAGTAAGTGCCGGTAACTGAGGCAAAAAATTCTTTGTAACCAACAGATAACGTTGTACCGAGACCTCGGAGATCATATTCAAGGTGAAGTGGAACGTTTAAGCGACCGCTGTTACACAGTGCAGATACACCTTCACAAAGTTTGTCGCCCAATCCTGGTAGTTTGTCGTTAAGTTTATCTTTGAGAAATTGCCCAGCTTCCCCTGTATAAGACGCGTCGACATTTGCATCGACATTAACCTTTCCTATGTATCCGAAAACATTCCAAAACGGTAGGATATTTACGTCACCTCGGATAGATAAACTCTCTGCATTGACGATGCCCACACTGTCGTCGGGATCGAACAAATCGTTTAAACGAACACCTCCGATAGTGAAATCGTTGAAGGGAACATTCATGTCTTGGTTTCGGTAAGCAACAGAAACACCGAATGGAAGCGGCATATCGATGCCTTTGCGGCGCACCATGTCACCCATTAATGGAAAGATGCGGTCCAGCTTTACGCTCGCTTCTTGCATTCTTGGGTCTGAGACTTCCTGAAGTCTTGCTTCATTTAGAACTTCTACGCCGTTGTCATCTGCGTATAGCGCCACTGGTTCGACCAAACTAGTCATCTTCATCGGTTTATTCTTCGTTGTGCCGACGACTTCTGTTGTTTTGCGTGCAATAACGAGCTTGCCAGACTCCAATGTGTTGAACTCAATCTCTTGGTTGTAGCTTTCTACCTTGTAAATATGGTGTGTAAAAGGCTTGTCATTGGTGATCAGCATTCGCTTTGGTTCACCGTCGACTAATTCGATATCGACATTCAAGAATCGGAAATACGCGATATCTTGAGGTAAGCCATACTTCGAATAATCAAAGCTAATGATGACTTTGTTGTCGTCGATTTCTTGCACGCGCACTGAAGAAGAATCAAAGCTTTCGGCATAGTCACGTAAGCGATATTCAGTACGAGTGAAAGCTTCTATTTCATCCAGAAGATCATCGTTATCGTCCAGTTCTTCTGGGTTATATTTTATACGTAGGTCTATGTTGCCCTTGCTGTCGGTGTTTTTAACTAGGTAGACGCTTGAGTCACGAATTTCATCACCGACTTGAAGAGTACGACGCGCATGTTCGACTAAGTGCTCACCTTGAACCAATGAGCTGATTGCTAGTTTTGGTAAGTCGTAGCTGATGCCATATTTGTCAAACAGGGCACGTCCTTTTTCCATGGCTTCGCTGTAAGTTTTAGTTTCTTCTGCGGCTGAAGCTAAAGAGGGTGTTGTAAGTAGCAGGGCGCTCGCTAATACAGAAAGAGTATGGGTCTTACAGGCGCTAGTGCGTATTTCAAAAAAACTCATGACGGTTTCCACTCTGAGTAGCCTCAAACCTTCGAGACTCAAACAGTCGATGTTGTACTGAACCTCGTGTTCAGTTTGTTATGTATGTATCCATAAGGATTTCCAGTGTGAATGTCGCGTTTAAAAATGCATTGCGCCAATCAATGATAGGATTCTAAGGTGAGGGTGGAAATGTCGTTAATCGCGTTTGATGGACGCCATCCTCACTTAATTACTTTTCAATGGTATTCTTTGGCAACTAATTGATTTTAAAACTTAATGTGTTCATAAGTCAGGCAGGTAAATAGAAAGGGAAACGGCCTGCGAAGCAATATGCTTGGCAGGCCGTTACATGTTTATGAGGTAGTGCAGGCGTAATTTTAAACCGTCACTTTTACTCTGAATAGATCAGTAAATAGTTTCGCTATCATCAAAATGATTAAGATATTGACCAACATTAATAGTGGTGTTTCTATTTGATAGACTGGTGTCAGGTTGAGTGCACCAGATGTAAGCACCACCAATAAGTTAATACCCAATATTCGATGTACCATTAGTTTAGGTGTCGCGAAGACTTTCCATATCACCATGATATTAACGAAGTAGAATAGGGCAAGTTGCCAAAGCTCGGTCATCAAAGGCATCACGAAGATGTATTGAAGTAAGATCACTGAACCTGTACCAAGCACGCCGAAAAATGCATCTTTGATGATACTCGGTGGCATTGTAGGTACCATTGAAGAAAAAACGCCCGCAAGCATTGGAAAAATAAAGCCACCCGGCATTGGAAGATATATCCATATCAATAGCGAAGTTACGAACATCGACACACCTTGTAGGACCTTGCGTCCGTCTTCATTCAAATGTTGAACAAACGTACGATGAGCGCGATGCCAAGACACGTCTTTATTATCGCCCATTACATTGGGTTCACCTTCAATAAGTGATTGATCTGGTGTTAGCGTATTAAAGCTCTTCAAGTTGTTGGTAATAACGACCCATTGAATACCCAAGTCAGATTCACTGTGACTTTGCTCAAGTAATGTATCTTGGATATGCGCCATCTCGTTGATACGTAAGCGCCATGTTTGGCTGTTCTGTTTAAGATGGTAACTACCAGTAAGTGGCAAATCTAAAAGTTGATGCAACTTATCAATATTGGCGGTGTTACTTTCAAGCGCGTTGATGTCGATGTTGTCTAGGTTTTCCATTATTTCTAATAGTGAATTTCTACTGGTTTCAAATCGTTGTATAAAATTTAGCTCTGTGTTGACTGGCCAAATTAAACGATAGACGATAGAAAAAGTTACGATACCAAGTATGGTTTCTTGTATACGTAGCACGGCAAAATGGAAGGTCACTTGGCTATCAAACCCGCCCATACAAGAAATAATCGAACAGACTGCGAAACCAATTGAAAACACATAGCCATATTTCTCGTCACTAGACATGAAAATGCATGTGCCTAAGAACAATGTAAAAAATGTCAGAAACAAAAATCGGTCTTGTGAAAACATCGCAATGAGGAAAAAGGCATAACCGGTCCCTAACAAGGTTCCCATTAACCGGTTATGCCCTTTGTTTATAGAGTGAGCAAAGCTCTCATTCAACGCCATCACTGCAACTGCAATTGCTGCCCAATAAGGTTTTTCCCATTGGAACCATAGTGCTAAGCATATAGCGATAACAATAGAGAACGCCGCTTTTATCGCTTCTTTAGTCGACGCATTGAACATAGAAAACACCCAATTATTTAATAATTTTGATAGAAGCTGTCATACCAACACGAAGCTGCAATTCATCAGGAATATGGTCTAACTTCACTTTAATTGGAATACGTTGCGCAAGGCGAATCCATTGGAAATTTGGGTTTACGTTGGGCAGCAAGTCGTTGCCGGTACTCCCATCTTGTTTAGCGATACCAAAACCGATGCTCTTAATGTGACCTTCTAACTGGATTTTGTTGTGCATCATTAACGTTACGTATGCTTTGTCTTGCGCGTCAACGCCAACAAGATCCGTTTCTTTGAAATAACCTTCAATCCAAAAGCTATCCTCATCAATTAACGCGACAACTGGCGAGTTTGCGACTGCTTGAGAACCCTCACGAAGGCTTAGATTAGTGATATAACCATTAGTTGGTGCATACACCTTTGTATACTCAAGGTTAAGTTGTGCTTCTTCGACGTTTGCTTTAGCGAGCTGAACGTTCGCGGAGGATGTCTCAACCGCATTACTGAGGTTGTTTAGCGTTAAAACTGGAATAGCACCTGGCGTTCTTTTTTCTAAGTTAAGTGCGCGTTGCTCTTCATTCTTTGCTTTTGAAAGTAATGCTAAGGCTTGTTTTTGAGAAGCTAAGGCCTTGTGATAGGCCGCTTGGTAAAGGCTTGGGTCGATTTCGAACAGAATATCGCCTTTGACCACTTGAGAGTTATCATCAATATGGACTTTGGTTACTTGGCCTGTAACTCGTGGTGTTATAGAGACAATATAAGCACTCACCTGGCCGTCTCTAGTCCAAGGGTTGCTTGAATAAGATTGGTAATAGCTATAGATGACAGTACCAGCGGCTGCGAATAATAGGAGTGTAATGAGATAACGTTTTATCACAGGAATTGCCTCAAAAAATGGTAATAAATTGGCCGACGATGCCAGTAAAAATGACGATTAGGCTCAACTCAGCTAACGCAGGAAACGCGACATATTTATGAAGTCCTAATCTGGTTGTGATTGAGCCGGTTAATATCGTCAACACATAAGCCAATGCGACAACCAGTAACAGCGGTGGAAAGTAAACCTCTCCCCATACGAGCTCATGCGGCATGGTGTTCATGGTTTTGTTCTCTATTTGTTTGATGAATGGAACGATACGGTAGTTAGGCTGAACGTGATAATCGTGTTTAGAGGACCTGATCCATCAATAGGCGTAATCGACTTTCTATTTGCCGGATAAGCCTATCAATACGAAGTGAAGTGGATACGTAAAGCGAGGTTGTCAGAGGTATAAATAGAGGTAAGAAACAAATAACGGTTACTTTTAAAAATATCTACAAAATTCAAAACAATCATTTTTATTGTAACTCACTGTAATATAGTGAAATCTTCATTTCTAAAATGATGATATCGCTTAATTATTGAACATGCGATGATTGAGTCCATCAAAAAGGATTACATTGAATACTCTTTTCTAACTAATATTCGTCTCGAAGCAACGAGATGCTTTAATAATCCAACAAATATCATTACTAATTTATTCGTTCGATTATTTATTCCTTAATTTAACATAAGAGTAAATTTGTCATGGACATCATTTCTAATCTATTTGATATGGCCCCATTTGTCGCACTGTTTATTACACTCTCTCTCGGTTATATGGTCGGTAAGATTACCATTGGTCGATTTGTTTTAGGCGGTGTTGCCGGGACATTATTAATGGGTGTAATTATCGGACAATTCGGTGTTGATATTGATCCAGGCGTGAAAAGTATTTTCTTTGCGCTATTTATATATGCAGTCGGTTATCAAGGTGGTGCTCAGTTCTTTAAAGCACTTAACTTTAGAACCATCAATATATTACTTTCAGCTGTCGTAATGACAGTGTCGGGCTTACTCTGTGTATTAGCTGCCGCATGGTTATTTGACCTCGATAGAGGTACGGCTGCAGGCCTAGCCGCTGGTGGTCTCACACAGTCTGCAATTATTGGTACCGCTGGTGATGCTATCGCTCGCCTTGGTGGGGTATCAGAAGAAGCAAAACACCTAATGCAAACCAATGTTGCTGTCGGCTATGCAGTAACTTACATCTTTGGTTCTTTAGGTCCAATCCTAATGGTTACCTGGGTATTCCCAACACTGATGAAGTGGGACATTCGAGCTGAAGCGATAGCCCTAGAAGAAAAAAACTCTAGCGGTAAACGCGAACTGGCACCTGGTGAATTTAATGCGGTTACGGCATTAGTTACCCGTGCGTTTAAAGTCAGTTCTGGAGACAAGTTAGTCGGAAATACCTTAGCACAGTTAAATGACACATCGCTTTCTGCTTGTATCGAATTGATTGAGCGTGATGGACGTGAGCTTAATGCAGACAAGTTCACAGTACTCAAAGAAGGTGACATCATCGTTGTTACCGGTCGTAGAAATGCGGTCCAAGAGTTACAGGGTAGCGCTCATGGCAAAGAAGTATCTCTTCCTGAAAGCTATGAAATTATAGAAGAAAATCGACAGCTGATCGCAGATAACCGTAAGCTTGTCGGACAATCTCTTCGAGAGATCAAACAACACTCAAACGAAGGTTTATATCGTGGTGTTTACATTACTGATTATATCCGTGAAGGCGTAGCGCTTGCATTGACACCGGAATTGGTTGTTAAGAAAAATGACATTATTCAAGTCACTGGTACTGCAAATGATATTAATCGCGTAGAGAAAAATATTGGACAGCGCATGGGCTCAGCAAGCATGACTGACTTTGTGATTCTTGGTTTGGGTATGGTTGTTGGTCTGCTTATTGGTTTGATTAGCTTTAAAATCGCTGGTATCCCAGTAACGATCGGCTCTGGTGCAGGTTGTTTGATCTCTGGTTTATTCGTTGGCTGGATTCGTAGCAGAAACCCTCACATTGCACAGTTTCCAGTTGGAGCCGTTAACTTTATTCGTGACTTTGGCCTGGCAGCTTTTGTTGGAATTGTGGGTCTGCAAGCAGGACCACAAGCCGTTGACACCATCAAAGAACACGGTATGTCATTATTGTTCTTAGGTGCTGCTGTAACCATTATTCCGCAACTTATATCATTCTTCTTTTCATACTTTGTGTTGAAAATTAAGAATCCGGTAGAAGCATTAGGTTGTGTGACTGGCGGACGCAGCGCAAACCCTGGCTTTGCGGCATTAATGGAAAAAACAGGCAATGCAACACCTGTATTTACTTTCACAGTAACTTACGCAGTAGCTAATGTCCTACTTACATTGTGGGGCCCCATCATCGTCGGTGTAATTACTTTAAACGCAGGCATGTAAATAATAAACAGTATAACTTATCGGTTAAATATTTGGTCGATAGGGTAAGTATTCCCCAAATTTAGTAAATATATAATTAGGTAAATATTATGACTACACAAAATACAGTAATCGACTTCTCAAAATTCGAAGATTTAAGCCCATTTGAATTAAAAGATAAACTAATCGAAGTAGCACAAACAGTGCCTGACCGCGCACTATTAGATGCTGGTCGTGGTAACCCTAATTTTTTAGCGACACTACCACGTAAAGCGTTTATTCGCCTTGGTGAATTCGCTGTTAATGAAGCAGAACGTAACTATGCATACCTTGGTGGTGATTTTGGTGGCATTCCTGACGGCGTAGGTATTGTTGAGCGTTTCGATACATTTGCAAAAGAATACCAAAACGACAAAGGTGTTCAGTTCATCGAGCGCGCACTAAGCTACGCAAAAGATCGTCTAGGCATCCAAAAACAAGCGTTCCTAAACGAACTCGTTCTCGCTTACCTTGCGTGTAACTACCCAGTACCACCGCGTATGTTGGTAAACATTGAGAAAGTAGTTAAACAATACATCGCGGAAGAAATGTACGGCCCAACACCAATGACAACAGATTTTGATTTGTTTGCAACGGAAGGTGGAACCGCTTCAATGACTTATACATTCCAAACGATGTTTAACAACGGCTTACTTAAAAAAGGCGACAAGGTTGCGTTGATCACACCAATCTTTACTCCTTATTTAGAAATACCTGAACTTTCTGAATATGAGCTAGAGATCGTCGAACTACGCCTTGATGAGACAACTTGGCAATTACCAATGTCTGAAATTGAAAAACTAGCAGATACAGACATTAAACTGCTTTGTGTCGTTAACCCGGCGAACCCGGCATCAGTGAAATTCTCGGATGAAACGCTAGATAACTTAACAAAATTTGTAAATGAGCAACGCAACGATCTATTTATCATTACCGACGATGTATACGGCACGTTTGCTGACGATTTCGTTTCTCTATTTGCAAAACTACCGTACAACACACTTTGTGTTTATTCATTCTCTAAGTACTTCGGTGCAACTGGCTGGCGCTTAGGTACTATCGGTATTCAGCACAAAAATGTATTCGACGACACACTGCGTTCATTCAGTGAAGAGAAACAATGTGCGCTTGATGACCGTTACAAAACGTTGTCTCCTGAACCTCGCGACATCAAATTCATCGATCGTATTGTGGCTGATAGCCGAAGCGTTGCATTGAACCACACTGCTGGCTTGTCATTACCACAACAAGTGCAAATGGCGATGTTTGCCCTAACATGCCTTATGGATTCTGAAGGCAGCTATAAAGCGGCGTGTAAACGCATCATCCGTGAACGTTACATTACGCTTTACAAAAACATGGGTCTTGAAGTTGAAGAGAACAAAGATCGCGTTGATTACTACACACTGCTTGAGCTGGATACTTTAGGTGGCAAGTTGTACGGCGACGCGTTTGTCGATTGGTTCAAATCAAATGGCAAAGGTAAAGATTTCCTATTCCGTCTTGCACATGAAACGGGCGTTATTTTGCTGCCAGGCAAGGGTTTCGACACGGTACATGCATCAGTTCGTGTATCACTCGCTAACCTAACTCACCATGAATACGAGCTAATTGGCCGCGCGACTCGTAAAGTACTTGATGAACACTTTGTTGAGTTTCAAGGCTAATAATCGCTAATGAGTTAGTGGTTCTATTCACTTACCGGTCCTATTAACTCAACGGTTTACACTATAAAGAATAAGCCTCGACACCGTCGGGGCTATTCCGACCAAATAAGCACAGTGAAATCCAATTAATCTGTTGTGTTTATTTAGTCGTCAATCGATCTCACTAAAGAAGAGTGACATATGAAAAGTATTATCTCGATCCAATCTCATGTTGTTTATGGTCACGCTGGTAATAGTTCAGCAGTGTTTCCGATGCAGAGAATGGGGCTAGATGTATGGCCGATTCACACTGTACAGTTTTCAAACCACACACAGTATACACAGGGTTGGACTGGGCAAAAGTTTACATCAGATGACATTCGAAACTTGATGAAAGGGCTTGATAACATTGACTCTTTACGAGCATGCGGCGCTGTATTATCGGGTTATCAAGGGAGTGCAGACCAGTGTCGGGCTGTTGCTGAATCAGTAACTTTAGTCAAAGAACGCAATAAAAATGCTTTGTATGTATGCGACCCAGTAATGGGTGACCCGGACAAAGGTTGCATTGTTGATGACGGTGTTAAGGCAGCGATTGTCGAGCATCTTTTACCCATATCTGATGTCATTGTTCCGAATCAATTTGAACTTACGGAACTTACGGGTATCAATATCAACTCTTTGTACGATGCAGTGACCGCATGCAAAAAAGCGTTAGAACTGGGCCCGAAAATCGTTCTAGTAAAACATCTCCATGCATTACCTGACGAAGCTTTCAGCATGATCTTGGCGACACCTAAAGCCTGTTATCTAGCTCAGCGACCAAATATCGATTTTCCTAGACAACCTGTAGGTGTTGGTGACCTAATTTCAGGGCTGTTCACCGCATGTTTAGTTAAACGCATGTCGCCTGTTGCCGCTTTTCGTCACGCACATAATGCGGTCTATGGGGTATTAGAAGTAACTAAAAGTTATGGTACTTGGGAGCTACAAACCATCAATGCTCAATATGAATTCGTAGAACCAACGAGTGATTTCAATGTTGTTAAAATTGCATAGCACCTTATCGGGTGTTTTTTCGAAGGGTTACATCCTACATACGTGATTATTTAAACTCGTCGATTCGTTTTATATTTATTCAACAGAAGAAACGGACTTCATTTATTTCTTACCCTTGAAAAAATACTCTGGAAAGCACCGGAGAAGATGAAATGAGTCCAAATATGAATCGCCGAGTTTACTCTGTTTTTACTGTCCTGCTGTCCGCCTTCTTAGTGGCGTGTAGTTCTCCTCACACCTTAGATGCAAGAGTTTCTAAGGATAATTATCGAGACGTAACGGTTGCAGCGACACCTTCTCATGAGCCATTACGTACGTGGGCGAATGAAACCCCTGATTTTCTCTATTCTGAATATAACAAAACAACCCCGATTAAGGTGAGTGGCGAACATTTGAATATACTCGCGCTTTCTGGTGGAGGGGCGAATGGGGCATTTGGGGCTGGAGTTTTGATGGGACTAAAGGAGTCCGGACAACTCAAAGACTATTCAATTATCACAGGCATTAGTGCGGGGGCGTTGATTGCGCCGTTTGCTTTCATCGGTGGAGATGCGCTACGCGAAATGAAAAACGTCATGCTCGACATTAACGACGATGCAATATTAGGGAAAAAGAATTTTCTAAACACGGTTTTCAAAGACGCCTTTACTGACGGTGAACATTTATACCAATTCATTGCCAATGCTTATCCGGAATCAATGATCGACAAAATCGCTCAACAACATCGAAATGGTAAACGCCTATTCATTGGCAGTACGCATTTTGATTCCGGAGAATTGGTTATTTGGAATTTAGGCGCCATTGCTAATAGTGAACGACCAGATAAGGCAGAACTCGTATACAAAGTATTAGCCGCAAGTGCTTCAATCCCAGGGGTTTTTCCACCGCAGTTCATCAATGTAGAACTCGACGGAAAGACATATGAAGAGTTGCATGTTGATGGTGGCCTTGCTGCTCAAGTGTTTTTTAATCCATCAAATTTTGATTATACAAAGATATCTGAAGCGTTAGACCTCGAAACACCTCCCCAATTAGACGTAATTAGAAACGGGGCTCTTAAAGCGCCTTATCATCGTTTACAAGATAAGGGGTTGGATTTGGTAGCAAAAAGTTTAACAAGCTTGACGTTGGCACAGACGCGAGGAGACCTTTATCGAATGAAATACTTCAGTGAACTGAATGACATCAAAATGCAATTTACCTATATCGAAAAAGACTTTGGATTTGCCAAACGCTCAAAAGACATGTTTGACGAGCACTACTTGAAAGCAATTTATCAATACGGCTTCTATAAAGCGACTCAAGGGCAGCTTTGGGTCACTGAATTACCACAATAAAAAGAGCAAAGAAATGAACAACACAACACTGGCGTTACTATTACTAAGCATGTCAACGAGCGTTATGGCGCAAGACCTAACGAAAGCTGAGCAACATCACGTAGATAACCAAATGCAACAAATGACACGAGTACATGAAGATTCAGCCATTATTATGATTGATGAGAATTCGAGTTATGTTTCTATTGAATACGTTGGCGAATGGACAGAGATAAACAATTACGTTTCTCATGATGAGGCAAACGCGCTGCAACTACAAAAAGTGGGCAAAAAACTTGTTTACTCACAAACTGGCGATAGCCTCGAATTCTTAGAACAAAAGTTAATGGAACATATTGAGAGAGATCGCCCGAGCTATTTCAGTGTTGATGTATACCGAGATTATCATGGAGACTCAGGTGAATTTAATTACTTAGCGCGTGTCATCGAATATAAATAAGCGTTCTATAAACCTACTCAATTCAGTAGGTTTTCTTTTCTATCCAGCATGTTAGTCATGGCGTTATTTGCATTGCTTAGTAGCAATTACGCGTTCTTGTGATAGTTTAAATACATGATTCGAGAAAAATTAGTACTTCATTATGAACTTTAGCATTGAACAACTTCTTGCTTTTGTGACTGTCTATGACCAACTGTCTTTCAGCAAGGCAGCAGTCAAGCTTAACAAGCACAGAACGACAATCGGGCAGGTTATAACTAACCTTGAAGACCAACTCGCGGTAAGCCTATTTGAAAGGGTTGGACGCTCTGTAAAGCCGACAGAAGATGGTCATCATCTTTACCACTACGCTAAGCAAACGATTGAACAGGCAAGAACATTCGACAAGGTGGCTTTGAGCTTGTCTTATGGCGGGTTGGAAAACATCACCTTTGCTTATTCTGGTGTGATACCTCATCAAATGCTTTTGGATATTCGAAAGAAACTGCGTCGTGATTTCCCGATGATGCGAGTGAACTTTTTAATTCGAAACAAAAAGGATATTAAGAAGGGCCTTCAAAGCGGGGAGTACCACTTTGGACTAGTTAATGTGCATGACAGCCGTGGTATACACAGCTTTGATGCGACTTTTCTAGGTCACATTGAATTTTCCCCATTCGTTCAAAAAAATGGTGAGTTCTCATCTTTGGCGCAAGAGGATGTACTTTTAGCGTTAAGAAATTCAAAGCAGTTTATCTTGAGATCGTTTATTGAGGAGGGAATGTCAGAAAAAGTAACCATCAGCTCCGATAACGAAGAAGTCGATCAATTGGCGTTAGTTATTAAAATGGTTGAAGCCGGTTTAGGGTGGGCACTGTTACCAAAAACGTTTGCTCATTCTGAATTTTCCCATTACGACATTGAACCTATACAGTCGTCTGAAATGCAACAAGGATTCAAATTCGGTTTTGCGCTTTGGTGCCATCATTCTAAGCAAATGAGGGAAGTAAAATTATCGGTTTTATCTGTTATAAAAGAACATGTTGATCGAGTATTGAAACGAGATTAGCAGAGCAAGAACGTAAGTAACTTATTAATAGAGGCTCATTTATATGAGCCTTTTGCGTTTCTGTCATATAGAAAGCTCTTTAATTTTGTAGGGCGACATCCTCCATATGGGAGTAGGGCAAATATACAAAGCTGGTTATTATGCCCGTGCTGATGAGGAACTCTCTTAGCAGCAAAAAGTTCTTAATTTCAATGTTTATTGCACGGAAGCAAACTTTCAACCGAGGCTCAGTCCTCGGTTTTTTTTTGAGGCAATTTATATGAATCGCTGTGGTGTGCTTGCGTTATTCTCAAGCTCCTTATTGACCCCTTTTACTTCTATGGCATCCTTTTACGACCCAGTGGACGGTCAGTTTGATATGGGGCATCACATCGCGGAAAATGCGACTGGATTCTTACCCATACCTATCTTAATTACAGAGCCTGCCGTTGGGTACGGTGGCGGTGTTGCTGGGTTGTTTCTACATGAGAGTGAAGAAGAAAAACGTGTCCGTAAAGAAGCTGCGTTAAAGGCTATTGATGGAGGGGCGCAACTCGTTCCGTCTGCGATGAGTGTCGTAGGTGCTTTGGGGACTGAGAATGATACTTGGTTTGTATTCGGTGGCCATAGACGATCTTGGGTGAATGATTCAATACGTTATATTGGTGGTGGTGGTTTTGGTGTTGCGAATCTTGATTTATATAAGCAGTTTTCTCTTGTCGGGAAAGAGTTAGACCTTAAATTTGGTACAAAAACGTCAGTCGCTGTACTGTCGCAAAAGGTGCAATTTAGAATTGGAAACACGCCCTGGATGATTGGCGTGAAACAGTTATTAGCCAAGTCTAAAGTTGAATCTGATAATCGCTTGATTGATAAGTTAATGGAACTCACTTTAGGCACAGAGTCGGTGACATCAGGCTTAGGTATTGAAGCTGAATTTGATACAAGAGATAACTTGTTCTATCCAAAGAGCGGGTACCGGTTTTCAGCGGACTACATGGTTTTTGATGATGCTATTGGTAGTGATTCAAACTATCGTAACTTCAATGTTGAAGGCGAAGGTTACATCCCAGTGGCAGAAAAGTGGACGCTTGGGCTAGCGGGTAATTATCAAAGCTATGAGCAAGATGATGGGTTCGTTTCTCCAACAGCCAAGCCATATGTTGAATTAAGAGGTGTTTCCTCATTTCGCTATCAGGGAGATGAAATTGAGACACTTCAAGGGCAGCTAACTTACAGCATAAGCCATCGTTGGAACGTATCAGGCTTCTATGGATCAGGAAAAGCATCAGAGCGAGCTGAACAAAGTAACAAGGTGAGCGCAGGTGGAGTAGGCTTTCGTTATCAAATTGCTCGCAGGTATGGTTTACATATCGGGATGGATTACGCACAAAGCCACGAAGAAAGTGCCGTCTACTTTAATATAGGCAGTGGATTCTGATAAAAAATTGGTTTGAATTTTCCAATTTAAAAAGGCGCTAATTATTCATTAGCGCCTTTGAGATTTTGTTCAGCTAAGAGAAGAATTACTTCTTACGGCAGAACTCAGCGATTACGTACATTGATTGACCGCCGTTTGTTTTACCAGAAACAAGCTTAGGATCGTCACCAACGCTGATGCCACGGATAACAGTACCTTGCTTAATCACTTGGTTAGTACCTTTGATTGGCAGGTCTTTGATTACTGTTACGTCGTCACCTTTTTTAAGTTCAACGCCGTTTACATCAAGAGGCTTGTCATCAGCAGACATGCCGATTTGTGCCCAAACTGATGTTTCTTCTTCAAGGTACATCATGTCTAGCGCGTCTTGAGCCCAGCTTTCAGAGTTCAGACGAGTAAGTTGACGCCATGCCATTACTTGAACTGGCGCTTCTTGGCTCCACATGCTGTCGCTTAGGCAACGCCAGTGGTTGATATCTTTTGGATCGTCAATTTCACCCAGGCATTTGTCACATACCATGATGCCGTGATCCACTGTTACGTGGCTGTGTGGCGGTACTGCGTATGCAGTAAGAGAAGAATCAGAACCACATAGTTCACATTTAGATTGGCAGCGTTCTAGCATCGTAGCTTCAGAAGACATAATGGACTCACATTTATTAGGTATTAAATTACGGGGCTATTATCCACTTTATTTACAATAAAGAAAGAGGTCGTACGGTATTCTGTCTTGATTAATTTTAGCTGAGATCGACCATTTGTGTTTTAAAGGTTTATGCAAACGGTTAACTAGGGACGATGGGGTGTCGATAGATACAAAAATGCCAGCGGTTAGGCTGGCATTTGTTTTTGATAGAAAGGTAAATTTTACTCCAAAACAGAGCCTGCGTTTGATACTGAATCCAACTTGTTGTCCACCAAAAAATCTACAGCTTCAGCCTGCATCTCTGCGTAATGAGCTGAATCAAGAGGTGTCGGAGTCGTTGTATCTTTCGGTAATACAAAAGTACTGTGAAAAGCAACATCATTAAACTTAACAAAGTCTTTGGTGCCATTTGGTGTCGTATTGCTTGAATCCACAACAGTTAAACCAAGCTTTGTCGCCAACGGAGTTGTTCCCGCAAACGGAGCACTCGCAACTGAATTAGGTACCGTGTCATCGTCCTTAACTTGTCCCATATAAATAGGTAGTACAGGTGAACCAGAGCTTAACAGGTGATCAGCGTTAGTGAACGGATCGATGGTATCCAACACGGTTTGAGCTGCATACGCGAATTGCTGAAATGCAGCCGTCATCACTGCTAGTTGGGCTGTGGTTGCATTAGTTTCAAACGTTTCGTAGCACAATTTATCTGAGCTGTTTGTACAGCTAGCTGCCGCATAGCTTGCGTATTCCGTCGAAGCGCTCAACGCTACATTGTGTTTAACCTGAGGGCCAAATTCAGTAGAACCGAGTAGAAGGTTAGATATTTGCCCACCAGAGTTTTCAATTGCCGCAGCACTAAACGAATACAGAGCATCAGCCGTTGGGCTACCTAAGGTACGGTTAGAAGCTGCAACCGCTGTCGTTCCAACAATACCGCCCAAAGAGTGGCCTAAGAATTTAACTTGTGAACCAGTCGCTATGTTAAACCCCTTCAACGGTGAATTAACGAGTAAGCCCGCTTGTAATGAAGCCACCAATGACGCTCGTAAGCCCATTACATCAAGTGCACTTTGACGAACGTTATCACGCGCTACAGGCAAGTTAGTGAGGTTTAGATAAGCTAACACGTCGGAGTTTGCTGAGCGTGTGTCATCTAAACTACGTGTGCCGTGGATTGGTAAGTCAATTGCTAGAACGGCCGTCCCTGCTCGTGCTAAGTTGTAGGCAAATGCGTAAGCGTTTTCTTTAGCTGAGGTGATACCGTGTTGGTAGATCACTACATTAGTAGGATCAGAACCATTCGGTGTAAACAACAAGAATTCAACAGCTTCCAATGATTTAACTTGTGGAACTGGAGAGTATTTGGTGATTACTCTTTCACTATCAAGCGCAGAACCGTCAGCAAGCGTTAAGTTTAAGCCGATCAACTTAAGCTGCTCAGTTTGGCTGGTCGCTAATACGCTTGTATCTATGCCTGCAGTAACCAATTGAGCAGCCATATTGGCTTGTTCTGCGCTATCGCTCAAAGCATTTGAAACTTTAGCCAGGCTAGGCATACCAGATTCAAAAGGTTGCGAGTTCCATTCACTACTGCTTGTCTCAAGATAATAAGGTAATTGAACAAATCCTTGACTGACATCTACGTTGTCAGTGGCACCGTACATAAATTCGATGGCTCCTTTGGCTTTCGCGATTGTTGCTCCATCTCCGCCGCCAATGTATTTATCAAAATCAACATCGTTAGTTAATGCGGTTTTGAACGTTTCAGTAGAAACAAACTGCATTGCGTAAGCTGTTGTAAGGTCAACAGAATTAGGGTTTGCGCTCCCTGTCCAAACGTTATTGAGGTTTGCTACAGCCAATCCTGTTGCTGTTGCAGCTTTTGTAGCGAAAAGGGAATCACCGACAGACTCTGTAGTAAACCAAGTCGAGTAAATGATGTTTTCAGTATCAAGGTTAATCGCACCTGCTGCAGTAGCTCCGGCGAAGATCTTTTCAACGCCTTGAGTGACTTGTTGCGCCTGAGCTAGGCTGCCTTCGGTGTAAGTTACTGCTCTTGATTTCAGCGCAGCATAACTTGCAGACATGCCAACTGGGTCGCCGTTAACATCTGTTAATTCATTTGACAGAGCCAACACGTATTCACTTGAAGCATCGAGTGACTTATTGAACACTATTGTGAACTTGTCACTTGATGCACTAGATAAAACGTTAAAGTCAGTGCCTAGAGTCAATATCCCCGTAACAGTTGGTGCGGTTTCAGAAGTAAGTGAGCCGCTAAGTTTTAGTAGGTAAACACCACCAGTTGCGACACCATCAGCTAAACCAGTACCTTCAAAGTCCATGATTATTGGCATTGAGGTAGACCAACCATCCATTGTATTCATTGCTGCAATAGGGTTGGTTAATGAGTCATTGCCACTAGTTGGCAAGCCAAGTGTACCGTCGGTAGCATCCATCAACGCGAAACTAGGAAGAGGAACAGCAATATCAGCACCCGTTAATTGAAACTTGATGCTCGTCGCTTGTGCGAGTGAATCTTGAATGTATTGCTCATATTGAATCGTTGTTGAAGCACCTGAACTCGAAGAGTCATCACCACAACCTGCAAGAAACATTGTTGACGCAAGCAGCGAAACATTAAATAACTTTTTCATGTTTTAATTCCGTTTAGTTGAAGGTGTAGTTCATTTGAATCGCAGATAGATAAGCCACTGCATCACCAGAGAATTCAAGTTCCTGACCAAGTTCATTGGTTTCAGTGAAATCACCTTCTTTACTTTGAACAAGAGCGAAACCAGCATCGATTGAAAGGTTAGGGCTGTATTGATAAGTCAAACCTGCGCTATACCAGAAACGGTCGCTGTCAGGGATGCTTAATGTGGCTTCACCAGCTTGCTCGTCATAAGCCAAACCAGCTCGTAAGGTCCATTCTTGGTTCAACTGGTAAGTTGCACCCAGTGAGTAACGGTTATTGTCGTCGTAGTCTTCAGTCTTTTTAAAACACTCACCATTTGCACAATCTGAACTCGTCGCTTTAAGCTCTTTAAAACTACTCCATCCAGTTTGTTGCCAGCCGTAGTGAATTGCCCATTGGTCGGTCAATTGGTGGAAAGCTGAAATTTCAATAATTGAAGGCAACGTGATTTTTAGACGGCCTGTTGTTGTCGTAGCACTACCTTGCACGATGCTGCCCGTGTAATCAGTAAAGTCACCATCATCAAAGTCGAGGTCTACCTCTGAACGATAAGCAATAGAGAATCGGTTGCTTTCATTCAGTTCATATAACGCACCTACGTTCCAACCAAATGCAAATGTTTCACCTGTCATGCTGATCAGTTTTGTAGAGGCAGAGTCACCAGTAATGTTAGAGATAGAGCCTTGGTGACGATTAAGTTCGGCTTCTGCGTAAACAAGGTTTGCACCCGCACCGACACTAAATTGATCATTAATACGATAAGCGACATTAGGGTTTACGTTTACTGATATAAGTGAGGTATCACCAGCAAGATCACCCGCATAAATATCATCTGGGTAATCGGTAGCAACTCCATAGTTAGAGAACATACCGATACCCCAAGCCCATTTATCGTTGATTGGGCTGATGTAGTAAGCAGCAGGGACGACTTGCAGTGGCGCTACGTCTTTGGATACTTGGCTCTGTCCGCCTGAACCTGGAACATTGTTTTGAGTAATATCCACCTCTGGATCAACGATAGAAACCGCGCCTGAAAATTGGGCTGTATCAAATAGGGTCATTGCGGCGGGGTTTCTCGCTAGTACACTCGCGTTATCAGCTACAGCACCTTCACCTGAAAATGCACGACCAAGACCTGAGGCAGAGTGCTCAGCAACTTGGAAACCAGCCGCAAGTGAATTACATGCAAATAGCACAGAAAGTGAAACGAGAGAGCGTTGTATTGTTTTCATCCTTGACCCTCCTAGGGCATCAAATCTCATTCTTATTGTTGAAAACACACTGAGCGTTGTTGGTGTTTAAGCTCCAATGTAAATGGCATGTTAAATTCATGTTTAATATAAAGTCAAAGAATGAGTTATCATTTTGTGAAGTAATATTTTTAAGGGGCGGCACTCTAACACTAATAATATAAATACAATCAATGATTTATGGGTGGTTGGAGGTGTGACCAGAATGTTTATGTTAGGTGCTGGTATAAATAGTGGTCAACTGCTCAATATGTAACAACTTTGTTTATGTTTACCGTTAATCGCTAAATCGGCATAATATCGATTCATATTGATAGTCATTAAATTGGAATTAAAGTTTGGAATTACTCGCGATAGAGTTTCTTGGAAAACCACTTCGTTTAGAGGGGTCAATGGCAGGGTGGCAACAGCTGTATTGGGACAATACTTTGGTGTCCCAATTAGACGCAACCACAGATCAAGATGATGCTCGAACCCATGCATTTACTCTGCGCGCAGGTGAAGAAACGTTGCAGTGTAACGTTGAGGCGACCGTTCAGTGGCAACCGTTTGAGATGACCTATAAAGCGACCGTGAATGGCCAAACCGTTACCGAAGGCAATCGAAACACTAAAGATATCGAGCAACAAACACCCGTTGTAACACCTAAGTCAGAGAAGCGTTTTAGCTTAATAGGGTTAGTGTCACTCGGTATGAAAGCCTTCAAGAGTGCCAAACTAATTAAGGTAGTACTCGCCTCTGCGAGTTTAGCGGCTTACTCATGGCTTTTTTCAATTCAGTTCGCTTTGGCCTTGATTGCTTGTCTAATGTTTCATGAATATGGTCATATCAGAGCGATGAAGTACTTTGGTATGAAGACCAAAGGCATCTATTTAATCCCATTCCTAGGTGGCTTAGCGTTATCGGACGAAAAGATTAATACACGCTGGCAAGACGTGGTTATCTCGATTATGGGACCACTGTTTGGGTTGATATTGTCGTTGGTGTTTATGGTGTTGTACTGGGCGACGGGTGAGATGTTCTTTGCTGGGCTTGCGGTATTTAATGCCTTGTTAAACCTGTTCAATCTACTGCCGATCTTGCCTCTTGATGGCGGCCATGTGCTGAAAAGTATCAGTTTCTCGATGAACAGTGTGCTTGGTATTGTCCTGTGTGTTGCGGCAGCTATTGCTGGCGTGGTACTGAGTTATCAGCTGAATTTGACCCTGTTTGGCTTCTTATTGATTATGGGCAGTGTGGAAATACTCTTCGAATGGAAAGGACGGCATCACAGTCATTTATTGCCTTTAGACAAATACGGCCAAGTCGTATCATTCCTTTGGTATGTGGGTTTAGTGAGCAGTTTAATCGGCGTTATCTGGTACTTTGCATCAACTGGCGATCAGTTATTAAGCTTACCGCTCCAAATTCTAGGCACTTAATCTGCAAGTTAACGTGGTTCGAATAACTCGTTAGCTTGATTCACTAAAAACGCCCTAACCAATATGGATAGGGCGTTTTTGTATTTGAGGCTCTAAATTTAATCGAGCATCAGGTTACGCTTTGCAATTTGGCCTTGATGTTCCAGATTGAGGTAACGTTTTTGTTTTCGCTTGCAGATCTTTAATACGCGTATTGTGGGAAGGGTGCGTAGAAAGTAATTCGGGAGGTTGGTTCCCACCTGATGCTTTCGCCATGTTTTGCCACAAATCGACACTTTGTTTTGGATCGAACCCAGCTTGAGCCATGTACTCTAAGCCTACAATATCAGCTTCAGACTCTTGAGTTCGGCCATAAGGTAGAACAACACCGTATTGAACACCTAAGCCTAACGCAGCCATCGTCATGCCCTGATATTGTTTGTATTCTGATGCGCCTAACGCGACGCTAGTAATAGATAAACCCGTATTAGCTATCTGAGACTGAGAAAGACGCTCGTTACTGTGGTCCGCTAAAACGTGTGCGACTTCGTGGCCTATGACCGTTGCGAGTTGGTCTTGATTAACTGCAACATTGAGTAAACCAGTGTATACGCCAATTTTTCCACCAGGTAGGGCAAACGCATTCACTTGATCGCTATCAAAAACAACGACTTCCCATTCACTAAAGCCTTGCTTAGGAATGTGTTGAGTAATACTGTTCGCTACACACTGAACATATGCGTTGGTTTTGGCATCTTTACTGATCGGCTGTTCTTTCTTCATTTGTTCAAAAGATTGCGCTCCAAGCTGAGACATATCTTTATCTGAAAAAAGCAGCAATTGGTTTCTTCCTGTTGGGGAAGCGCTACATGCTGTCAGGCCTGCAAGTGTGAGAAGCGAGGCAAACTTCGTCCATGACGTCATACAATATCCTCTGTGTATTCGGTTTTTATGCATGTTAACATCAACTTGCGTAATATCTAATAGCTGTAAGATAACTATTGTATTTAAGAGCATTGTTATCGTTAAGAACACCATTAACGTCAATCAATCTGCTCACGTACTAATTAAGGAACCCATATGAGTATTTGGAAAAAGCCCGTTGACCTAGATACCTTCAACGCGACCTCAAAAAATACCTTAATTGATCACCTCAACATTGTTTACACCGAAGTTAACGATAATTCCTTGGTAGCGACCATGCCGGTTTGTCATTTTACGCACCAACCGCTGGGCATGCTTCATGGCGGCGCGTCCGTCGTTTTAGCTGAAACGTTGGGTTCACTCGCGGCAAACTTCTGTGTTCCAGACGGCTATTACTGTGTAGGGTTAGACATTAATGCTAACCACGTTCGATCGATGCGTGAGGGGCATGTTATAGGCACTGCTGAGCCTATTCACCTTGGTGTATCTACCCAAGTATGGCAGATAAACATCACAGATGAACGTCAACGCTTGGTGTGTACAAGCCGCTTAACCATTGCGGTTAAGAAGCACAAGCGTTAAATGAATTCGTAATATTTAACCTGTAATTATATTTAAGATAAGTATTTTGAGAAACAGATGGTCATAACGTTTAAAAGTGGAAAAGTTATTGCAACGGCACATGAACTGGTTGTTCGCCTAGATGGAGAGCATAGGGTGACATTACAAGCTCAAGTTGATGCAATTCAATTGATTGGAAAGGGGGCAAATGTTATTTCAGCCAATGGTTCTGAATGCAAATGGTCGATTAAGTTAGACAATGAACAACAGCTCCGCGACATAGCCAATGAAATCGGCTGCGATGTGATGTAACCGTATGCTGCAAAAGTACTTAGCCATTCTGTTTGAATAACATCTTGGGACGTCATACCCAATAATTCGCAATAAAAACACGTCAGTAAGATTGATTTTACGTCTTAAAATAGGGAAACTGAATTCAATGTCCTTTGAATAAGTTTTCCTCTTTATGAGCAGCCCAAGACTTCGCGTTCAATTTGAAACCCTGTTTGAGTACTTTGACGGTAAAGATTCTAATGTTCAGTTAGACGACATTACCGATGTTCTCTGTTGTACGCGCAGAAATGCCCGAATGGTACTTAATAAACTCGAAGAAGAGGGTTGGGTAGAGTGGCTACCTGCTGCGGGGCGAGGTAAATTATCTCAACTTATCTTTAAGCAGAATCGTTGCGATGTAAGCGAAAACTTAGCACGCCGCTACTTAGAAGAAGGTAAAATTGGTCAAGCACTGTCGGTACTCGACCACAATGCAGCCAAGCTTACTCAAGTTATTCAAAATTACTTGGGCGTACAGTATCAAGAAGGTGAACAAGTTATTCGTTTGCCTTACTACCGTCCACTTTCCATGCTTAACCCAACTAAATCGATGCGACGTTCTGAACAACACATCACGTGTCAGGTGTTCAGTGGGTTAACGCGTCTCGATGAGAACGATCAACTACAGCCTGATCTTGCGCATTCATGGCAAAAGATTGACGACCACCAATGGCGATTCTTTTTGAGACCGGGCGTTCGTTTTCATAATGGAGAACCGCTGTTAACAAGCCACGTTGTGGATACGCTTCTTTTGCTCGAACCACTCAATATGTTCTCTCATATTAAAGATGTCTCTTCACCCGCAAATTGCGTGGTCGATGTCTTCTTAACGCGCCCAGATAAGTATTTCCCACTCGCGCTCACGGAGTCGGTCGCTAAGGTCACTTTACCGATGATTTTACGTGGCGAAGACTACGATATTCGACCAATTGGTACGGGGCCGTATCGCATTGAGAAGAACGATGAGAAGCAACTTGTACTAACGGCTTTCAACGGATACTTTGGTTTCAGGCCGTTGATTGATCGCGTTGAGGTTTGGGTGGTTGATGAGGCCTATTCTTCTATGGTTTACCCAAGTCTTTCGAAACCGGTGATGGCCGACCGTGGTGATAGTGATGAAGTAGAGCTTGATCCCGGCTGTACGTATTTGCTGTTGAATAGAAAGAAGGGCATCGCACAAGATCCCGCATGGGCGGAGTTTTTGTCTAACGCATTGAATGCAGCGGATCTGTTTGTTCATATCCCAAAAGAGACCGTCATCGATTTGGGCGTTCTGCACGCATATGGGATAAAACCTGGTTGGTATGACATAAAGTTAAACACGCCAGTTTGTCCACCAGCAAATGCGAAACCTACCATTAGATTGGCGTACCAATGCCAACACCCGATGTTCCCAACACTTGCCAAAGCGATTGTCACCGTGTTGAAGCAATATAATGTCGATGTTGAGCTTATCGGTTACGAAACCGATCCTCCACACGCCGATAATGTTGATATTTGGATTAATCCAATGGGTATCGCTAATAATAGAGACGATGCATTGGCCGGTTGGTTAATGGATTACAGTTTTCTTGATGAATCTAGCCCAGTTGAAGATTTCGACCAATGGTGTCACATGATTGATCGTTGGCGTTCAGGCGAATTCGAGCAATTCCCAGCACGACAGTTAGGTAAACAACTGGTGCAAAGCAATCAGTTAATTCCGATGTTCCACTGTTGGTTGGGCGTTAACAAAGATCAATGTGGTACGTTGCAGAACGCAAAATGTAATGCATTAGGTTGGTTCGACTTTAGTCAAGTTTGGGTGAAGCCTGACGTTGATTGAAATCCAACGTTGATTGAAACCCAAGAACACTTATTAGGACCAAACAACTCAATTAGGACAAAACGATGCAAACTGTGATGGTTACATTTATTACGCTGGTGGCCTTTGCTGCTAATTCAGTATTGTGTCGCTGGGCTTTAATGGATCAAACGATTGATCCTTTGAGCTTTTCTATCGTACGCATCCTGTCTGGTGCGCTTACACTTCTGATTTTATTCACTTTATCTTCCCAATCAAAATCTAAGCAAGAGCTAGCAAGCAACAGCACATCGGTATATACAAAGCTAAAGTCACAGTTTCAATTCACATCAATATTGTCACTGCTTGTGTATATGTTTGGCTTCTCATTCGCTTACTTAAAGCTTGGCGCAGGTCTTGGTGCTCTGGTGTTGTTTGTCGCAGTACAATTTACGATGATTGCCGCGCACTTGTTCTCTGGAAACAGAATGTCATTACTTGAGTGGGGCGGATGTTTGTTATCGGTGGCAGGGCTTGTTTACTTGTTAATGCCAACTGAATCGACACAGGCACCAGACTTAGTTTCTATCATCTTGATGTCTCTGGCCGGAGTTGGGTGGGGTATTTACACATTGGCAGGAAAGAAATCTTTAAACGCACTGCAATCGACGACCGCTAACTTTGGATTTAGCTCGCTAGTTATCCTTGCAGGTTTAAGCCTTCTAGTTGTAATACCTAATGCAATGCCTCAAGTCTCTATCACTGAGCAAGGTTTGATTTACGCGGTTATATCGGGCTCGGCGGCTTCTGGTGTGGGTTATAGTTTGTGGTATTACGTGGTGAAAAAGCTGAATACAGTGGTCGCATCCATTGCACAGCTTTCTGTGCCGGTTATCGCGACACTCGGTGGCGTCTTGTTACTCTCCGAGCCGGTCACCATGCAATTCATTATATCATCGACCGTTATTTTACTCGGGATAAGCTTGGTTCTTGTCGCACCTAAACTTAAGAAATAAAGAGTTCAATCATTAACTTCTATGGCTAAACCAAACAAGAAACAACCGACCAAAACGGTTCAGATTTTCTGTGCGAAATGCAAAGCGCAACTTTTTAAGTATCGGAAAGGTGGCAAAGGTGCACTCGTGAAGTGTTTTAAGGAACGTATTGTTGAAGACTTCACTAAAGAGCCATGTGTGTGCCCTGAATGTGGGATTGAATTTGCGCGAGATACCTTGGTTCGAGGTACGCCAGCCTACAAGTTTGTGGGTGGCAAGGTGACTATGAAGTAAACGCTAGCTATAAAATGAAAGTTTACGATGAAATAAAAAATGCCACAGCACATAACGTGTGTGGCATTTCAAATCTGTTTTTGAAGTTCAGGATCAAAGGCTAATATGAATGAGTCCTGACTCGCCCTTGAAGCTTAAGCAGTAGTAAGGAAACTACTGCTCCGGTTGTATCGCAAAGCATGTCTTTCTGTGCATCCCAAATATCACCTTGTGAACCAAGGAATGCGATACCTTCATCACCACCTGCAATCTCCGCATACCACCACTCTATAATTTCGTAACCTGCGGCAACACTCATGATCGCAAATAAGGCAAAGAAACATGACAGTACCGGTTGAGCCAGTTTCTTACGAATCAAATACTCAGCGAGCGGGTAAGCGTAAAGGCCAATAGAGAAATGCGCGACACGGTCAAAGTTATTACGCTCAGAACCGATCATATTGTTAAACCAATCGAATGGCACTTCAGCGAACGTATATTTTGCGCCAATCGTGTGTAAGACGAGCCAGATAAACATCAAACCGTAAGCGGTTTTCGAAAACGTTAGTTTTGTGGATAACCACCAGATCCCGACGAGAATACATAATGCAGGCACAATCTCAGCTATCCACACAGCTCGGGATACGGGAGCAAATGCAGAAAATAAAAAAATGACCAAATAGAATGAAGTTAATGCAAGTAAAGGTCTATTTTGAGCAAGAGGCGTAGTTGTCATATCGAGATCTCTCATCGAAGTTTTTAATAGTGTTACACAATAATGAACAGTGTTCAATTGTGGTCACATTACTAAAATTGTTGAAAACTGGCGTTATCGCCCAGTATCTAGACAAACGGTTGCGAGAGTTTCATAAAAGTTTGATTTACAACAAGGCGAACCATAAAATCCCTATATAAATACATAACAAGAAAGAAAGTCATGAAACTGGAAACTGTCGATTATCTTGCTGACGATGCAGCAGAACAATTTGTTCGCTCTCTACGTGAAACTGGATTTGGTGTTTTGAAAAACCACCCAATCCCAAAAGAGCTTGTTGAGTCTATTTACGAAAACTGGTACCAATTCTTCATTTCAGAAGATAAAGAAAACTTCCATTTCAATGTTGAAACACAAGATGGATATTTTCCACCTTCAGTGTCGGAAGTTGCAAAGGGCCACACTGTAAAAGATATTAAAGAGTACTTTCACGTATACCCTTGGGGCCAGATCCCTGAACAGCTCAAAGAACAGATTCTAGATTACTACCAACGTGCTAATGCTTTCGCTCAAGAGCTATTAGGTTGGGTTGAAGCGCATGCTCCAAAAGAAGTACAAGAGAAGTTCTCAATCGCGCTTTCTGAAATGATTAATGGCAGCGAACAAACACTGCTTCGCGTTCTTCATTACCCGCCAATGCAAGGTGATGAAGAGCCGGGTGCTATCCGCGCAGCAGCACACGAAGACATTAACCTGCTTACCGTTCTTCCCGCTGCAAACGAACCTGGCCTTCAAGTTAAAGCTCAAAACGATGAGTGGTTAGATGTTCCATGTGATTTCGGTAATATGATTATCAATATCGGTGACATGCTTCAAGAAGCGTCAGGTGGTTACTTCCCATCAACGACTCACCGTGTAATCAACCCATCAGGCGAGCGCCAAGAGAAGTCGCGTATTTCTCTACCGCTATTCTTACACCCGAAACCAGAAGTTGTGTTGTCAGAAAACTACACTGCGAATGAATACCTGATGGAACGTCTGAGAGAACTTGGCGTTATCTAGTTAGGGAAACTTCATATTCCAAAAGGCCAGCTTAATGCTGGCCTTTTCTTTATATAGTCTAACTGATTGAAATTTATTTGATTTGAAACTCGACAAACAGCCATAAATCGCTTTCAATTAAAATACTTCAATGCATCTGATAACGATACGACTTAATTATGTTAGATAAGCTAAATTCATCGAGCCATCAAGATATAAGCCTCAGTTTTCAGGCTCATATGGAAAACCCTTTGCTTTGGCCAATTATGGAAGTGCTTAAACATAAACCGAGTGGTTGGAAAGTGCATACATTGGCTGCGCACCTCAATGATCTAGGTTTGGTTCCGGTGTTGGATCCCGTTCCAGAAAAGGAGTTGTTTAAGAAAAACTTCTTAATCATGAATGCGCTTTACCAATTACAAGAGACCCTGTATCCAGACAGTTGGCTCCAAGTTCAAGCCATGGACATTGAATTGATGAGCGGGCGTTACTATGGAAACAGCCACGCCATTGATCCCAAAGACCCACTGCGCGACTATTACATCAATTGGCTGAACTACGAAGCCGATGAAGGTGAAGTAAAACGCTTGCTCAATGAATTTTGGACTCGTTACAAGAAGTTCGCTGGTATCAGTGAAACTGACATGGATAGAAGCCGAGCGCTGACCTTGTTCGAGTTACCCATCGATGCATCTCAACAAGAGATACGTAAAAGATGGAGACGTTTGGCGTTGCGTTGGCATCCTGACAGAGATGAGGGAAACACCGCGAAGTTTCAAATATTGTGCGAAGCATGGCATGTCTTGAGATATTAGCAGTTCACCTTTCCCTTTTAGCTCTCGTTAATCCGACATATGAGTTCCGCTCGTTCGAAACAATAAAGCCCCTGATAAAAGGGGCTTTATTTCAAGAGGAGGTTGCCTCCCTAAGGTGCTTCACTCTCACTAATAAAGAGTAAATTAACGAGTGAGCAAATTCACTAACTAGGAATGCAACTAACTAGCTACAAATGAGCTTTATTCTTGTCTTTTTGGTGCTCAAAGGCGTAATCCAATACCTTACGTATGTAAGGAGCTCCCACCTTCGAACCACCATTACCGTGTTCAATGACCACTGTCGCAACATACTCAGGCTTATCATAAGGAGCAAAAGCCGTATAAAGCGCATGGTCGAGTAAGTGCCTTGCGAGTTTTTTCGAGTTATAGACCTGATCCTTCGCAAGATCAAAGACTTGTGCCGTACCTGACTTTCCGCCACTTACATACTCAGCCCCTTTGAATGCTCGTCTACCGCTGCCACGACTACCGCTATTCACTAACCTCATTGCATTGATCGGAACATCCCAAATTTTATCCGGCACTTCTTCAATAGACGTCATCGGCTTTGGCTTAACGAGCTGCTGTGTATCAAAATCTTCCCCATGATCTAACGTTGCTCGCAGAATATGCGGGGGCATGACTTTGCCATGATTGATCAATACCGACGTTGCTTTAGCCAATTGCAGAGGTGTCGAAGTCCAATAACCTTGACCAATACCGATCGGGACTGTATCACCCTGATACCAAGGAGTACGGTAGCGCATCATTTTCCAATCACGAGTCGGCATGTTGGCGTTACTTTCTTCATAGATATCAATACCCGTTGGTTTACCAAAACCAAAACGATTCATCCACGCCGAAATACGATCAATACCTAAATCAAAAGCGGTTTGATAAAAGAATGAATCAACGGACTCTTCTATCGCTTGCGTCACATCGACAGGCCCATGTCCCCAGCGTTTCCAATCTCGCCAAGCTTTAGAGTTTGGTTTAGAACCCGGTATTCGCCAAATACCATGGTCGTTACGAATAGTGTTTTCCGAAATAACATGCTCTTGCAACCCAGCGACCGCCATAAACGGTTTAACGGTAGAAGCGGGGGGATACACGCCTAATGTTGTTCTGTTTACCAATGGGTGGGCTGGATCGTTCAATAAAGCTTGATAATTCTTAGTCGAAATACCATCAACGAACAGGTTTGGATCGTAGCTAGGGCTGGATGCCATCGCTAAAACACTATTATCTTTAGGATCAAGAATCACAGCGCTGCCAGTGCGATTATCGAGTTGTTCGAACACGTATTTTTGTAGCTCGATGTCGATATTCAAGACAATGTCTTTGCCCGCGACTGGCGGCACATATTGAATGGTTCTCACGACACGACCACGGCTGTTGACTTCTACCTCTTGGTAGCCTTTCTGCCCATGGAGTAGATCTTCGTAATATCTTTCTACACCAAGCTTACCAATGGTTGTAGTGGCTTGATAGTTAGATTCTTTGCCTTGCTCTTCCAGTTTTCTTAGGTCGCTGTCATTGATATGTGCGACATACCCTAAAACATGGGTTAACACTTCACCGCTAGGGTAATAACGCTTTAGGCTAGTATCGATTGATAAACCGGGGAATTGATATTGATGAACAGAAAATTTAGCGATCTCTTCTTCAGTGAGGTTTTCCATTATTGTCACTGACTTAAAGCGACGAGTGTTGTGGTAACGCTTTTTGAAACGGACGATTTGCTCATCATTGAGCGGAATGAATTTGTTGAGCTTATCGAGCATTACCTCAACGTCATCAGTTTTCTCTGGAATCATGGTTAGATCAAAGACGAGCTGGTTTTCAGCCAATAACACTCCATTGCGGTCGTATATCAATCCTCGAGTAGGAGCGATAGGCAACACTTTAATCCGGTTACCATCGGCACGGGTCTGGTAACTTTCAAAACTTTGTACTTGAAGCCTATACAGGTTTCCAACTAAGACGAGCGTAAAGAGTAAAATCCCGATAAATGCAACGGCTACTCGGTTTCTAAACAGGTTTACTTCTCTTTTATGGTCACGCATTTTTACGCGTTTGTGGTTCATCAAAACCTCAGTTCGTTACATTTGGTTACACTTGTCGAGGCAGGACTTTATCTGAATATCACTATGGCTTTGTAAAAGCTATGTCATGATTTATAAGATAATACGAGATAACTAATGTAACGAGGGTAACAGAACTGAGTTAGTCGCGGATGAGGTGGAGATTCACGAGAAGAGTTATTAAATACAGGAGAAAAAACGGCCCTCAAAAATGAGAGCCGCAGTTCTGGATTATAGATGCTTAGGTAAAATTTAGTTCGAAGGTTTGAACTGAGATTTACGCATACGGTTTAGTGCAGCCATTACATCCAATACTCTTGGCTTCGCCAAGTCACCGTAGTTTGGCATGTTCACGTGCCACTCATCGCTTAAGATAGCGCTAAACTCTTTAGCAGGGTTGTTTGACCAGCCTGGAGTTTGTGCAAACTGGAACCATGCCCAACCAATCGCGTTCACTTCTGAAGTTGACTCTAATTGCTCTAATGCTGAAAGATCCGCGAATTCCTTACCAAAACGCAGTGACTCTTTGCCTTTCGCGTTAACACGGAATTTACCGTCAGTAAGAATATTCATCAGTGCTGCGCGGTTCAACGAGCGAGGAACAAAAGTTTCTAATGCCGTCTCACATTCGTTAGTTCGCTGAGTAGGGTGTTGAGCGATCACTTCTTGTGCTTTTTCAGTTACGTCTACCGCTTGGTAGTCGTGCATTTGAATCACAGTGTCAGCCACATCTAAGTAATCGCCAGAACCTCCCATTACCACGATAGTTGAGATGTCCATCTCTTCACGAAGTTGTCCAATACGATCAACAAGTGGAGTGATTGGTTCAGCACCTTTTGATACTAATGCTTGCATGCGTTCGTCGCGAATCATGAAGTTAGTCGCTGACGTATCTTCATCGATAAGGAGTGTTTGTACACCTGCTTCAATAGATTCTTGTAACCAAGCTGCTTGCGATGTCGAACCAGACGCATCTTGTGTGCTGAAATCAGACGTGTCTTTTTGCATTGGTAAATGGTTGATGTAGTTTGAAAGGTTCAAGTTATGGACACATCGGCCATCTTCTGCACGGATCTTCATAGTATCAGTAGCAGTCACAATACCTTCACGACCATCGCCTGGAATATGGTTGTAGATAGAACGTTCAACGGCGTTCAATAACGTAGATTTACCATGGAAACCACCACCAACGATCAGTGTGATACCTTTAGGAATGCCTAAACCAGTCACATCACCTTGGTTTGGTGTGTTTAACGTAACACTCAAAGACTCTGGTGCTAGAAAAGGAACCGCGCCTTTCATTGGTAAATCGCAGTTACCCGCAATACGAGGTAATACGCTGCCATTTGCTACGAATGCCGTTAGGTTGTTTTCTTCCAATTGAGCGCGCAATGCGTCTTGGTCTTCAACGGCTTCACAATGTTTAATCATCGCTTCGATGTTGAGTTCGCGTTCCAGAGTTGCGCGACGAATAAACTTAGGCAAATAGAACGTAATGATGTTGATTGCTTTCTTTGCAAGAATACTACGACCATCAGCTGGTAGGTTGATACGAAAACGAATTTCGATACCGTGCTCGGTGAAAACTACAGATGTGTTATCTAAAACAGTTTGACCTGTTAGTGCGATAGATACTGTCGTTTCTTGCTTGGCAAATTCAGAGAAGCTACGTGCAATGAAATCACGTGCTGCTACTTGGTATTCGTAAGACTTTTCTTTAAGCCAATCTAACCCTGTTAACGACCAAGCACGTGTTGCGCGAAAACGCGAAGAAGATGCATAAGGGTCACCTTGAACGTGGTCGATGTGTAATTCGAAATCAGCAAAGTCGTATTGACCTTTAATTTGTTGATATGCGCGGAAGTTTTGTTTTTCGAGCTTTTTAAGCTTTGCAGTCAACTGATCCATAACGAGGAATGCCTATATAAAGGGAAGATAAAAACAGAAAGGCGGCGATTATAAAAATCACCACCTTTAGAGTAAAGAGAAAGTAGGCCTAAATCCAAAACTAACTGATCTTTTTCGCTTTAAGCGTAGCGAGTTGTCCCTAAATAGTTTTGATTGATTAAGCTGTGTTCGAATTCTTGGCTCGGCATCGGCTTACCATATAGGTAGCCTTGTCCCACATCACAGCCTTCATCAATAATAAATTTCTCCTGAACTTCGGATTCTATGCCTTCAATAGTGACTTTTAAGTCGAGTTTTTTTGCAATTTGGACAATAGAACGGACAATTTCTGAATCTTCTTTTGAGTTCAGCATCTGGTCAATGAAGCTTTTATCAATTTTGATTACATCAAACGGGAACTTCTTAAGGTAACTGAATGAGGCGTAACCCGTACCAAAATCATCTAGTGACAATGTAACGCCAATGTCATGTAATGACTCTAACGTATTCTTGGCAACAACCTCATCTGCGATCAGTCCGCTTTCTGTCACTTCAAGTTCCAAGAACCGAGGTTCAAGGTGATACGTTTCCAATAGATGGACAACTTGTTCAGCGAAATGTGCGTTTTTAAGTTGTACCGCTGACACATTAACGGCCATTTTGAAGTCATCAACGTATTCAGACCATTCTTTGGCTTTTTCAATCGCACAGCGTAGAACAAAGCTACCCACTTCGAAAATTAGACCGTTTTGTTCGGCCATGTGTATCAAGGTTTCATTGGAAATGTCGCCTAACACAGGATGGCGCCAACGTAACAGGGCTTCAGCACCAACCCAACGATGAGTTAACGGGCATACTTTTGGTTGAAAGTAGAGCATGAGATCATCATTGCGAACCGCTTGCAGCAAATAACCTTCAATTTTATTGATGTGGCTCTGTTCTTCTGTATGAGATTGAGAGTAGTAAGCGAATTTTTGTCCTGAATCTTTACAGGCAAGCATCGCTTCTGAGGATTTTTGTAACACACTTTCTGCATTGTCTTCACTATTCGTTACCGCAATTCCGATAAACGCATGCAAATGAACTTTGTCGTTTTCAATAGCAAATTCGGAGTGACCCACTTTAACCAAAGTTTGGCAGAGCTCTTCGAGGCGATGGTGTAAATCCTTAACACTGAACGCAAGTACGAGATCGATAGAAGTAGGGCGCGCTGTTATTACCTCAAGATCGGAAATGCTGTCGATTCGTTGTCGGTATTCGACGAGCACTTGATCTAACGCGTTATAACCATAGCGTGCTTGTATGCGTCTTCCGTTAGTAAATCCAATATGGACAACAGCGAATGAACAATCAGTCAGCTTTGTTTTAGACAATA
Organism: Vibrio sp. L3-7; assembly: GCF_963898195.1. NCBI lineage: Bacteria > Pseudomonadati > Pseudomonadota > Gammaproteobacteria > Vibrionales > Vibrionaceae > Vibrio > Vibrio sp. L3-7. Next base: position 22,523 of record NZ_CAWQUW010000012.1, on the reverse strand, counting down.
GTTTGTGATTTAAGCGGGATTCAAAGGCGTTGCGGTTTAAAAAACCTGTCCCTAGATCGTGATTCTTTTGGAAGTTAATCTTTTGTTCGGCAGCTTTGCGCTTGTCTATCTCTTGGTTTAACGAATAGTTAAGACTTGCGAGATCTTTCGTTCGAGTGTAAACACGGTTCTTTAAGTCGCGATTCATCTGAGTCAGTTTCGCGTGTTGGAACAGAGTTTTGAGCTGCGACTCTATAGACGTACGGAAGCTTTCTAGTAATTTGATGTAGGTAGGTGTGTAGTGGTTCTCTTTAGAATCTAAGATACATATGGTGCCGAAGAGTTCACCGTTCGGCCAGAGTAACGGGATACCACAATAAGAGATTAGACCGAGCTCCACATCTGGGTTGTTTTCCCATTTCGGGTCGGCTAACGCATTGGGCACAACGAGTTGTTGCTTAGACTCCATAACACTTTCGCAATAAAGCCCATTTCCCAAGGTTTCCGTATCACCTTTGTTATATGGGTTGTTATCACTGTTACTGGTTGAGAATACTTCGATATAATTGGAGTGAACACGCATGATAAGTGCGGCTGGCACTTGAGTGATTTGAGCTAACAGGTCAACGATATTTTGCCAACTGGACCCCATATCGTCAGGAATATCTAAATCTATAGTTTTGATTTTCTTCATATGACTCCGAGTCAATTATGCTAAATGCATCAACACATCCTGTGTTAATTATGATGAACCCAAAAAATAGTGAACCTTACGTTAACTAAGTATAAGAAATGTTGTAGAAAAAAACCTCTGCAATTTTGCAGAGGTTTTCAAATATGAATCTGGGTCTCAGTAATGAGATAAGTTTCAATTAAGGCTTTAACTTTATAAAATCTTCAGGGCTAAGTCTCTCGTTATAGTCTACCGATGGTTGAGCAAAACCATTTAACTGCAAAAACTCTTCTTTAAACCCTTTGTAGTCACCCAAGGTTTGAAAGTTTGTCTCATCCATTCCCTGGAGTAGCTCCGTAACATGAGCTTGTGTCTCTGGGTCTAACTCCCACTCATCCATTCGTATGAGGCGTTCGCCATCAAGCGGTACTTTCGATTGGCCGTATAACTTGCTGTTAAACAGACGCTGCATCTGTTGGATACATCCTTCGTGCGTCTCTTTTTCTTTCATGACTTTATACAAAGCGAGCAGGTAAGGGCTTAACCCCGGAATGAATACGCTTGCCTTTGTGACCAATGCCTTACAAACCGTTGCATAAGCATTACCATCAAAATTTGCGAGTTCAAGGTTGAGCGCATGGCTTGTTTGATGAAGATCGATCTTAGCGCGGCCCAAAGTACCGTCTAAATAAATAGGATGTGTGACTTCTGGGCCAACGTAAGAAAACGCGATCGTCTTGCAACCTGGGGCGATAGATTCCGCGTTGATTAGCTCGTCGATCCAGTTTCCCCAATCCTCTCCGCCCATCACCTTAAGTGTACTTTCGGCTTCTTCTTCAGTTGCAGCTTCAAGTGTGTTGTTGTCCCAGCGGTCGTTTTCAAGGGAAATAGTGGCTCCGGTAACGCTTTCACCGATTGGTTTAATCGCAGAACGCCAGTATTCGTCGGAGTCCGGTTTTGGTCTGACGCCTGCTGCAAGGCTGTAAATAATAAGATCGACTTCACCTTCAAAGTAGGTTTCGATTGCTTCTACAACTTGGGTTCGTGTCTCTTTTGAAAATGCGTCGCCGACGATGTTGATCGCAGTACGTTGTTCACGTTCCGCTTCTTTTTTGAAGTAGATGTTGTTGTACCAACCTGCACTGCCAAGAGATTTTTCGTTTGGACCACGTTCGAATGAAACGCCGATGGTGTCAGCTTTTGCACCGCCAAAGGTGAGAGCGATGCGGGCGGCAAGGCCGAAGCCTGAGGAAGCGCCGATAATCAGTACTCGTTTAGGGCCGTTTTTGATTTGCGGCGCACTCTTAACAAACTTGATTTGTTGCTTTACGGCTTCTTTACAGCCAAGAGGGTGAGCGCTTTTTGCTACCACACCCTTGATAATTGGTTCGATCAGCATAAATAACCTTACAGTTAACGGTGATATGCACTCAGGCTAACGTAAAGCTGTGTAAAATTTATTGAGCTAGACCATTAAAACCTAAAGATACTGATATAATTCTTCGGCGACAAATTGAGCGATCCAAGGTTGAGCTTCTGGTTTTGGATGCAATCCATCGTTCATCATCCACTCAGGTTTAAGGATGATATGCTCTAGAAAAAAGGGCAGAAGCGGTACATTTTTTTGATCAGCAAGGGACGTAAAAACGTATTCAAATTGCTGGTTGTAACGTTTACCGTAGTTCGGTGGGATTTTAATCTGCATCATGATTGGCTCAGCACCGGCCGCTTTTATTTGGTCAATGATTTGTTCTAAATTTGCTGACATAAGCTTAGGTGGGAAGCCGCGAAGGCCATCATTAGCTCCAAGTTCAATAAGAACGGCATTAGGAGCATGTTCTTCAAGCAGTTGCGGTAAACGTGCTAAACCGTTGCCCGTTGTGTCACCAGAGATACTGCCGTTAACCACAGTAATCGCTTTATCATGCTTGGTTAGGGCGTCTGGCAGCAAACTTGGCCAACTCTGTTTGATATCCATGTTGTAGCCAGCACTCAAACTATCGCCAAGTATCAATAAAGTAGCGTTTGGAGCTGACGTAGGATTTTGAACTAGATCAGTATTTTGAGCCAAAGAAGCCGTTGAAAATAAAATAAAAAATAAAAAGGAAATTAGTCGAGTCATGCATACATCCATCATAAAAGCAGAAGCTGTTTCTAAGACAGTGTCTACTAATCATGAACATTTAACAATCTTAGAACACGTCGATATTGATATTCGTGAAGGCGAAACTGTGGCGATTGTGGGGACCTCTGGTGCTGGTAAATCGACCTTGATGACATTACTTGCAGGCCTGGATGTTCCAACAACGGGCGAAATCAGTTTGTTAGGTCAGCCGCTTTCACAACTTGATGATGAAGCGAGGGCTAAGATCCGCAGTGAGTCTGTCGGGTTTGTATTTCAGAGCTTCTTGTTAATTCCAAGTTTATCTGCACTGCAAAATGTCACGCTACCTTGTTTGCTTAAAGGCGAAGATGAAGACATCGAACGTGCGACCGCTTTATTAGAATCTGTCGGCTTAAAAGACAGGCTCGATCACCTACCATCTCAGCTATCAGGCGGTGAACAACAAAGGGTTGCTTTAGCCCGCGCCTTTATGATCAAACCAAAAATTTTATTTGCGGATGAGCCTACCGGCAACCTCGACCAACAAACGGCAGCAAAAATTGTTGAGCTGTTGTTTGAACTCAACTTGTCCCACGGCACAACACTGGTCTTAGTGACGCACGACCCTAAGCTAGCACAGCGTTGCCAACGGACTTTGAAAATGCACGTCGGTCATATAGAGGAAGTCTAAATTGAATTCATCAAAGGGACTCAACAAACGCCTGTTCTCCTGGAGCATCGAAGAGATTCGACACGGTCAGTTGTGGCCAGTTTCCATAGCATTAACATTGATCATTGCATGTGTTTTCGCGCTGTCGGCGTTGGCCGAGCGTATGGAGCAGGTAATTGTTAAACAGGGCAAAGATGCGCTTACTGCCGATAGTGTGTTCATCTCAGCAAACCCAATTCCACAAGCTTTACTCGACCTCACTCAATTTGAACAGTTAGAAAGCTCTCAGTTAACTCGTTTTTCAACCATGGCATTCAGTGATAACTCAATGCAGTTAGTCACGGTTAAAGCCGTTGAAAGTAATTACCCATTACGTGGTGAAATGATACTGGAAGGCGCAGATAACGCGGCAAGTAATCATGTGGAACCGGGTGAACTGTGGCTTGATGAACGTATCTTTGCGCAATTAGAAGTTGAAATAGGTGACAATGTCACGATAGGCGATGCGGATTTAACGATAACAGGGCGAATCACTCAAGAGCCAGGTTTGAGCTTTAACCCATTCCAGCAAATGCCTGCCGTACTAATTCATACAAGTGACATCGATGCCACTGGAGCGATTCAACCGGGCAGCCGTGTAAGCTTTAGGCTGTTTCTAAATGGTGATGATACAAAACTGAAAGTCGCACAAGACAGTATCGAACTGACGCCGAGCGACCGCTGGCGCACGCAAGATTCAGCAAGTCGCACTAACGACATGTTCGAGAGCACAACTCAATATCTTTCGTTAACCGTTGCTATCGTTGTGATCATGGCTGCGACCACTTTGGTACTCACTTGCCAACATTATGTTGCGAGTCGCCGTAAAACCATTGCGATGCTTAAGAGTTTAGGCGCGAGCAAGCAATGGATCATTAAATGGTTGTCGGTTCAGGTATCTCTACTGGTGCTTATTGGTGCCGTGCTAGGGATTACCATAGGTATCGGCCTGGAGTTTTTACTGCGTATACCATTGGGTGATTTGTTACCAACACCACTTCCTAGCTATGGTATTGAACCCGTCATTTTAGCGATTCTATCAAGTATCCTCATTGGTGTGCCTGCGCTAGGTATTCCGTTAATTGGCTTGGTAAACACCTCGGCAATCAGCGTGATTCAATCGAGTCACCAATCAAGTGAAAGCTACAAGAAATACTTGTTATTGCTGGTACCTATAATTCCAATGATGCTGATGTACGGCGACAATCTGTTGGTATGGATAGTTCTAGCAGGTATCGCTTGCCTGTTTTTAGTGCTCGCGATTGTAAGTACGCTTGTTCTGCGTTTGGTTGGTAAACTGCCGACGTCGACATCTATGCGTTTGGCATTAAGCCGAATTAATCGCACACCATTAGCAACAGGGATTCAATTTGGTTCATTAGCGCTGTCTTTGATGCTGCTATCGATCATATGGCTAGTGAGAAGTGACTTGTTGTCAGATTGGCAGCAAACTTTGCCCGAGAACGCACCTAATGCGTTTGCGCTTAACATTGCAAGCTATGAGAAAGACAGCTATCTGGCGACCATCGATTCGAATGAGGTAGAGCGTACTCAAGCGTTCCCAATTATTCGTGGTCGATTAACCACAATTAACGGAGTGGAAGCTAACGAGTACAGTGATACGTCCGAAGGTACGGACGCACTGAGTCGAGAAATTAACTTCACTTGGGGTGATAGTCTACCTGAATACAATGAAGTGCTAGAAGGCGTATGGACGCAAGAGCAGGGCGTGTCTGTTGAATCTGATGTTGCTGATCAACTCGGATTAAAAATTGGTGATGAACTGTCGTTTACTATTAACAGCCAAAGTGTTTCTGCCAAGGTTAATAGCATCCGCAAGGTAGAATGGCGTGAAATGAAACCGAACTTTTACTTCATCTTTACTCCTGACGTTTTGAGCTCTATTCCTTCTACTTGGCTCGTGAGTTTCAGACTAGAGGAACAACATAATCAGATGCTCAACGAACTCTCTCGAAATCACCCAACCGTGAGTTTGATGGATATTCGTAAGATGGGTAGCAAGATCCAAGAGTTGCTCAAACAGATTGTTTGGTCGATAACCGTACTTGCGGCTTTGGGTGTGGTGGCGGGATTGTTGCTAATCTTTACTCTGTTGCGACTGAGCTTGTCTCAAAGACAACAAGAAATACGTTTGTACCGCACGTTAGGTGCGAGCAAGAAGAGAATTCTCAATACCATTTGGTGTGAGTATGGATTGATGGCATTGGTGGCGGGGTCTATTGCTGCATTGGGTTCAGAACTCAGCGTTGCCGGTGTGATGAACTTTGGTTTCGAATTAGAACCGTCGCTTCACCCAATTCTTTGGGTAGTTTTACCTATCCTTACCTTCATCACATTAGCTGCTGTGGTGAATAGTTTGATCAAACGGTTACTTGCGCCAATGAACAAAGATTTTGGATAGCAATTAACTTTTAACCACTAGTAAATAACCTTTAACCATTAGCAAATAACGAATTCGACCCAAACTTAACAAACGGTCTAAAAGTGAATTATTTATACTTAGTAATGTACTATTTATAATATCTCGCTTTGGACCGTTTTTTATTTGACCAGCTTCTAGCATAAGTAAAAAATTTCACACCTCAAAATCGGTATTTTTTAGCATTATTTGAAAGTAGTTGCGCAATAATGCCTTTTTAGCGAGCAACGGTTAGTCCCTGTAAATAAAGGGTTTGCGCAACTTAGCAAGAACGTTATCAACAGTTATCCACAAAAACGGTGGATAACTTTAGGGATAAGTTAACATCATTGTTTTACGAGTACTGAGGCAGCCTTTATGTGGCGTCACTTAGGACAAATTTGACTGTTAGAATAACCTTTAAAACTCTATCTGGAGTTATTGAGTCAAGAGATTATTTATGTTTTTTACATAGATATTAATAACCGCCAAGCTAAGACCTTGAAAAAAATGTGTTTTAATTCGTCGCAGAACAAAAGTAGAATAGAGGCAGTTAATCATATTCTACAGAACACGATGAACCACAACAAAACGGATACAAATCAACCTTCTATTGCCATTGTTGGTGGCGGTATTGCCGGAGCGACAAGCGCGATTCACTTTAGCGAGTTGGGTTTTAAGGTCACTATCTTGGAAAAAGGGCCGAGTTTGGTTAATGGCCCACCTATTTGCCACCTGCACGCGGGCGGCAATTTGTATCGAGATATTTCTGTAGAGCAATGTCTTCAACTGCTCACTCAGTCAATTGATACCGTCCGCTTATTCCCCCACACGATCAATATTCGCCCAACAATCATTGCTGTGCCGCATAGTGATGGTGGGGAACCGATGGATCTGCTTCCTCGTCTAAAGATAATCAAAGACGCTTATGCTGACCTTGTTAAACAAGACAAAAGCAACCAAGTGCTTGGTGACCCGGAAGAGTATTACAAGCTCTATAGCAAAGACGAGTTGTTAGCGCTTTCTACAAGAATTCAACCGTTAAGACCCATTTCACTTGATGACTGGTGTATTCCTTTTGCTAAGCATACTAATTTGGACACGCTTAAGTACCCGGTCGCGATGGTGCAAGAGTATGGCTGGAGCGTATTTCGACTTTCAGCGACGGCTCAATTGTCTTTAGATAAGCAACCTAATTGTACGGTGTTAACTAACAGTCGTTTAAAATCAGTTGAATCGACGGGGCAAGGTTGGTCTTTGACTTACTCGAACCACGATAACCAAAGCCAACACCTAACGACGGACTATTTGATCAATGCGAGTGGGTTTGAAACTGGCATCGTTGATGATTTTGTCGGTTCTAAGCAGCAAAGACTCGTTGAGTTTAAAGCCGCATACGTTACTGAGTGGCCATACTCTCAAGAATGTAAAGAAGAGTGGCCAGAAGTTATCTTTCATGGCCCGAGAGGCACACCACAAGGTATGGCTCAATTGACTCCGTATGCTGATGGCGTGTTTCAGTTACATGGCATGACAGAAGGGATTACGTTGTTTGAAGGCGGGCTGGTATCGTCTTCGACGAATTCGTCACAACCTCAGTTACCCTCTAAACTTCTTAAGAAAATCGTCTCCGGTTGGAGCGAAGAGCAACTTGAGTTAAGAACCCGCGCTGCAATTAATCATATGTCTCAGTTCATCCCAAGTTTTCGTTCTGCACAGGTTGGCGGAAAACCTCTTTTCGGCGCACAGCAGATTCCTGGAACCGATCCGAGTTTAAGAGCTTCTGACGTTTCATTCTGCGGTGATCGCTATGCTCGACTTGAAGTGGTGAAAGCGTCTTCAACGTTAGAGGCTGCGCAAAAGGTTGCTCAGCATTGGTTTGGTGTGACGGACACTGCATCGATCGAGGATGCACACTCAGTGACAATGTCACTTAATCTAAATGATATTGAAAACAAAGCGATAGATTTGACACAAGAACGTGGATATCCAGATGCTCTTGCTAAAATATCAGGGCAAGATCACCACTAAAAGCTGGTTCAGCCCTGTTGGTGCCTAAAACCAAGACCCACAAAAATTAAATCCAGCTTATTAGCAAGCCGTAAGTAGTAAGTAATAAGCAGTGAGCTGGATTTTTAATTTAAACACCTTTTGATGCGAACTTAATCGCGGAAACTTCGAATAGCAATTCTAAACAAAAAATATCAATAACCGAAAAACTGCGCCCACTGACACCATACATCTTGTAACCCTAAGCGATCGCCTTTGCTAAAAGATATCTGATGCCCCGGTTTTGCTTGTGCCAAACGTGGCAAATCGATTCTAGCCACACATCCAACCTTCGGATACCCACCAATCGTTTGTCGATCATTGAGTAACACAATTGGTTGTCCATCTTGTGGTATCTGAATGGCGCCAAGGGCAATGCCTTCCGACAATAACGTAATGTCAGGAGAGTCGACCGACTTGCCACTAAGTCGGTAACCCATGCGATTTGAATTTTGATCAACGCTATATTGCGCGTTATACAAGGTTTCTTTTGCTAACTCCGAGAATAATTCACTTTGATAACCTTCGATAACTCTCAAGTTTACGGGCAAGTTGTAATCAGGTTTATATCGGAAGGTAACACTCAGCGGTTTAAAAGGGCGAATAAGGGAGTGTTTGATAAAGCCAATTTTTTGTCCTTGCTGGCAGGGTTCTCCATCTTGCGTTAATCCACCAATCTTTTCACGAGTCACTGTAGAACAGCTATCAAGAGTTGATGGAACATCGAAGCCTCCTTTAATCGCTAAATATGCTCTTAATCCATTTTTAGGTAGGCCAAATGAGAGAACTTGCCCTTTGAACGCTTGGAAAGTACTCCAGTTATTTAAAAGCTTACCATCTAACTTCGCTTGTAAATCGCCGCCGCATAACGCCATCTCACAGTCAAAATCTACTTTTAGAGCACATTGACCGAGTGTAATTTCCAACGCCGCTAAGTTAACGGCATTTCCTAAAAGATAATTGGCCCAACTATAAGAGTAATCATCAACTGGGCCGCCTTGTGTCAATCCAAGGTGAGCGACACCAAATCGGCCAAAGTCTTGAATCAAACTCAAAGGGCCTGGTTTAACGACTGTAAGCGTCGGTTTATCAATTAATTTACCCATGAATGATATCTCCGCCAAGCTCTATAAACCTAAGATCCATAAACTCATGTTTTGATATCGCTTTAAAACGAACAGTATCGCCAACATTAAGCAGTGACAGTGGGGCTTGTGTAGTATCTGCGTTCTTCAATTGGCTGTGGTCAAACAGTGACAAAGGACAATTGCCAATAATGTTCCAGCCACCTGGTGACTCTGATGGGTAAACCGCTGTTTTTGAGCCTGCAATAGCGATACTTCCTTTCGGAACACTTAAGCGCGGGGTTGAGTGACGTGGTAACGCAAGCTCACTAACCACATCCGACATAAAGGCAAAGCCGGGAATAAATCCTATCGCACTGACAATGTAAGTCTGAGAGGTGTGATACTTAATAATGTCCTCCATCGATAAACCTTTTTCCTGATACCTATCTAAATCGAGCGCGGTTTCAGGTGAATAATAGGAGGGGAGTTCAATAATATTGAGCGTTGCTTGAGTCTCTGAGAAGGAAGAAAGCGCTTTAGCTAACAGCGAATTAAGCTGTTCGATAAACTGTTGCTCTGAAATTCGATAAGGTAAGTAGTCAACCAATATGGTGTGGTAAGCGGGTGTCACATTCATCAACACGGTTGCTAAATTCTGGCGAATAGCATCAGAAAAGTGTGCCATATACTGCGCATTGATAGCATTGGTGTCGCCTTTTAAATGCGGCAACGTTAACGTGACTAGAACGGTACATTCGGCAACCGGCGCTATATTAAATTCAATCGGATTCGTCGTCATTTCGCTTCCATACGTTTAGCTCTTTTGTTTCCAGACTTAGCTTTTCTAACTTCCATGTTTTAAGTCACACACGGAATTTAGCAGTTAATGGTTAATGGTTAATGGTTAATGGTTAAGCGTGCGATGGAGTTACGCTTCGTACTAATTAAATGCATTAAGATCTTGTCTGATTTTTCTAATGAGTGCGATGGATTGAGGATTATCACCATGCACACAAATGGTATCGGCCTCAATGGGCAGCCTTTCACCCTCAAGCGTCGTTACCGAACCATAATTAACGATCTGCATGACTTGGTTATAGATGTCATCTTGATTAACATAAACCGAGCCTTTCTGAGTTCGTGGCGCGAGTTGGCCATTATTCAAGTAAGCTCGATCTGCGAACGCTTCAAACAATAGAGGTAAGTCGTGATCGTCAGCAATATCTAAATACTGCTGGTTATCAGAAGAAGAGAGAATCATCAGAGGGATATTGAACTCAGCCACCGCTTGAGCGACTGCGTTAAAAACATCGGTGTTTGCCATCATATCGTTATAAAGGGCACCATGAGGTTTCACATACCCAACAGAAGTATGGTGATAACGGCAAAGCGCTTGTAATGCGCCCACTTGATAACAAACTAATTCACTAATTTCACCCATGGCATGCGGGATTGAGCGACGTCCAAACCCTACCAAATCTTGGTAGCCAGGATGGGCGCCAATTTGAGTATGGTAATGCTGCGCAAGTTTGATTGTCTTTGACATCACGTGAGGATCAGACGCATGAAAGCCACAAGCGATGTTTGCCATATCGACCCATTCCATGACCGACTCATCATCACCCATCTTCCAGTTGCCGAAACTCTCTCCCATATCGCAATTAAGCAAAATCTTCGTCGTCACTTGCCACTATTCCTTTAGCTTTAGGTATCTAATGACACTCTTATATATGAACAAATTAAACAGTGACCTAATTCAAAGTTTTACTACTGTTAATCTAGCACTCATTATTAATGCAGAGTGTTCGTTCAATGTTCGGTTAAAGAATGTTCGATTCTGGACTTTGTGACTAGATCACACGACATAACCACGCGATATATTGAGCCAAATGAAAAGAAATTGGTCAGTTGATGCTCTTTAAAGAACACCAATGAAACTAGGCGTTTGTGAATTCACTGTAAGTTGTTGTATCATAAGCGATAGGTTGAATATTTTAATTAAAAGGTCTGCTAAACATGAATGTTTTAGTTACAGGTGGCATGGGTTACATTGGTAGCCATACAAGTATCCAAATGATCAACGCGGGAATGACACCTGTGCTTTTTGATAACTTGTACAACAGTAAGCCAAGCGTTCTAGATCGTATCGAAAAAGTATCTGGTGTTCGCCCAAACTTCATTGAAGGTGACGTTCGTGATAAAGCACTTTTGACTGAAACCATGAAGCAACACAACATTGAAGCAGTTATCCATTTTGCTGGCCTAAAAGCGGTCGGTGAATCTGTAGCTAAGCCTCTTGAATACTACGACAACAATGTTAATGGATCTCTAGTTCTTGTTGATGCGATGCGTGACGCTGGTGTGAAAGCCCTAGTATTCAGCTCTTCCGCAACGGTCTACGGCGATCCCGCGAGTGTTCCTATCACAGAAGATTTTCCCACAAGCGCAACTAACCCTTATGGTCGCAGTAAACTAATGGTTGAAGAGTGCTTAACGGACTTCCAAAACGCAAACCCAGATTGGAGCATTACACTGCTGCGTTACTTTAACCCAGTAGGTTCACATCCAAGTGGTGAGCTAGGCGAAGACCCGCAAGGTATTCCAAATAACCTAATGCCATTTGTCTCTCAAGTTGCGGTTGGCCGACGCGAATCTCTGTCTGTTTTTGGTAGCGATTACCCAACAAAAGACGGTACTGGCGTACGTGATTACATCCACGTAATGGACCTGTCTGATGGTCACATCGCAGCCCTGGAGAAAGTAGGGCGCAAAGATGGCCTCCATATCTACAACCTTGGTACTGGTAACGGTTCAAGTGTATTAGACATGGTTAAAGCGTTCGAGCAAGCAAGCGGTAAAAAAATCCCTTACAACTTAGTTGAACGCCGTCCTGGTGACATCGCAGAATGTTGGGCAAACCCAGCTAAAGCCCAAAAGGAACTGGGTTGGAATGCAACGCGTACACTGTCTGATATGACCGAAGATACATGGCGCTGGCAGTCAACGAACCCTGATGGTTTCCCTAGCTAACCCATTAGCTTTACGTATGATTAATGTACAAAAAGATGCTTCAGGGCATCTTTTTTGATCTAAATCGAATAAAAAGTAAATTAGTGGTTAAAAAGTATCATTCTGTATCCGCTGTGTTATTATGCTCGCGAATTATATGTTTAATGTTAATTTTCTTTGGAGTTAATCATGGAACTAGGCCTAATTATCACTTTCATCGTTGCTGCTGCAGTAATGGTTAAGAAAGAGATGGCAGAGAAGTAATTTCACTTATTACCTTTTTTATACATTTTTTAGTGAAATAAACAAAAGCCAGCATTAAGCTGGCTTTTTAGTTTCTGCTGTATACGTTTCTGTGGTTCAGCTTACTAACGAATTAGAATTCGTATTTAGCTGAGATACCGTAGTTTCTTTCCGCTTGCGAGTTTTCTTTGTAAAGCTCATCATCGCCACGAATGTCGTTCCAACGGTAGTACTCTTCATTAGTTAAGTTGAATACGCCACCACGGATAGTAAGATCCTTCATTGGCTTGTAGTAAGCTGTCAGGTCAACAACCGTAGCGCTTGGAAGCTCAGCTTGACCAGCGTTGCCGCCACTTTCGTCATCGAAGTTGATGTCTGAACCAGACTTGTTAGCCGTGTAGTTTAACTTAAGGCTAGTACCCCAGTTTTGGTTTGGAGCATCGTAGTTAAGACCTAATACAGCATTCCAAGGGTTCACACTATTTAGCGCATTTCCGTTTCCGTCTTCACCTTCAGTGTATGATGCCACGAAGTGTGTCGAAACACCCTCAGGCGCGCCTACCAAAACATCCCAAAGTATCGTGTTCGAGAACTCAATCCCCTTAATCGTTGCCGAATCTAAGTTAACGTTAGAGTAGTGTGTAGTTCCGCCAACTTTTTTCGTTACCACTGTTTCGATGAAGTCATCGTAATCACTGTAGTAAGCCGCAATCTCAGACGATGAGGCCTGTGTATTATGACGGTAACCTAGCTCATAAGAGATACTGGTTTCTGACTTAAGATCCGGGTTTGGATCGTTTACGTAACCATGTCCTGGGTTGTCATACGTGTAGTACAGTTCATCGAAAGAAGGGGCTCTAAAGCCTTGGCTAATTTGGCCAAAAATGGTGCCTGTATCAGTAAGTTTGTATGTTGAGCCTAAGCGTCCAGTTACCGCAGAATCAGAGAAGTCCGTAAGTGACTCACCTGTATTTTTACCAGGGTCTGTAGAGAAGTGATCGAAACGAACACCTGGAGTAACAATAAGTTTGTCGTTCATTAGGCTAATTTCGTCTTGTACAAACAGACCAAATTTTTGCTCTTTAGCATCAGGAGTGTATACATAGAGCTTATCATCAGTCGCAGTATCAGAGTTGTACTCCATATTCGTGTTGCTTATATCGCTGTGTGTATATGTCGCACCATAAACTAGGTAATGGTTGTTTATCTCTTTATCTAACTGCGTTTCAATCTCAAGCTTATCTTCTGTGTACTCATAATCTTTTGTTTGAAGATTATCGTTGTTAGCAGGTACGTAAGGTGGAAATCCAGGACCAGCTGGTTTAAAGCGCTTCGTTACACCATTCTCTTCTTTAGAAATGTACGATACTTTACTTGTCACGGTATCGGCAATTGCGCCATCAGCGAACCAAATATGTTTAATAGCGAATCGATTTTGCGTTGTGTCATCAGCACCTGTATAGCTATCGTAGCTTGAGTGGTAGATGTCAGAGTCTGAAGTATCTTTGATTAGCTCAGCTAAAAACTCGATACGATGACTTTCGTTTAACTGGTATTGCAACTTAACCAAAAGATTATCTGCTGAGGTATCTTGACCTTCAACAGCGTAGTTCTCTAAGTCGTTAGGGTTGCGGAAGTTTTGCAACTCTTCACCATCTCGACGCGTGTAAGCTACCAATGTTTCTAGGTCGCCAAATCGATTCGCTAACGCAACATGTTCGCTAAAAGAGTTGTCTTCCGAAGAGTAAGACAGTTTAGCTTGACCACCAAAATCTTCGCCATCTTTTAAGAAATCAGAAGGGTCTTTAGTTTCGAAAGCAACAACGCCGCCAATAGCGTCACTTCCGTGTAAACTTGAAGCAGCGCCTTTGATGATTTCGACGCTTTTTAACATATCGGGATCGATTGAAATACCGCTAGAGTTAATAAATGCATAAGGGCCACCATCGAATGAACCTGGTTGCGATGAACCATCAACCAAAATCTTAACGCGTTTGCCTTCCATGCCACGAATATTAATAGTCTGGGCGCCTTGGCGAGAGCTCGAGTTCATCGTCACACCTGGAGTGTATTCGAAGATTTCATTAACATCTTTTGCCATGTTCTCTTCAATTTGCTTATCAGAGATGACAGTAACAGAAGCCGCTGTATTGATAAGTGTTTGATTCGTACGAGTTGACGATACAACAACCTCGTCAAATAGGGCATAATCTTCAGCAAAGGCTGAGGTTGATGAAAGCGCTAAAACGATTGAAGCAGAGAGTAGGGATTGCTTATACATCTGATAGTTACCTTAATTCCATAGTATTATCTTGATTTGCGAAAGATAATATTGGATCTAAATGATAATTACTATTATTTGCATTTGAATTTATTTTCGATTTTGTCAGTCTAAACCTGCTTTAACCGTATAACTCGTTGTATTTTAAAAGCTTTAAACGTTCCATTTAGCTGGTGAATACTTCAATTTTTGTGATTAACATCTCATTTATAAAGTTGGATACTGATGCATAGCCCAATAACACTTGAAGCACTACATATACTGGATGCCATCGATCGTCGTGGGAGTTTTGCCGCTGCAGCGAATGAAATGGACCGAGCACCTTCTTCATTGAGTTATCAAATACAAAAGTTAGAACAAGACTTGGATATCATGATTTTTGACCGCTCAGGGCACCGTGCAAATTTCACGGAGGCGGGGCAGTTAATATTAGAGCAAGGTAGAATTATTCTTGGCGCTACTGAACAACTCGTTAATGACGCGAGTATTCTTGCTAATGGCTGGGAGTTAGATCTAACCATCGCCTTTGATGGCATTATCCCTATAAACAACTTTTTCCCATTAGTCGATGAACTCGGAAAAATCAGTAAGACACGCGTTCGTTTGCAAGAAGAAATTTTGGCAGGGTGTTGGGAATCTCTCACTGATGGTCGTGCCGACTTACTCGTATGCCCGAAACTCGATACAATACCAAACGATATGAAAAGTGACGTGATTGGTAAAATGGAAATGGTCTGGGTCGCGGCATCAAACCACTACGTTCACAAACGTTCCGGTGAGTTTGACCAAAAGGCCAGAGAAAGTTACAGGGTAATCGCAATTGCGGATACAGCCCGTGACCAACCGGCATTAAGTATCAATATTCTAGAGAAACAACCGCGTTTAACAGTGACTAGCTTCCCTGCAAAAGTAGAAGCTCTGACGACGGGATTAGGGATTGGCACCTTACCGAGTGTTATTGCCGAGCCTTTGATTGAATCTGGTGTTCTGCAACGAATTGCGGGCACTGAGCCACAACCTATTGATATCGTGATGGCTTGGCGACGCAACAAAATGGGCGACGCCAAATCTTGGTGTATTCAACACCTTAAAAAGACATGGTCACTCAAGTAACGGCAACACCATATCCGCAGTACCGTCTTCAAAACTAATATCTAGCTCAAACCCCAACTTTTGAGCTAGTGTTAGCATGCCTCTGTTCGTTGGCATCGTCATCCCAGACATTTGCTTAGTCTGCTTTGCTCGGCAGTAGTCGATAACCTTAGTCAGAAGAATTCGACCTAAGCCGACACCTTTCAGATCAGACCTAATTAATATGGCAAACTCTGCATCTGTGTTCTCAGGGTTAATCAGTGCTCTTGATACGCCGATAATCGCAGGAACACCTTGTTCTTTACGAACAACCACAAAAGCAATCTCTCTATCGAAATCAATCTGAGTAAAGTTAGCTAATGCCTCATGGTTGAATTCTCCAACATCACTAAAGAAACGTTTATAAAGATCTTCTTTAGATACGCGATTAATAAAGTCAGCATGAAGCGGTTCATCTTCAGGAAGAATAGGGCGTAGCAACACTTCGGTGCCGTCCTTGAGTACGATATTCTCTTCAAGTTCGACCGGATAAGGGCGAATCGCAAGACGTTCTTGTGGATCGCCTTCGTACGCTTTCAAGATGATATCGGCATCTAATATCGTGAACTTGTCACCATTGGCCAGTACTGGGTGGATATCCAAATCATGTATTTCAGGGCAATCCACTACCATTTGCGATATACGAACCAGCAACTCAGAGAGTCCTTCAATGTCGATCGGGTTAGGCAGTTTTTGCAGGCGAATCTTGCCACTTTTTATCGCCCTAATTATCAAGTAACGCGCCAGTGTCATATTCAATGGTGGGAAAGCTGCAGCGGCATCAATTGACTCATCCCACTCAGAGCCTCCTTGACCAAGCAAAATGATTGGACCAAAGGTTTCGTCTGTAGTGACTTTCACTCGTAGCTCTTGGCCGCCCGCAAGTTTCGCCATTCCTTGAATTAACAGGCCATGTATATGTGCGGTGGGGAACGACAATTGAGAGCGATCGAGAATCGCTTGAGCCGCATTTGCGACTTCACTACTGTTTCGTAAGTTGAGCATCACACCTTGCACATCTGACTTATGCGCAATATCTGGTGAGCGGAGTTTTACGGCAACCGGATAACCAATCGTTTCAGCAATGTGCACCGCTTCACTAGGGTCGGAAGCGATCCAAGTCGGCAATACATCTAGGTTGAAATGTTTGAAAAACTGGCTGTTTTGGTGGGTATCAAGGCTAACTGTGTCTTTATCCAGTAGTTGTCGTTCAATCCAGTTTCTTGCATCAGCTAAGTCTTCAATGTGTACTTTCTCGGCCGTGGTTGGCGTTTCCATCAATTGGCGCTGATTACGTCTGTACTCGACCAGGTGCATGAACGCGACGACTGAACTTTCAGGTGTGCGATAGGTTGGGATTCCTGCTTCTGTAAACAACTTTCTAGCAGGTCTTGCTGTGAGCTCACCAGACCAATTAGTTAGAATATTGAATCGCTTATGACGAGGGTGTTTCTTAATTGCTTTAATAATTCGCTCAGCTGTTTGGGCTGAATGAGCAATAGCAGAAGGGCTGTGCATGATAAGAATGGCATCGGCTTCATCTCCATCAAGCAGCGTGTTAATGGTATCGATATAACGTTGATCACCGGCGTCGCCAACAATATCAATCGGGTTGCTATGCGACCAACTTGATGGCAATACTTTGTTTAATCTCTCTAGAGTTTGTTCTGATAACTCAGCAAGCTTGCCCCCTCGATCAAATAAGGTATCCACGGCCATAATTGCAGGGCCACCACCATTTGTGACGATAGCTAACCGCTCACCACGCAGTGGCACTGAGTGAGTCAATGTTTCTACCGCAGCAAACAGTTCATGTAAGTTCTTAACTCGTAACATGCCGCTACGTCGTATGGCTGAATCATAGATAATATCTAACGTGTCAGCACCGCCAGTATGCGCAATTGCAGCGGCTCTGCCTTTCGCAGTTCGTCCGCCTTTTAACACCAGAATTCGTCGGTTACGAGATGCGGCACGCGCAGCCGAAATAAAGCGTCTTGCATCTTTAATGCTGTCAACATAAAGCAAGATTGCTTCGGTGTGAGAATCGGTACTTAGATAATCCAATAGTTCTGAGAACTCAATGTCACTGCCATTACCTATCGAGATAAATGCAGAGAAGCCTATTTCTTTGTCGTTAGCCCAATCGAGAATAGTGGTACATACGGCTGCAGATTGTGAAACAAAAGCAATTTTACCGGGCAGCGCAGTAACTGGAGAGAAAGAGGCGTTTAGCTTTAACCATGGAACAATGATGCCAAGGCTATTTGGGCCAAGCACACGGATGTTGTGTTTTTTGGCAATCGCTAGGCATCGGGAATCAAACGTTTCACCGTTGTCACTAGTTTGATGCATGTCTGACGAAAGAACAATTACACAAGCAATGCCTTTCTCCGCTAACTCTTCAAAAATGGCTACATTCCGTGTTGCGTTAGTACATAAAACCGCGAGGTCAGGAACGATAGGTAGCGACAAAATGTCCTTGTAAGAAAGTACCCCTGAGACAGAATCATATTTCGGTGTAACGGGCATGACCGCACCTTTAAAATCCCCGTGCAGCAAATTGTTCATAACGATATATCCCGCGCGCGTTTCTTGTTGAGAAGCACCAACAACAGCGATTGAACGGGGTTTGAGTAGGGGATCAAGATGATTCATAGACATATCCTAGCAATGCACGTAGGTTCATCGTAACTTACTTTTCACTCACGGGTTGATGGCAAATTCACCGAATTAAGATGAATAAGCAAACACTGGATAAAGTTTGTGAAATAGGTCACCCACTAATGGTGTATAATCTCAAAGTTAACTTGATTCTAAACCGACGTATCGGCATGATTTATAGTAATTATTATTAAGGATATAGAGCTTTCCATGAAAAAATTTGCAATTGTAACTTTGCCACTGCTCTTGGCTGCATGTGTATCGGACGACTATGTTACAAATGTAACTTCAGATAGTTATCAAGAAGAGTACAAAACTGCCAAGGTTGAAGCTCCAGTTGTATCTCAATCTGAGCAAACAGGTGTTGTTGAAGAGAATGTTGTCAACGTTATCAAGACAGAGCCTGTTGAACAAAAAGTGGCTCAAACAACGAGAGCTAAGCCAGTTACAACAGTGACAGGCCCGACTAAGAAACAACAAGACATGAACCAACGCTTTGGTTACACGGTTCAAGTTGTTGCTGTGGGCAGCCAAAGCAAAGTCGACTCTTTCGTGAAAATGCTACCAACGACTTCTCAGCCAGTTTGGGAAAACTACAAAATGGTTAACGGCACTAAGTGGTTCACCGTCCTTTACGGTGACTACGCAACACGCTTAGAAGCTAAAAAGGCAATCTCAACGCTGCCAACCACTTTCCAAAACTTGAAGCCGTTTGTTAAGAGCATTGATGACATCAAGAACTCTGAATACCCAACGCTTAACAAGTTGAACTAAGTTTTAATTCAGAAAGAGGGAGCAAATGCTCCTTCTTTTGTTTTAAGACGAACCGTTTTGTTTAATAGTTAATCGCTCGTTCTTTCGGACACAAATTTAACGTTCAAAACACTGTACCTATCTCGACTTTTGTTTATCATTGAAGTCAGTATTCCTAGTTTCAAGGACCGAATTTACCCATGAACACCACAAACATCCTTCTACTTTGCGGCGGTGGATCTTCAGAGCATGAAGTGTCTTTAGTTTCAGCCAATTACCTTTTTGAACAACTCAATAGCGTTGCAGATTTTAACGTTGTAAGAGTTGAGATTAAAAACGAAGGCTGGTGTCTTGATTCAGGTGAATTGGTTTATCTCGATATCAACAATCAAGCTTTACGTGGCGATGGACTCGATTCAAAAGTAGATTTCATTGTGCCTTGCATTCACGGCTTCCCAGGTGAAACGGGTGACATCCAGTCACTGTTTGAACTGGCTAAGATTCCGTACCTAGGTTGTGGTTCTGAAGCAAGCAACAACAGCTTTAACAAGATCACTTCAAAGCTTTGGTACGATGCACTGGGCATTCCAAACACACCGTATTTGTTCTTATCAGATAACAACGACCAAGCTCATTCACAAGCGACTCAAGCTTTTGAAAATTGGGGCAAAGTGTTCGTGAAGGCGGCTCGTCAAGGTTCTTCTGTAGGTTGTTACCAAGTTAACCAAGTGGAAGAGTTAAGCGAAGCGATCAATAAGGCGTTTACCTTCTCGGATCAAGTGTTGGTTGAGAAATCAGTTGTGCCTAGAGAGCTAGAAGTTGCCGCTTATGAAATCGATGGTGAACTACACATTAGTAAGCCAGGCGAGGTGATTGCACCTAATGGCGCATTTTACTCTTACGAAGAGAAATACAGCTCAGACAGTCACTCAATTACCGAAGTTGAAGCAAATAACTTAACAGATGAACAACTAGAACTAATTGCAGACAGTGCACGCAAGGTATTTACGCAAATGAAGCTTCGTCACTTGTCTCGTATCGATTTCTTCTTAACGCAAGACAACGAGATTTACCTGAATGAAGTGAATACGTTCCCGGGTATGACGCCGATTTCTATGTTCCCTAAAATGGTTGAGCATGATGGCCACAAATTCAGCCAGTTCTTAGAGAACTGCGTGAGAACGAGCCTCTCTTAGTTCATCTTATCCCAAACGCATCTTAAGATTATCAAAGTAGTGCCTTGAGCTCATAGCCAAGGCACTAATCATTTTTATAACCAAGTAGTTTATTAACTGGGCCCGATTATTTGATCCCCGAGTGCTTATTGCAAACCTCCTTGACGGTAACCCTTTGGTTTTATCCGCTTATTGCCAAGGTACGATAGCTTTAAATTTCATTTTCTCATTATCGGCGGTACCAACATAACCCACATATTGCGCGGGCATTGCAGGGCTGAGCCAACGTCCAAAATCCTGAATTTCTCTTACCTTAAGACCTTGTTTCGAAAGCTCTTGTGCCGCACCGACACGGATCGAATTCCCTGAAAAGTGATGATTTTCTGCGAGAGCAAGCATATCGCTTGCTCTTCTTAATATCCTGTAAATCGACGAATCATCCAAAGGTTGAAGCCCAATGTTCTCATGCTTATCTATCGCACGAAATGCGGGGAACTCATCATCTGTACCAGTAAAAGAAAGCCAACGTTGTAAGGTCACACTTGCTACTGGCGACAACTTATACGCCGAATCTTTAATAGTTATCTTGTAGCCTTCGTTACAGCTATCAACATCTCTCATTGATAATGCTTTGAGCTCTGAACGCTTTAAAGCGCATTCGAACATCACATTATAGATTGCAATATCACGAATCTCTTTTAAGTTTACGTTCTCATGCGAAAGCAGCGTGTTCAATTCGGTGAGGTGTGCAGATGTCATGGCATTGGTTTGCTTAGCGTCACCGGCCATCTGAGCTTGCAAGTGGAGCAGGGTAAAGCGAACTTGCCTATGTTTAATTGGGTTGGCAAAGTTGAGCACAGTGTGTAACAAACTAAGTGTTGCAGTGTAACGTTTTAACGATGCGTATTTTCTATCGTTAGATTCAGTTTCGAGGAAACGACGAATAGCAGTGATAGATGCAGGGAGAGTGTTAATGCGATTTTTAGTACAGAACGCATGATAGCGATTCCAATCACTGTAGATACCTAAAAGTGAATTATGAGAATATTGATGCCCTGTTAACTCATCTATAATTTTAATTGTCGCATTGCTGTTCAATTTTTCAACAAATGAATTAATCGTCACAAAGTCAGTTAAAATAGGGACTTTTTTTCTCAAATTACCATACCTCAACAGCTGTTTTTACCATATTATGCTTGATATCATTAAAAGTATACTTATGATTAATGCAGTGAAAACAAAAAGATGATTAATAGATATGGCTAATTCAATTTACCGAAGCGTCCACCTACAATCGATGGATGCTAACAACACCATTTGGCGTGCTAAGTTAAAAAACAATGTTATTCAGGGCAACCTAGCTGCCGTGAAGAAGAGTATTGATTGGTGGATTGACACTGCGTCTATTATTGACCCTAAAGAGTTCACGGCGTTAAATAAGTCGAGAGGAACTGGTGGCCTAACTGAAAACTTCAACGGCTATCAGATCAAGAATGACACCGGTGAGCCTAACGCGTGGTATTGCATGTTTAACGGGCGTCTTATCAAAGGCGGCAAGATTGCAATCCAGCGTCATATAGAAGCTTACTTACTCGCAAAACAAAAAGCAGAGCAACAAAAGAAGTAGTTTATGAGCCTAGTATATTCAACAGAAACAGGTCGTATCACACCTGAAGAAGAGAAAGTCCAACGTCCTAAAGGCGATGGTATCGTTCGAATCCAAAAAGAAACCAAAGGCCGTAAAGGCAAAGGCGTTTCTATCGTAACTGGCTTAGACCTAGATGACGCACCTTTAAAACTAATGGCAGCGGAACTCAAAAAAGTGTGTGGCTGCGGTGGCTCAGTAAAAGATGGCAACATCGAGATTCAAGGCGACGCTCGTGACAAGCTCAAAGCGCATCTTGAAAAGAAAGGCTACAAAGTTAAATTTGCTGGCGGTTAAGTTCTAACTAATGCCAGGGGTAAAATCGAAGATTATTACCACTGGATATTAGGTATTTTATGGTAAATAGCCATTATGGTTAAATACAAAGTATAAATCAGAGTATATCGACATCGAATAAAGGCAGGGCATCACATAGAGATACCTGCCTTATAAACGCCAAAATCAATTTAACATAACGTACATAATACGCACTGAATCTGTAAGCGCAAAGTTGTAATGTCACTATTTTCCAAAGTTAAAATGTCCCTTTAGCTCATCACCACTAGGCTTAATTGATATTGGTAAACGCTATGGACATAACAACATGCTGGTGACTATGAGTGAT